>JAAYGM010000197.1 GCA_012727735.1 Bacteroidales bacterium | reverse complement strand
TTTATCCCCGGCATCCGTATCGATTTACAACAGCAGATCAGCCTTGATGGCAGCGAAAATGTGATGCTGCTGATTGACGGACGCGTGCGTGACATCAGTCACCTGAAAAGAATATCTCCTTATGATATCTCAAAGGTGGAGATCTACCGTACCCCTCCCCCTGAATTCAGTGGTACAATATCTGGAGTAATCAGTATCGTACTGAAAGAGGGGCAGGAAAAAGGCATCAGCAGTGAGCTTTATGCTGATATCCCTGCCACAAAGTCGTTTGTATACTCTTTTCCCTCTGCCAACCTGCATTATAATAACAGAAAGATTGCACTCCAACTCTCATATAACGGAGAGATCAATTATGAGCATATCGACGAAACCAACAGCATCTTAATACGCACATTGCCGCAACCATTAAAAATAAGCGCCATCGAGCAGGTGAGACAGAGGAACCTTTCACATACATTCTATTACGGCCTGGAATATCAGCTTACACCACGCGATATGCTCAACTTTCAGGGCTTTTACAATCCATACTCTTACGAGCAAGATGGCGACCAGACACTTCGGGTTACAGCAGATGAGAAACGGACAGTGATCAGCCGCAGGGAGGAGAACGATAACAACCTGAATATCTACAATTCACTCTACTACAAGCATCATTTCAATGACAGCAGTTCGTTTCTGGCGGTCGACCTGAACCACGCCCGACTCAAGGCAGACAACAAGATCACCTACAGCAGCCGTGAAGGGGATGACCTGTTCTCCGTTATCAACAGGGAGAAACCGGCAGAGCATAGTGTTCACATAAAGGCAGACTGTGCCCTTCAGGCTGGAGAGCGGACCAAGCTGACCGGTGGCATACACTGGCACCATCAATCCATGCGTGATCGCTCTACCGGCTTCAGCTATCGCCAACAGAGACACGCGCTTTACGGATCTGTGACACATCAGTTTACCGATGCCAGTCTCCACGTCGGTATGCGTGTTGAGTATGCAGCAGGTGTGATGGATGGCAATCAGCCTGTTCCAAAGACGCTGCTGCTGCCATTCATCTCATTTCAATACAGGCCATGGGATTCGCAGTATGTCACCTTCACCTATCGACGGGGAACAGACAGGCCGTCGATATTTCAGCTCAACCCCTCCCGTTATACCCTGAACCCATACACCATGCGTTTGGGAAACCCCTTGCTGGAACCCTCCTCATCCCACCACCTTCAAGGTGAATACAGCGTCCGGTTTCGTCATAACCATCTCTCACTACGTCTCTTCCACGAGATGAGGAGAGAAGTGATTGATCCCCTGACAACGCTGACAGACGCTAACTTGCTGGTGATAAAACCCCATAACCTGGGAGATCTGCTACAGACAGGCATACAGCTGACAGCACTTTTAAAGAGCGGCCGCTTCACTGTTTATCCCTCTGTAAGACTCTACAGGCAGCGTACCAGTCCCAACAGTCAGGCACTCAACAACGGGGTTGCTGCTCGCAGAAACTTAGTATTCGCTACTGAGTTGTCCTCCACCCTGTCGCTCCCTTGTCAGATTGCACTCTCTGCATCGCTGCAATACGGTACTCCCGCTATCACTATGCAGCAAAGCACCTTCGGCGGTACACTCTACACCCTGTCAGCCGACAAGATGTTTGGAAAAAACCTTCAGCTGGGCCTCCTCAGTGCACAACTTTTTGTTCGGTCATTTGTATACCAGGGAAGCGAGACAGACACCCGGAGATTCTTTAGTAACTATACCGGGTATCTGAAGCTGCCTGATCTGCCCTTAATGATCCGGATGAAATGGCTGTTCCACAGTGGCAGGATCAACAGAACAACTGATAGGGAGCGGCAAGAACTCACTAGGAAACCAAAAAGAAGGTGATGGGAGGAGCTAGCACATCACAAAAAAAGCGGTCAAACTTTTGAAGGTTTGCCGCTTTTTTTTATCGATAGGTATTTTGTATGTATCTCTGATTGTTAATCGAACATCTTTTTGAATTTATTAAAGACATTTTTCTTTGCGGATGGCGACGGGGTGAAGTTTTCCGATTTCTTCATCTCTTCCATCAGCTTGCGTTCTTTCTCGTTCAGGTTCTCAGGAACGTATACATTTACGTTGATCAGCTCATCTCCCTTACCGAAACCATTCACCGTTGGCAATCCCTTGTTACGCAGGCGCAACACCTTGCCCGGTTGTGTTCCCGGCTCAATTTTCACCTTGGCCACACCATCAATGGTCGGCACCTCCACAGAGGCACCCAGCGCAGCCATGGGAAAGCTGAGGAACAGGTTATATATCACATCATTGTCATCACGTATCAGGTTAGGATCCTCCTCCTCTTCAATCACGATCAGCAAATCACCGTTGACCCCTCCCCTGCGGGCGGCATTCCCTTTTCCCGACATGGAGAGCTGCATCCCCTCAGCCACACCGGCAGGTATCCTGATGGAGATCACCTCCTCTTCGCGGACGATCCCTTCACCGTTGCAATGGGCACATTTCTTAGTGATTGATTTTCCTTCACCGCTACAGGTGGGACAGGTGGAAGAGGTCTGCATCTGCCCCAGTATGGTGTTTGCCACACGTGTTACCACTCCCGAACCGTTACAGGTGTGACAGGTGGTGACAGAGGTACCATTTTCCGATCCGTTGCCGTCACAATGAGAACAGGAGACATATTTCTTCACCTTTATCTTCTTCTCCACACCATTAAGAATCTCTTTCAGCGTCAGCTTCACCTTCACCCTGAGATCAGAACCGCGGTTCACTCTCCTGCCACGCTGGCTGCCACCGAAACCGCCAAAGCCACCGAAGCCACCAAAATGACCGCCGAAGATATCGCCAAACTGTGAGAAGATATCATCCATAGACATCCCTCCACCAAAACCGCCACCCGATGATGCTGCACCACCCAGACCTGCATGACCAAACTGATCATAGCGGGCGCGTTTGTTCTCATCGCTCAGCACCTCATACGCTTCAGCCGCCTCCTTGAAGTTTTCCTCCGACTGTTTATCCCCCGGGTTTTTATCAGGGTGATACTGTATGGCTTTCTTGCGGTAGGCTTTTTTTATCTCTTCCGCGGACGCGGTTTTAGGTAGGTCCAGTATTTCGTAATAATCTCTCTTTGTAGCCATGTTATTCTCCCACAATTACTTTTGGAAAACGAATGATCTTCTCGTTCATTTCGTACCCTTTCTGAATGCAATCCACTATCAATCCTTTCTCTGATTCATCTGTCGCGGGAATGGTGGTTACCGCTTCAAAACGTTCCGCATCGAAAGGTTGGCCAATTGCCTCAATCTCTTTTATCCCGTGTTGTGTCAGGAAACTGATAAATTTGGAATAGATCAGATCCATACCCTCAAGCATGGCATCCTTATCTTCGGCATCGTGAAGGATCACGAGTGCACGTTCGAAATCATCCACGAGCGTGATGATGTCAAGCAATACGCGTTCACCGCCGCTCCTGATCAGCTCAGCTTTCTCCTTCAGCGTTCGCTTGCGAAAATTATCGAACTCGGCATGCAGGCGAAGAAAACTGTTGTTCAGCTCATCATATTTTTCGTTGAGGTCAATCAGTTCTTTTTCAAGATCAGTCGTCTCCTCTGTCAAATTGTCTTCACTTACCTCCTGATCCTGACCAACAGTCATTTCGTCTAATATCTCTTCGTCCCTTTCAACGGGCTCCGGTTTCTGGTTATCGTTATTAATCATATTATTATTGAATTCATATATCTATGGTCATTCACTGCAAATAGTCTGCCAAAAAAAAACTGAGCAGACTCTCCGCTCAGTTTTTCAGAGGAAGAACTCACACCACTCATCAAACAGTTCCACCTGATGCCATCCGTGCCTGCTCAGGCCCTGCCGCACTTTTTTCAGCGGTTTCTCCCTGCCCAGCTGCGATTTGGAAAAGAACTTATCGGCAAAACAGATGATTTTCTCCTCCAGCGTCTCAGGGCGCATATCTCTGTGAGGAACAGGGAGCTTACGGTTGATGATGGTCTCCAGGCTAAGTCCTGTACCGGTATGACGCTCACACACTTTCCCATGTTTGGGATACCCCTCAAGCGTGAGCAGCTCACGCCCCAGATAACCATGACTGATGTAGGGATGTGTACCCTCACAGGCAATATGAGGTGCCTTTGTCTGGAAAATAGCGATATCATGAAGCATGCCCGCCTCTTCCAGGAATTGTATATCCACAGCCAGCTCCGGATGTTTATGTGCAATGGAGAGGGCCTTGGCTGTCACATCTGTCACATGCGACATATAAATATCGTAGAGCTTTGTACCCTCTTTATAGTACTTCTCAATAATCGTTTTAGGATCCATATAATCAACTTTCCATCAGGCTACAAAAGTAATATAAAATCCCGGAACAGAAAAACATCCCTCTCTGATTGCCGGAGAGAGAGGAAGAAAGACTGAAAAAGGGCGCCCGGTGCGATTATTAAAAAAACCTAAACAGATCACCGGGGAGAAATAAAAATGATATATTTGCCGTCACATGAAGAGGAGGCAATTGAAATTGTTGAAGTGGTTTTTCCTGTTCCTGTTCACGATGTACGTGAGCGGGATCTCGCTCTTTACACACAGACACGTCATCAACAACGTCACTTATGTACACTCCCATCCTTTCAAGCAGGGAGAAACAACGCAACATGAACATACCGGGAAGCAGATCTGCCTTCTTGACCATTTGTTCAAGACAACGATCACTTCCGATATCATCCCTCAGGTGGCTGTATCCTGCGACCTGAATCCATTGACCATCTATTACCCCTGTTTTTACGAAGCACAACACCCTGTTTTCTCCGCAGCGCCCGGGCAACTGAGAGCACCTCCCACGGCTGCCTGACATTTCTTACACATTCCCCGGACAACAGTTCAGGGTGTACGCGATGACGCCTGCACCCTGCCGATTTTCTCATCAACATAAACAAAGATAAATGAAGATATTGATTATTCTCATGCTTTCTCTGTATGCTGTTGCTGGTTATGCGCAGGCAGACAGCAGCATACCAGCAAAGACCGATGCCCATATTTTTGGCCATGTGCTGGACAAAAAGACAAAAAAACACCTCCCGTATGTGACAATCAGACTGATAGACACATCCATAGGTATCACCACCGATAATACGGGACATTACTTTCTGCGGAATCTACCACCGGGCAATTTCACACTGGAGGTAACCATGATAGGTTTCAAAACAATTACAAGGAACGTCACCATAGAGGCCGACAGATCACTGGAGGTGGACTTTGAAATGGAGGAGCAGAGTGTCTCACTCGACGAGGTGGTTGTCTCTTCCAACAGGAACGAAACCACGCGCCGCATGGCGCCTTCGCTGGTGAGTGTACTCAATATGCAGACCCTCGATGTGACCAATTCAAAAACACTCTCTGACGGACTGAGATTTCAGCCGGGACTGCGTGTGGAGAACAACTGCCAGAACTGCGGCACCACACAAGTACGTATCAACGGCATGGAGGGCTCTTATTCACAGATCCTCATCGATTCACGTCCCGTGATCGGCGCACTGGCAGGGGTGTACGGTCTTGAGCAGATCCCCGCCAACATGATAGAGCGGATTGAAGTGGTCCGTGGTGGCGGCTCAGCACTCTTCGGAGCGAATGCCATCGGGGGTACCATCAACATCATCACCCGTGAACCGATACGCAACACGGGTGAGTTCTCGCACACACTCACCAGCATCAATGCCACGGGTGCACTGGAGAACAACACCACCTTCAATGCCTCGCTTGTGAACGAAAGACGTAATGCGGGCATAATGGTTTACGGCCAGCACCGTCTGAGAGACGGATTCGATATGGATGGTGACGGTTTCACGGAGCTGCCGTTGCTCAAAAACCGCTCACTGGGCTTCCGTTCATACCTGAAGACAGGCATCTACTCAAAGCTGTCCCTCGAATACCAGCACATGCATGAGTTCCGTCGCGGGGGCGATCGTTTTGAACTGCAACCCTATGAAACCCACATCACAGAGCAGGCGGAGCACTATATCAACAGCGGCTCTTTGAAATTTGACCGATACGCTTCGGATCACAGCAACAGGTTCAGTCTCTATACTGCCCTGCAGCATACCCACAGAGACAGCTACTACGGTGCAGGCACCCCCTACTCCAACGAAATCCCGCAGTTACTGCCGGGAATGCCACAGGATGAACTGGATGAGATCAATGCGGCCATCGAGAACAACCATCTGCGCATGAGCTCCTTCGGACAAACAACAGAGGTCAGCTATCAGCTGGGGGGACATTATATCCATTCATTCGACCGGTTCTGGTTTATGCCGGCTGATCTCACTGCAGGTCTGGAATATATGGGCAGCCACCTGGATGATCGGAGCGGATACAGAGAGCTGGCTATCTCTCAACGCAGCCGGACTGCAAGCGCATTCCTTCAGAATGAGTGGAAAACAGAGAGGTGGAGCATCCTCCTGGGAGGCAGACTCGACAAGCACAACCTGGTGAAGAACACCATCTTCAGTCCCCGCCTCAACCTGCGCTACAATCCCCGGGAGACCATCAACATCCGCCTCACCTATAGTGGAGGATTTCGTGCACCGCAGTTGTTTGACGAGGATCTGCATGTAGATATTGCAGGTGGCAGGCAGGTGGTCAGGCGTTTGTCAGAGAATCTGAAGGAGGAGCGATCAAGGAGTGTTAGCGGATCGGTCGATCTCTATCATATGTCAGGGCGTATCCTCTTCAACCTGCTTGCAGAGGGATTCTACACCGGCCTCGACCGCCCCTTCACCGGTGTGAAGAGAGGAGATGAGATTCTGATTGAGAATGCCGCATTCGGCGCCATGGTCTATGGTGTCAACCTCGAAGGGAGGGCTACCGTGGGAACAGGATTCGACCTGCAGGCAGGAGCCACACTGCAGAGAAGTCGTTATGAGCAGGCAAGAAAATGGTGGGAACCGGAGACAGAGGCGGAACAAGCAATCGACAAGGTGGTTCCTTCGAGAAGGATGATGCGTACTCCGGACAGTTACGCCTACCTTGTAGTCACACTCTCACCCGGTGATCATTTCTCTGTGTCTCTCTCGGGCAACTACACCGGCAGCATGCTGGTCCCTCATGAGGCAGGATTCGGAAGAGAGGGGACGGACCGTTTTTCAACCGTGAATATCACGGAGGTGTCTCCCTCTTTCTTTGAGCTGCACACCAAAGTATCCTACACTTTCGTCCTGTATGATGATACGAAACTTCAGCTGAATGCAGGCCTGCAAAACATCTTCAATGCCTATCAGGCCGATTTCGACACCGGCCCCGGAAGAGCTTCGGGCTATATGTACGGCCCCGGAATACCGAGAACCTTTTTCACGGGGTTGAAGCTGACTCTCTGAATGTTGAAAGAGGCGATGATTTTATGATCACCGCCTCTTTCATTTCTTTGATCCTACTCCCTCAGAGCGGTACCACGTACTTTTTCATCGCCTCATCCTGCAGGGAGCTGGGAACAGCTGTCTTTACCTCATCAATGATGATGTTGAGCAGCCGTTCACGGAAAAATTCCTTCCGCGTAATAAGGCTCACCTCCCGCACGGGTGTGTTGTTTTTAAAGGGACGTACATTCTTCTTCTGCGTCTCACTCAGGTGTGACAGTGCCATCTCGGGAATCACGGTCAGTCCTTCGTTCTGATCAACAATATTGATGAGGGTGTCAATGCTACCTGCCTCATAGGTGAAGATTGACTGGTTGCCGTTGCGTCGTTTCTTCAGGTTGCAGAGATGCAGTATCTGCGTTCTGAAGCAGTGCACCTCATCCAGTAGCCAGAGCCTGGTCGTCGTGAGATCACTCTCATCGAGTGATGTCCTGGCATAGAGCGACTTCTCACGGGGTGAGACATAGGCGAAAAAACGTTCGTAATAGATGGGATGCTCGGTGATCAGAGGCTCTTTCAGCGGTGTGGCGAGGATACCACCGTCGATGGAGTCGTTCGCCAGCCCTTTCAAAATCTGTTCTGTAGTCAGCTCGGAGATAATGATGCGTATATCGAACTTATTCTCACTGTGTACCTGCATCAGCTTTGGCAGGAGATAGGGGGAGATGGTGGGTATGATCGCCAGGCGGAAGACACCTTTCAGAATACCTTTCTCCTCCTGGACGATCTCCTTGATCTTGTTGATCTGTGCCAGGGCCAGACGTGCCTGGTTGATCAGGCGCGTACCTATCTCCGTGGGTTGTACCGGCAGCTGCGAACGGTCGAACAGCTTCACGCCCAGCTCTTCCTCCAGCTTCTGTATCATCATGCTCAGCGTGGGTTGCGTGACAAAAGAGGCTTCTGCAGCCTTGGAGAAATGGCGGTAATTATCTACGGCAATAATATATTCAAGTTGTTGAATGTTCATATGCGATTATCTTTCTTTGTGACACCTCAAACGTTCACCAACAGGGTGACTGGGCGGTGGTTACCTGTAATTGGAGAAATATTTCATAAACTGAACCCGTTCGTAGAGCGACGGACTGCTGATGTTCGCATAATTCAGTTTCCCCCTGAACTGCTCAATACGTTCGTAATTGCTCTGCATCATCCACTCCTCGATACAGGTGAGCATATCGCCGATCACTGCCGGTCCCTGCTCGTAAAGCACACTGGCCAGTTGTATCCCGGAGGCACCCGCAAGGATCCCCTTAACAGCATCCTCCCAGGAGTGCACCCCGTAGGAGCAGGCAATATCACACTCGGGAACACGTCCTGAGACGATCGCCGTCCAGCGCAGGGTATCACTGAAATCGGAGGGGTTGCTAAAAACAGGACCGGAGGTAATTTCCATCTTCCTGATATCGATATCCAGCTGATAAAAACGATTGAAAAGAACCACCCCTGCGGCACCCAGAGCTTTCAGCTTCCCCACCAGGCCGGGCAGGTTACTGATATTTTTCGCCATCTTGATCACCAGAGGGATAGTGATTGTTTTCTTCAGCTCCCTGACGATATTCACATAAGCATCTTCCAGCCATGTATCACCATAATCACCGGCATTGAGCAGGAACAGGTTCAACTCCAGTGCATCGGCGCCGGCATCCTGGACATTCCGGGCAAAACCGGTCCATCGTGCCAGCTTATAGCAGTTGATGCTGGCAATGACCGGTACGCTGCAATCAGCCTTGGCATTACGGATCAGATCGAGATACTTTTCCATATGATTCATCTCCACATAGGCATTGATGTAATCGGCAGCCTCGGGATAATCTGATATCTCCGTCAGTTTCTCTGAGTGGTTCTCAATCTGCTCTTCGAAAAGAGACTTCAGAACGATCGCACCGATACCAGCCTCCTCCAGCTCCTTTATCTTTTTCAGTGAGTTGGTCAGGCCGCTGCTGGCAGCAATCAACGGATTCTTAAGCGTTAATCCGGCAAAAGTTGTTTCTAATTGAACCATCTGTTAAACGAATGTTTTTCGGGTTTTTCTAATAAACAAAAATAGGAAATTAAATCGATAGAATCGATCGCTTATCAAAATAAATCATGGTGAGCAATGGTAAAGGGTCATCGCTCTCCAAAAATAAGCGAACCGAGACGCACCATGGTGCTTCCCTCTTCAATGGCGATGGGATAATCACCCGACATCCCCATGGAGATCTCGCTGAAAGAGGGATTATCAGGGAAAAACTGCTCTTTACAGGCGTCAAACAGTGACTTCAGCAACCTGAACTCTTTTCTTACCTGCTCACTGTCATCGGTAAAGGTCGCCATCCCCATTACACCCTTGATTTTCAGATGGGGACACTCCCGCCATCTGCCGCTCTTCAGGAACAAGAGACACTCATCCGGAGAGAATCCCGCCTTTGTCTCCTCCTCAGCTATATGCACCTGCAGGAGGCAGGGGATCACCCTCTCACAGGCTGCACCCTGCTTCTCTATCTCCAGCATCAGCCGTTCACTGTCGAGGCTGTGGATCAGCGAGACGAAAGGGGCGATCTGCTTCACCTTGTTACGCTGCAGCCCCCCGATAAAATGCCACTCAATATCCCCCGGGAGCTGCTGCTGCTTGGACACCAGTTCCTGCACACGGCTTTCGCCGAAGATACGCTGTCCCGCGTCATACGCTTCCTGTATCATCGCCGCAGGATGAAACTTGGATACCGCCACAATCTTCACATCCTGTGGAATGCTCCTTCTTAAAGTTCGGATTTCTCTTCTTATGTTCATTCCTCCTTTGTTGCTGCACTTCCGCCCGAATAGGGGAAAACATCCATAATCGCGGTCTCTGTTACAGAGGCGAAGGTGTAATCGATCATTGTCTTCTTCATTTCCGCTTCCACGATCTCCACCGCCTCTTTCAGCAGTGAAGCCTGCACCAGCATATTGATCCCTGTTTTTTTCTCTGCCCCACTTTTCTCGTCCAGTGTAATAAAAAAGAGCCTCGCCTTGAAATAGCGGTCACCCGTCTCGTTGAAGAACGATTCAGTGTACTTCACCCGCTTGATATCGGAGACTGAGAACTCACCCGAGATAAAGGGTTTGATCTCCTCAATGATTCTCGCTTCAGCCTCGGTGAACGAGAGCGCATCCACGAGATAGGGCTCGGTTACTGTCTTCTGCATGCCAGTCTCCAGCATTTTGTCATATTTTATCTTACACTCAAACCAATTGTACATTTTTGTCTCTGTTATTTAATAATTTCTTTTTACCAGGTGACAGCAAAGGTACAAAAATTAAGGAATTCAACTGGTGGAGAAAAGCAGGTTAATGTGAAAAATTGTACTTTTGTAGCCGGACGTCCCGAAAAGATATTAATGCGCATGAAGGAGAAAGAGGAGAAACTAGGATTATGGCTGCTGGTGTTCGTGGCACTCGGATCGATGATCGGATCAGGGATATTCAACTCACCGAAAGATCTTATCGCAGTTGCGAACCCGCAGGGTACGATGATCACCTGGCTCGTGGGTGGCTTCGGCGCACTGATGCTGGCGCTGCTGTT
>JAAYGM010000196.1 GCA_012727735.1 Bacteroidales bacterium | reverse complement strand
TTGACCATGCTAATCACAACAACAAACGCAGAGACGAATTTTGAAGTAATCGTTGAGATAAATAAGCTGACTGTTGCGGTAGGCGAATCAATCACCGCATCATGGACAATTACCGGTGGAACTTCGCCCTACCGAGTTCATTATGCCGGTTTGACCCTCTACGAAGAAAACGATATTGTCAGCAACTTCAAAACCGATATAATCGGAAATACTACTATCTTCACACCCCACTTCGGGAATAGAGGAGTGTTTCTTGTGGGCGTCTTGGATGACAACGACAACTACACCTATATGGAACACGAATTTAAAATTATCGGATCTCCTGAGATGATGCACGTCCGGGTTACCATGCCCGAAAGTGTCCAGGCAGGTAGCCCTATCACCGCAACCTGGACGATTGAGGGTGGTGAAGGAACCTATTCTGTTGACAATGCAGTCTGGTTAATATATGAAAGCGAGGAATTAATCTCTCATTCCGATCAAACCTCCCGCTTCGACCCTATGGCCATTGAAGGACAGATAAACCATATTCCTCAATCTGGAACCAATGGCAAACTATCTCTTACTATTTCGTACAATCTTGGAAGAACTCAGTATATTGAGAAAGACTTTACCATCATAGGATCGCCCCCTCCGCTGACCTATGAAATAACGTTAAATAAAAAAAGTATTGCTGTTGGACAGCCTATAACGGCAACCTGGACGATTGAGGGTGGCAAAGCACCATATGTAGTGGATTGTTTCTGGGTAGTAACTGAATCAAATGATAATACTGTAACTTATAGAGAAAAAGGAACTAATGAGCAAGCGAGTTTCACGCCGCTTATTGGTGTTTCAGGACGATTTTACATCTGTGTTACTGACGCGAATGGCGCAGAGATGAGACAGCCATCAGTTGAGTTCACCATCACTGGCGCACTGCTGGCGCCCCTAGAGGCAGCATTGACTCTCAGTTCGAATGTTGTCAACGCCGGGGAGGAGGTAACCGTCAGTGTACAAGCGAGTGGTGGACAGAAACCCTACCGATACCGTTATACGTGGTATTTTAGCGAGAAGAATTGGTCTGAAAAAATTAAAATTGAAGAAACAACAGTATCCCAATCCTCCTCTCGCCAATTATTTGGTTTGGAGGGGTCTGTCAGGGTAGAAGTAACTGACGTTCGGGGGGCGGTAATCTACATTGATGCTAATTTTTCAATCCTTGGTGGTCAGTTGCCTTCCCAGAAGGTCGCAGCCATCGCGAAGGAATGTATGAGCAGTGTGAGCGGCGCATATGCCCGTACAAAGTGGCTACATGATTACCTCATCAAGAACGCTTACTATGATTTCACTTTAACACATTTTAGTCCTTACGGTGTACTTATGCTCGGCACAGGCGTCTGCCAAAGTTTTGCTACTGGATACCAAATGCTGCTAAACGAAGCGGGTATCGCCAATAAGTTTATTTCCGGTTCGGCGAAAGGTATTAATGGATGGGAGAATCATAGCTGGAATCTTGTCAAGATCGGAGGTAACTGGTATCACGTGGACGTTACTTTTGACATCGGGTGGCAATACACGTATTTCTTAAAATCTGACCAGTACATGAGTGCGGATCATAAATGGGATGCGTCCAAATATCCCATCTGCCACTATGATTGGGACCAGACGCTGGAAGGTAAGGCAATGCTCGGCGACGCCAATTCCGACGGCACTGTGGATATCATGGATCTGGTTGCCATCATCGACTTCATCGTGTCCGATCAGTCTCCCAAATCCTTTATCAACGCTGACGCCAACGTAGATGGA
>JAAYGM010000195.1 GCA_012727735.1 Bacteroidales bacterium | reverse complement strand
CCTGAGGAGATCCCTATCGCAGACCTGCTGGTTGGTGACATCGTCCTGGTGAAGCCGGGTGAGAAGATCGCCGTGGATGGTGAGGTGACCGAAGGCAGCTCTTTCGTCGATGAGAGTATGATCTCTGGAGAGCCGATCCCCGTGGAGAAGAGCGGTGGTGATAAGGTGTTTGCCGGTACCATCAACCAGAAGGGTAGCTTCCGCTTCAGGGCAGAGAAGGTGGGGAAGGAGACGCTTCTCGCACAGATCATCCGCACGGTGGATGAGGCACAGGGAAGCAAGGCACCCGTACAGGGGCTGGTGGATAAGATTGCCGGTATCTTCGTGCCGGTGGTGATCGGCATTGCCCTGCTGAGCTTCGTAGTCTGGCTCCTGTTTGGTGGGGACAACGGTTTCGTCTACGGGCTGCTGGCGATGGTGACCGTGTTGGTCATTGCCTGTCCCTGTGCCCTGGGACTGGCCACTCCCACGGCCATCATGGTCGGCATAGGCAAGGGTGCTGAAGAGGGGATCCTGATCAAGGATGCCGAGAGTCTCGAGATGGCGAAGCAGATTGATGTGGTGGTGCTGGATAAGACTGGAACCATCACCGAGGGGAAGCCACAGGTGAGTAACATCACATGGTCGCTCGATGCACTACCGCTGCACCGTGATATCCTCTATAGTATTGAATACCGGTCGGAGCACCCTCTGGCAGATGCCATCACTGCCGAACTGAAGGAGAATGCCACCCTTCTCGATGATATCTCGGTACTGCAGGTGAGTGGCAAGGGTATCGAAGGAACCTATGAGGGTAAGCGCTACTTTATTGGTAACCTGGACTATCTGTTCTCAAAGAATATCGTCATTCAGGCCGATCTCAAACAACAGGTCTACATGTCAATGGATGCGGCACATACCGTTTCAGTTTTTGCTGACGATGAGATCGCGTTAGGGGTGGTGGCTATCACCGACAAGATGAAGCCCACCTCCAAAGAGGCCATCAGCAGGTTGCAAGGGATGGGTATTGAGGTGGCCATCTACACAGGCGACAATGAGAAGGTTGCTGCCGCACTGGCCGGTGAACTCGGGATTACCCGGTTCAAAGGAGGGGTGATGCCTGAAGAGAAGGCTGAGCTGGTGAAGAGCCTGCAGGTGGAAGGAAAGAAAGTGGCGATGGTGGGTGACGGTATCAACGACAGTGGTGCGCTGGCGCAGGCCAACGTGAGCATCGCTATGGGGGCGGGGAGTGATATCGCCATGGATGTGGCGAAGATGACCATCATCTCATCCGATCTGAACAAGATATCCAAGGCAATCCACCTGTCGCAGGCGACGGTAAGGACCATCCGTCAGAACCTCTTCTGGGCGTTTATCTACAATGTGATCGGCATCCCCATCGCCGCCGGGGTGCTCTATCCCCTCACCGGTTTTCTGCTCAATCCCATGATCGCGGGGGCTGCCATGGCGCTGAGCTCGGTGAGCGTTGTCACGAACAGTCTGCGGCTGAAGAGAAGAAAGATATGATTCATATTTTTAGCTATTTGTCCGGAAGTCTTGAAGCTTCTTATTCAACTGAATCTTCCAGCAGGTCATATCCTGAAAGCAACAGTCCCACCACCTCGGAGTAGTTCTCGCGTCCCGAGCTCACCTGGTTTGTCTTTAGGTAGACATCATACATCTTGTCCTGGGTATCGGAGAGGGTTTCGTTGCGCGCTGCCATCCAGTGCGCACTGTTCTGTTGCAGGTCGGCGATGATCTCGGGGCGGATGGATTGCAATAGCGAATCGTACACATCGGGTAGAAACCGTCTTGCGTCACGTAACAGGTATCCCAGCACCGAGGCGTAACCGCTATAGCGCACGATCGGGTCGCTGCTGCCGGCACACACGATAAAGGCATAGAGGCTGGCTTCCGATTCAGGGGCAATGCCGTACTGGTGTGCCATCTCATGTGCCAGCGTGAAAGGATAGGTGAATGGCAGGCTGTAGTTGTTCACATGGATCTCATTGAAAAAGGGACCGAAGTACCCCGAAACACCCATTTTTGAATAGATCGGCTCAAAAATCATTGCCTTCACCTTTCTTTTTCCGTTAGGGTCAGGCAGACGTAGCTCCTGGTGGTGTTGATGGTACGACTGCTCAATCACATCACGTACTTTCTCTTTATCCATCTCATCGCTGATCACGTAAAAGCGGTTGGCATTTTCTATAAAACGGAGGGTCACATTATGCAGATTTTCTTTGTCGAAAGGTACCTCCTCCACCTCATTCCGTGTATAAAAATCATCCCTGAAGTAGGCGATACCCCAGCTCAGATAGAACCAGGCCACAACGATCAGAGTGAACCGCAGCAGTGAATAAAAGAAAGCAGAGAGGGTGATTTTACGCAGAGTAACCCGCAGTATCATACCGGTGAACCATATCAATGCCGCAACGATAAAAACATCATATAGTGAAAAAGGAAAAATGCCTGAGATAAATGAGAAGAGTGTCGCAATCACGGGATATGCGGTTCGCATATATGCTTCGGAAAGTATTGAACTGCGACTGAAGCTGAAAATCACTGCCAGGAGTATACCGGCAGCAACAAGCAGATGTATCCATTTTTGCTTATTGGATTTTTTCATAAAAGTATGTTCCCTGTCTGTTTCAATCATAACCAAAAATAGTTATAATCTATTAAACGGGAAAATGATATTTCAATCCGGCCGGCAAGTTGCAATTTTAACCGGACAGTTAATAAACCACCCCGGAAGGGCCATTGGGAAGAATAGGTATCCCCAGCACATGCTCCACATACTGAAAATAGTAGAACAGCTTGTGATTCAGTTCAAATCCATAATCCACCCCCGGTTCATACCCCATAATGGACTGAAAGAATGATCTTCTGCGGGATTGCGTTGCCAGATAATTCCATTCCGTCACATATTGCCTGTTCCAGTTCTCATAATACTGTTGGGAGCGGTATCTGGCCGGAGAGTTCTGAAGCATGTACCAGGTCTCAAATCCTGTATCGAAGACAATCAGTTCATATTCGACAGAATCTTCCTCTGCCACTTCACTTCCGTTCGGTTCAATTTTGACCATCCCCTTTGGACCCGAGCAGGCTGCCAGGAATGATACAACAGCGAATAAAAAAAATAACTTTTTCATGCGATTCGATTGATTTATTTTTCCCTGTTTTTTATTCAACCATATAAAGTTTAACATCTATTTTCAGCCATTTGTTTATTCGTCCGAAATTTTCTATACGGCAAAAGAACGCTTTTCCTGCGTCCATCAGGCGGGAAATGACTTCGTTGAACTCCTGCGGAACCCATCCGATGCGAATCTCGTTGATATAGATGCCGATAGCCGATGTTCCAGTTTTGCCAAAAGCGCAGACAACTATTTTTTCAGTTTCCTGAAGCGTTCACGCAAGCGTTTGGTGTCGGCATCCAGATCGATGGCAAGCGGATGCGTCTTTTCACCAGATAATTTCAGGATCTCCAGCATATCATTCGGCAAATAACTCCTGGCTTTATTCGCCAGCTCAACAGGGATATCGTAGAATGCTTCTGCAATACCACCTGTGATTGCCCCGATGGTATCGCTGTCACCACCTATGGAGATAGCTTTGCGTATGGCATCTTCAAATGAATTACTTTCGAAAAAGCATATCAGCGCTTCAGGTACAGTGCCCTGGCATGATTCATTATAGAGGTATGTCTTACGAATTTCGTCCACTGTTTTATGCAAATCGTAACCGAACTTAGCGGTGATGTACTGCCTGATAAACAGCTTCTCTTTCCCTTTCCGTGCAAAATAGAGGGCGATAGCCGTGGCCTGGGCTCCCTTGATACCTTCGGGATGATTGTGGGTGCATGAAGCGCTCTTGCGTGCCTCGTTGAGCACCGTCTGCTCCTTATCAAATAACCACCCCACGGGACTCACACGCATGGCTGAGCCATTGCCGTAGCTGCCATAGGGTTTGATCTCATCAGCGTGCATCCATCGTTTGAACGAATTGCCGTAAGCACCTTTGGGATGCGGATAACGAAGCGCCCATTCGCGGATCATTGCTCCGTAATCAACTTTTTGCAAAATAGCATCTGCCACAGCAACAGTCAGCACGCTGTCATCTGTATAATTACTTCCGGCAGGAAAAAGGTCAAAATTGTAATCTTTGGTGTTGGCAAATTCGTAGGTGCTTCCCACGATATCGCCGAGAATTGCTCCAAGCATATGATACAATTGAATGGCATTTATATTCACCGGTAAAGTTAAAAAATTAATTGATCGTCAGGAAGATATCTTCATACTATTATCATGGTTGATTCAGTACTGCTCATGCAATGTTCATTTCCGGTAATTCTCAAAATGAACAAAACAGGCTGAAATTTGTCTTTAATGAAAGGTCGGTTGGCTTCGGCATCTGACAGAGAGAAAACAGCACATCATTTAATGAGAAGAAGTATGAAAACCATCCAGTTTAAAACAAATATCAATTGTACCAATTGTCTTGCCAGGGTGACTCCTTTCCTCGACAGAAAAGAGGGGATTCAGTCGTGGAAGGTGGATATAGACAACCCAGATAAAATATTGACAGTGGAGACGGATCTGCTGGATGCGGAAGATATTGTCAAAACCATCAAACGTACCGGGTTTGAGGCAGAAGAGATCAGATGAATGACTTACTGAAAATTGGTATTTCGAAAATAAATATGTTAAAAACAGAGAAAGAGTTGCAAATTCATTTTGAATGCTATTTCTTTGCAGACAATTGAAAGAATTATGACTAATTTATTAATGAACGGATATTGGTGGCGCTGCTTACAACTCACAAAGTCGTAAGGAGAAGAATCATGCATTTATAGTTCATTGAAAAATATATAAAGAGCCTGTCGCAAATCCTGCGACGGGTTTT
>JAAYGM010000194.1 GCA_012727735.1 Bacteroidales bacterium | reverse complement strand
TGTTGTTCTCAGCAAAATATCTCTTCACCTGATCGGGCAGATGATTCGCCACCTCCTCTTTGGTCCACAGCGAGTTAAGCAGGAACGTTCCGTTCTTTTTCAAACCGTTGGTCACATCGTAAAGATAGAGATAGGCCGGCACATGGCAAGCCACGAAATTGGGTGTATTTACCAGATAGGTTGAACGAATGGGATTGTCGCCGAAACGAAGGTGTGAACAGGTGAACCCGCCCGACTTCTTGGAGTCGTAAGCGAAGTATGCCTGTACATATTTATTGGTGTTGTCACCGATGATCTTGATGGAGTTCTTGTTTGCACCTACCGTGCCATCCGATCCCAGACCGTAGAATTTGGCCTCGTAGGTGGTCTCATCCATCGAGATCTCCTCCTTTGCGGGAAGTGACTTGAAGGTGACATCATCGACGATTCCAATGGTGAAGTCGTTCTTCGGCAGGTTCATGGACAGGTTCTCATAGACCGAGATGATCTGTGAAGGCGTGGTGTCTTTGGATGAGAGCCCATAGATACCTCCCACAATCTCGGGAGCATTCTCTTTCCCGTAGAAACAGTCCTTCACATCGAGATAGAGCGGTTGTCCCGTAGCACCGGGTTCCTTGGTACGATCGAGCACTGCAATACGTTGAACCGTTTCAGGCATTACCGACAGGAATGCTGCCGCCTTGAAAGGACGGTAGAGGTGAACTGCTACGACACCTACCTTTTCACCCTGCGCTCTCAGATGATCAACCGCCTCACGAATGGTTTCTGTTACTGAACCCATGGCGATGATCACTCTCTCGGCTTCCGGATCTCCGTAATAGTCGAACAATCCGTATTTGCGTCCGGTAACGGCAGCCAGTTTATCCAGATACTTCTCTACTACATCGGGTACCGCATCATAAAACGGGTTCGAGGCCTCACGGGCCTGGAAATAAATATCATCATTCTGTGCTGTCCCTCTTGCTACAGGAGCATCAGGAGACAACGCCCTGTTGCGGAAACCTTTCAGCGCCTCCTGGTTGATGAGCGGCGCAAGATCATCGTTCGTCAATGCTTCAATCTTCTGGATCTCGTGTGATGTGCGGAATCCGTCGAAGAAATGAAGGAAGGGAACGCGGCTTTCAATCGCAGCCAGATGAGCTACGGCAGCCATATCCATCACCTCCTGCACCGATCCTGTTGCGAAAAGCGCAAACCCTGAGGGGCGTACAGCCATTACATCCTGCTGATCACCAAAAATGGAGAGAGCATGCGATGCCAGTGCACGTGCCGAGACATGAAACACACCCGGTAACAGTTCACCTGCCATCTTGTACATGTTGGGAAGCATCAGCAACAGTCCTTGCGATGCGGTGAAGGTGGAAGTGAGCGCCCCGGCCTGCAACGAACCGTGCATGGCTCCGGCAGCACCTGCCTCCGACTGCATTTCCTGCACCAGTACGGGCTGTCCGAAAATGTTTTTTCTTCCGGCAGCAGCCCATTCATCCACATATTCAGCCATCGTGGATGATGGTGTGATCGGATAAATCGCAGCCACTTCACTGAACATGTATGCTATATGTGCAGCAGCCTGATTCCCGTCGCAGGTTAAATAATTCTTTTGTTTTGACATAATTATATGGTTACTAAAAAGTTGAAATTTTAGTTAATAAATTACCAGAATAACAAGGTTTGGACTACGAAATTACGACAAAAAAGTGGAAACAACAAACAGAACTATTTATTTGTTCACGGAAGGAAGCACAAAAAAAGGGCTAAAGCATAAAATATCTTAAATAATAATCTTTACTTTCAGATCAATGTTATATATTGGTATACAATTCACCAACTGACAACAATTAATTATAAAATATTGACTTTACACATCAGTAATGAGATGTTTAATGTTTAAACGAATAAATCGATAAAAATGAAAATCATCATTATTGCTAACAGACTACCTGTTAAGATTGAAAGAAAAGAGGGGAAATTTATCATTGAAAGAAGTGAAGGCGGCCTGGCAACCGGACTTGGTTCACTGGATACAGAAGCAGAGAAATTCTGGGTCGGATGGCCGGGCATACATACCGATGATGAAGGCGAAAAGGAGGAGATCACAAAGAAGCTGCACGAGCTGAACTTTCATCCTGTTTTCCTCTCCGACAATCAGATTGAAAACTATTACGAAGGGTACAGCAACAGCACCATCTGGCCTTTGTGTCATTACTTCTTTTCCTATATTGAATACAAGGCGGAATACTGGGAAGCCTATCAGAAGGTCAATACGCTCTTCAGCAATGAAGCAGTCCCCTTTATTGAGAATGACGACATTGTATGGGTGCAGGATTACCAGCTGATGCTGCTGCCAAAGATGATCCGTGATCAGAAGCCGAATGCAAACATCGGTTACTTCCATCATATTCCTTTTCCTTCATACGAACTCTTCAGGGTGCTCCCCGAAAGAGAAGAGGTGCTGGAGGGGCTGCTTGGCGCTGATCTCATCGGTTTTCACACACACGACTATATGCGTCACTTTATCAGTGCCATCTATCGGGTGCTCGACCTTAACTGCAGTCTCGACGAGATCAACCTGAAAGACAGGATCGTGCATGTGGATGCTTTCCCGATGGGCATCAACTATGATCAATACCACAATGCACCAAGGCTGCCTGAGGTAAAGGAGAAGGCGTTGCTGCTGAAAGAAGAACTGGGTGACAAGACCGTTATTCTCTCGGTGGACCGGCTGGACTACAGCAAAGGGATCCTGCATCGCCTGAACGGTTTTGTCCAGTTTCTGCAAAACCATCCCGAATACCACGAGAAGGTATCACTGGCAATGATCGTGGTCCCGTCGCGTGACAATGTAGAAATGTATGCCGATCTGAAGACGAAGATAGACCAGGCCATCGGAGAGATCAACGGCAAATACTCCAAGTTAGGATGGAACCCCATCTACTATTTTTATCGCAGCTTCAGCTTTGAAGAGCTGATTGCGATGTATGATATTTCCGGTATCGCCCTGGTCACACCGCTGCGTGACGGGATGAACCTGGTAGCCAAAGAGTACCTCGCCACCAAAACAGACAACACCGGAGTGCTTATTCTCAGCGAGATGGCCGGCGCAGCCATTGAGCTGCAGGATGCCATCATCATCAATCCAAACGACACGGACGAGATAGAAAATGCGATCCTGCAGGCACTCACCATGCCTGAAAAGGAGAAAAAAGAGCGGCTGCTGAAGATGCAGAAAAAGATCTCCACGCAGACAGTGAAAAAATGGGCGAACGATTTCGTGAATGAGCTGCAGTCGATCAAAGCACAGAACAGGGAGATCCTTCAGAAGATTGTCGGCAAGAGACAACTCACGCAGATTAAGAGTGCATATGATGAAGCGGCATCGCGTCTGATCCTGCTCGATTATGATGGTACGCTGGCCCCATTCGTGAAGAACCCGGAGGATGCTGTCCCCTCACCCAAGCTCCTGGAGCTGCTTCAGAAGATGAGTGCAGACAAGAAGAACAAGGTGGTGATCAACAGCGGAAGGAACCACCAGATACTTGATCAATGGTTTGAAGGGTCAGCACTTGATTTTGCTGCCGAACATGGCGTCTTCTACAAAGACAACGGAACATGGCACAAGAATATCCTTGAGAAAGTGGAGTGGGATGATGAGATCCTGGATATTATTCAACACACGATCGACAAAACACCCCGCTCACAGATGGAACAGAAAAATGCAGCACTGGTGTGGCACTATCGCAATGTGGATGTGTGGCTTGCCGATCTGCGTGCACAACAACTGATCAACGCATTGATTGGTCCCTGCGCCAGATTAAACCTGCAGATTGTTCCGGGAAACAAGATCGTCGAGATCAAACCGCCCGATTTCAACAAGGGCAGCGAGGTACTGCGCAGGCTGGAGCAGCAAGCGTACGATTTTGTGCTGGCTATCGGCGATGACACCACGGATGAGGATATGTTCAGGGCATTACCTGCCGATGGCATCAGCATCAAGGTAGGGAACTTCTCTGCAGCGGCGAAATACCGTATACCGCTGCAATCGTCCGTGATACCGTTCCTTGCGAACCTCATCAAATAATCATTTCAATGGATTTTTTCAATCAACTGTTATCACCTGATAGCGCTCTCAGATATCCCATCATCGGACTCCTCTTCCTGTTGCTGTTTCTCATCCTGTCAGCCATTTACAGGCGGATCATGAAAAAGTGGCGTCAGCGCACACGGAAGAGCAAGAGTCCCATCGATGATTTCATCGTACGCCTCTTCACCATTCCGGGCATATGGATCATATTTGCCATCCTGCTGAATATATTCAGCACCCTTCTTAAAGAGGACGAAAAGATATATGCTGTGCTGAAGAAGATCAGTCTGATTTTGCTTATCCTCACCATTGGCTGGTTCATTGTACAGGTCATCAGGGCGTTGTTTCACTACTGGCAGAAGAAGTTCGACATCAATAACCCCAACAACCTGGAGGCGAGGAAAAGGCTTACGCAGATGAGCATGATCGAGCGTATTGTGGTGATCGCCGTGATCTTTATCTTTGTCTCTATTGCACTGATGACCATCGAATCGGTACGGCAGCTGGGGGTGAGTCTTCTCGCTTCGGCCGGGGTGGCGGGTATCATCATCGGGTTTGCTGCCCAGCGCAGCTTCGGACAGATCTTTTCGGGTATACAGATCGCATTCACCCAACCCGTCAGGATAGATGATGTGGTGGTGATCGAAGGGGAATGGGGACGGATAGAAGAGATCAACATCACCTATGCCGTGGTGAAGATATGGGATGAGAGACGACTGATTGTCCCTATCGACTATTTCCTCAACAACCCCATACAGAACTGGACAAGAAGCACTTCCGATATTCTGGGAACAGTATTCCTCTACGTCTCATACAATCTGCCCGTGGACCCGCTGCGTGAGGAGCTCGCCCGCATTGTGAAAGAGAACCCCAACTGGGACGGGAGGGTGCAAAATATCCAGGTGACCGACAGCCGCGAGTGGTACAAGGAGCTGCGTGTGCTGGTTAGCAGTGCCGACTCATCCCTGAACTGGGAGCTGAAGGTGGCGCTGCGTGAGAAGCTGATCGATTTTATCAACAAAAACTACCCCGGCTCATTCGCCACCATACATGGGATGAGCAACGGACAGCGGATGGCTACAACGCTCAGGGACGAATAAATTTGGAGAGTTGCTTCTCTTCTGAAAAGAGCACCGCGGTGTTGATTAAAGCAAGGTGAGAGTATGCCTGCGGAAAGTTACCGAGTTGCCTCTTTGTCATGAAATCGAGATCCTCACTATAGAGTCCTACATGATTGGAATAGGAGATCATCTTCTCAAAAATAGCCTGTGCCTCCTCCCGCTCCCCTATCATGAAGAGTGCTTCAATAAGCCAGAAGGTGCAGATGGTAAACGAAGAGGTAGGTATGCCGAAGTCATCTTCTGCCTTGTACCGGTACATCAACCCCTCATGATAGAGATGCTCTCTGATCGCTTTCACTGTTTTCACATAACGCTCATCGTCGGGTGCGATGAAATCATAAAACTGCATCAGGAGCAGTGAGGAGTCGTAATCCCTGTTCTCATATGCCTGCGTGAAGCATTGCAACTCTTCGTTCCATCCTTTTTCGTGCACCTCCGCCTTGATGATGTTCGCCTCTTCGCGCCATTTCTCGGCATAGCTGTCTCTCTGCAGCAGCTCGGCAATAAGTGAAGCCCTGTCGATGGCCACCCAGCTCATCACCTTCGAGAAAACAAAATGCATCTCTTTGGTGCGAAACTCCCAGATACTCCTGTCCGGTTTTCTCCATGCTGCCAGCACGGAACGAACCAGATTTTTAACAATCTCCCATATCTCTTCCACCTCGTCCAGTGTACCGGGGAAATAGAGATAGTACTTATAGATGATATCCAGCAGATAACCGATCGAGTCATTTTGCACCTGATAGTATGCGGCATTGCCTATCCTTACAGGGTGTGAGTTCGCATAACCGCTTAAATGCGGAAGCACCTCTTCGGTCAGCTCACGCTCACCCCTGATGCCATACATGATCTGGATGGGTTCATCGCGTGACGACTTCAGAATCTTCTTCACGAAACCGATGAAACGCTCAGCCGCGGTCTTCTGTCTCATGAAAAGCAGGGTATCAATCGACATGGAAGCATCACGCAGCCAGCAAAAGCGATAATCCCAGTTTCGTGTCTCACCGATGTTTTCAGGGAGACTGGTGGTAACGGCTGCCAGCATGGCACCCGAGTCCTGGTACGACAACATCTTCAGCACCAGCAGACTCCTTTGTATCATATCGTTATACTGCAGGTAATGCCGCGACCGGCTCGAGAAGTTCAGCCAGTAAACTTTTGTTCGTTCATATTCCAGCAGGATACGGTTGATATCTATAGTCACCAGTTTCTGGTTATAGGACAACAGGAAAAACTGATGATCATACAACGTAATCTCTTCCCTGTTCAACACTCTTTCCAGGTCCATGCTGGTGTAGAGATACATCTTATCCTCCGAATCTTCTTCCGAATGGGTCTTGATGTAGTTTCCCACAATCTCATGACGAACACCTTCGCGGGCATAATTAATTTGCGGATCATAAACCACACGCACAACCGGTTGTCCCTTTATCACCCGTATATACCGATGAATCTCAGGAGGCATGTAATACCTCAGCTCTTCGGTCCTGTAGCGGGGCATATAGTCAAAGACGATGAAACCGTGCTCCGGTGATTCAAATCTGGTGACAAGTATATTGGTGTGGCCGTGATAGTTCTGTGTGATGGTATAATCATCCGATACCTGAAAGTAGAAACTGCCACCCTTTTCTTCGTCGAGTATTCTCGCAAAGACAGAAGGAGAGTCAAAATCGGGCAGGCAGAACCAGTCGATGCTTCCTTTTTTCGATATCAGGGCAGCTGTCCGGCAATTCCCTATCACTCCGTAATCTAAGTTATCCATGTAAAATTAATTAGTCCTGTTCCTTTTAAAAAAAACAAAGATAAGGATTACGTTCTACTAAAAAAGGATTATCTTCTGCAGATCGGTTTAATAAGTCTTAAATCTCAACCCCTCACTGTCAGCTCTCCCCGAAGAGAGACCTGCATCAGCCGTCGCACGTCGGCAGGCGATTCTTTTTTACCAAAGAGAATCATCAGCTTTGCCAGCGCAGCCTCAGTGGTGATGTCATAGCCACTGATCACACCAGCTTTCTCCAGTTGCTGCCCGTTCTCATAGCGGTGCATCTCCACACCTCCGTAGAGACACTGGGTGACGTTGACAATCACGATCCCTCTCTCCACGGCCTTATGCAGCTGGTCAGTGAACCAGGGATAGATGGGTGAGTTCCCTGTGCCGTATGTCTCAAGCACCACTCCTTTCAGTCCGGGGATCTCGAGGTGTGCTTTCACCACCTCTTCGGTAATACCGGGAAACAGCTTCATGATCACCACATGGTGATCCATCTCATAATTAAAGCGTACATTACTGTTGTAATCAGGTTTTAAGATCGATTGCTCATCGTAGCGGATGTCGAGCCCGGCCTGCGCAAGGCAGGGGTAGTTGGGACTGTTGAAGGCACTGAAATTATCGGCATTCACCTTCGTCGTTCTGTTACCACGCATCAGCAAATTCTGCATATAGATACAGAGTTCAGGTACAATGGGATGGCCCTCAACATCTTTATCGGCTGCGATCTCAAGTGCGGTGATCAGGTTCTCCTTCCCGTCTGTCCGCAGCTTCCCGATGGGCAGCTGTGACCCTGTCAGAATCACCGGTTTTGTGAGGTTCTCGAAGATAAGGCTCAATGCGGATGCCGTATATGCCATCGTATCGGTACCATGAAGAATCACAAATCCATCGTAGTGGTTGTAGTTATCTTCAATCACCCCGGCCATCTGTTGCCAGATCTCGAGTGAGACATCCGATGAATCGATGGGAGGATCGAAAAGAAAGGTCTCCACGTTGAAATTTAACCGCTTTATTTCCGGCATGTTGAACCGGAGGTGACTGAAATTAAACGGTTCTAGTGCACCTGTCTCCGGATTCTCCACCATTCCGATGGTCCCTCCCGTATATATGAGTAGTACTTTCGCGTTGTTGTCGATCATATTTGCGTCGTTATTTGGTGCAAATGTAGCAAAATGTATAATAAAAATAATCTTTTTGACATTATTTTTCTTTACTGTCAATTAGACAGAATTTATTGACAAATATACATTTTACACCAATCGAACCAAAGTGGTGATAAATTGTTTAAATGGATAGATCATTCACAATAAAAGAAAACAAATTATATGGCAACACATTCTATTAAGACAGTCTGGAGAGAGAACAATATTTTTGATACGGAGATTGATGGACATACCATCACCATAGATTTACCCAGGGAGGCCAATGGCGACGATGCAGGTCCCCGTCCGAAAAAACTGCTGCTGATATCTGCGGCAGGGTGTTCGGGTCTTGATGTGGTGGAGATTGTTCGTAAGATGCGTATTGAGATAAAGAATTTTCACATCCGGATAGATGCTGAATTGACCGAAGAGCATCCCAAACAGTATACATCACTAAAGGTGGTCTATGAATTTGAGGGGGACAATCTCCCGAAGGAGAAACTGGAGAGAGCCTGCAAAATGTCGTTTGACAACTACTGCGGAGTGATGGCGATGTACCGGAAATCTGTTCCGTTGACCTATGAGGTGATCATAAAGAATTGATCCGCTTTTTTTACGCCTTTATTACTGAAAAATTTCTATATATTTTCGTACCTTTGCGATCAGGTTTATCGTTTATCAACAGAATATCGATTCAACAATATTCATAAAATATACTGAACTATGCAAACAATGGACTCTTTTAATTTCGCCGGTAAGAAGGCGTTCGTGCGTGTGGATTTCAATGTTCCACTCGATGAGAATTTCGATATCACTGACGACACACGCATACGTGCGGCCATCCCCACGCTGAAAAAGATACTGAAGGATGGTGGCAGCGTGATCATCGGATCACATCTGGGCCGTCCGAAAGGACCGAACGACAAATTTTCACTCAGACATATCCTCTCCCACCTTTCTGAACTGCTGGGTGTGGATGTGCAGTTCGCCAATGACTGCATCGGTGAAGAGGCTGAAGCCAAAGCTGCCGCACTGCGTCCGGGAGAGGCGTTATTGCTCGAGAACCTGCGGTTTTATGCCGAGGAGGAGGGTAAACCCCGTGGCCTGTCTGACGATGCTTCAGATGAAGAGATGGCAAAAGCGAAGAAAGAGGTGAAAGAATCGCAAAAAGAGTTCGCAAAAAAACTGGCTTCCTATGGTGATGTTTATGTGAATGATGCCTTCGGCACCGCACACCGTGCACATGCATCCACAGCGCTTATTGCCGATTACTTCGATGAAGGTCACAAACTTTTCGGTCACCTGCTGCAAAACGAGATCATAGCCGTGGAAAAGGTGATGAAAGATACGGAGCGTCCCTTCACTGCCATTATGGGAGGTTCAAAAGTATCCTCAAAGATTGAGATCATCAAGAACCTGCTGGATAAGGTGGATAACCTGATACTTGCAGGAGGGATGACCTACACCTTCGCCAAAGCATTTGGCGGAAGTATCGGTGACTCGATTGTGGAAAATGACAAACTGGAGCTGGCAAGAGAACTGGTGGAGATGGCCAAAGCCAAAGGTGTGAACCTGGTGCTGGCTACAGATGCCAAGATTGCCGACAGCTTCAGCAATGATGCCCGGACAAATTTCACCCCGGTGAAAGAGATCCCCGACGGATGGGAAGGACTCGACATCGGCCCTGAATCGGAAAAGATATTTACTGAAGTGATCAGAAACTCCAAGACCATCCTCTGGAACGGTCCTGTTGGTGTGTTTGAGTTCGATAATTTCGACAAGGGATCACGTGCCGTTTCTGACGCGATCGTGGAAGCCACCAGAAAAGGAGCCTTCTCTCTTGTGGGTGGAGGTGACTCAGTGGCCTGTGTCAACAAATTTGGTCATGCCGACGAGGTATCCTACGTCTCCACCGGTGGCGGTGCATTGCTCGAGATGATTGAAGGCAAGGTGCTTCCGGGGGTGAAAGCGATCCGTGGTTATTAAACAGAGCACAAGCGAAGTGATTTACCCACTTCCAATATGTATACCGTGCGAACGAAATTGTTCGCACGGTTTTTTTATTCATCCCCGCCTGTTACATTATCTCACCATTTTTTTGTAATTTTGGGGCTCTTATTCGGGAAGCAAATCCCGTAACGTTCAAATTATCGCATAATGAATATTTCTTACAACTGGCTCAAAGAGTATCTGCAATTCGATTTAACCCCTCAGGAGACAGCCGATGCACTCACATCCATCGGACTGGAAACAGGAAGTGTGGAAGAGATTCAAACCATCCGGGGAGGACTGGAAGGGCTGGTGATCGGCGAGGTACTTACCTGCGTGAATCATCCCAACTCCGACCATCTGCATCTGACAACAGTGAATACAGGCAACGGTGAGGAACCGCTGAAGATTGTTTGTGGTGCACCCAACGTCGCTGCCGGTCAGAAAGTAGTGGTAGCTACCGTTGGCACGAAACTATGGTTCGGGGAGGAAGAGATCACCATCAAAAGAACGAAGATCCGCGGAGAAGAGTCATTTGGAATGATATGTGCTGAAGATGAAATAGGTATCGGCCATTCACATGACGGCATCATTGTGCTGCCCGCTGATGCCCGCGCTGGAACGCCGGCAAAAGAGTATTACAATATTAAGAGTGATTATATACTCGAGATAGATATCACCCCCAACCGTGTGGATGCAGCCTCCCACTATGGTGTGGCACGAGATCTGGCGGCATCTCTGGAGCAGGCAGGTAAACCTTACCGACTGACCAGACCATCTGTGGATGCATTCAGTGTTGACAGAGAAGAGGGGGGTATTGAGGTGATTGTGGAGAACAGCGAAGCGTGTCCCCGTTACTCAGGTCTGACCATCCGTGATGTCACCGTGAAGGAGAGCCCCGACTGGCTGAAGGACAGACTGTTGTTAATCGGTTTGCGCCCGATCAATAACATCGTGGATATCACCAATTTCGTACTGCATGAAACGGGTCACCCCATGCATGCATTCGATGCGGCACAAATTACCGGAAACGAAGTGGTTGTACGCACGATGCCGGAAAAAAGCAAATTCATCACACTGGATGAAGAGGAACGTGAACTGAGTGCCGGCGACCTGATGATTTGCAACGCCGAAGAGGGGATGTGCATAGCGGGTGTTTTCGGGGGACTCTATTCCGGCGTGACGGAGAAGACGAAAGATATCTTCCTGGAGTCAGCCTATTTCCATCCCACCTGGGTGAGAAAAACAGCCCGCAGACACGGGCTCAGCACCGACTCATCGTTTCGTTTCGAGCGGGGCGCCGACCCGAACAATACTGTTTATGTATTGAAGAGGGCAGCATTGCTGATCAAAGAGCTGGCGGGTGGTGTGATTGAAGGTGAGATCCGCGATATCTACCCTACCCCTGTTGAGAGAGCAGCAGTGATCCTATCTTTCAAAAAGGTTCATTCCCTCATCGGAAAAGAGATTCCGAAAGAGACTATCAAGGCTATCCTGCATAGCCTGGAGATAGCGATTGAGAAGGAGTCCGACAGCGAACTGACACTCCGTATCCCCACCTATCGTGTGGATGTGACCCGCGATGTGGATGTGATTGAAGAGATTCTTCGTATCTACGGTTACAATAATGTGGAGATAAGCGACTCCCTGAGAGCGAATCTCTCTTACCAGACAGCGACCGACCGCAAGAACAAGCTGCAGACACTCATCTCTGAACAGCTCACGGCGAACGGCTTCGGGGAGATCATGAACAACTCGCTCACCAAAAAAGCATACTACGAACAGCTGGAGGTATATCCGGCAGTGAACTGTGTGACACTGGTCAATCCACTGAGCAACGACCTGAGCGTCATGCGCCAGACACTTCTCTTCGGAGGGTTGGAGAGCATCGCCTATAACCGTAACCGTAAACAGGGTGATCTTCGTTTCTATGAATTCGGTAACTGCTATTTCTTTGAAAAAGAGAAAAAACAGGAAGAGAAAATACTTGCTCAATATGCCGAAGAGAACCACATAGGCTTATGGATATGTGGTAAGAGAACACACAAGAACTGGGCTACCGCCGAAGAGCAGAGCTCGGTCTTCGAGCTGAAAGCACATCTGGAGAATATCCTGAAGCGATTGGGTATCAGCAAAAATCAGGTGAGGTTTGAACCGATACAGAACGATATTTTCACAACCGGGATGAGCATCCGCACACACAAGCGTCATCTTGGTAGTTTCGGCATCGTATCAGCGAAGATATGCAAATCGTTCGATATCGACACCGATGTTTTTTTCGCTGAGTTGAACTGGGACCTGCTGATGCGTGAGACTGAAATGCAATCGGTACGCTACGCGGAGATCTCCAAATACCCCGCTGTAAGAAGAGATTTAGCCCTCTTAATCGACAAGCAGATCTCCTTTGCACAGATTGAGCAGATAGCCGCCAGATCTGAAAAGAAACTGTTGAAGCAGGTCTCTCTTTTCGATGTGTATGAGGGCAGTAACCTGCCTGAGGGCAAGAAATCCTACGCGGTGAACTTCCTCCTGCAAGATGAAGAGAAAACACTGAACGACAAACAGATAGACGCGGTGATGCAGAAGATAACACACAATCTGGAGAGAGAGCTGGGAGCACAGTTGCGATAAGCTCAGCAAGGCATCTTCCGGCGATACCCCTCATGAAGTAACAATTGAGTGGAAACAATATTCGATACAGAAGCAAAGTACTAACAATATAAATTAAAACCCGAGGGGGTCTCTTACAGAGCACCAGGGTGACAGACAGATATGGGAAGAGCATTTGAATACAGAAAAGCGACCAAGATGAAACGATGGGGCAATATGGCCCGCGTCTTCACAAAACTGGGTAAACAGATCACCATTGCCGTACGCGAGAGCGGCCCCGATCCGGACACCAACCCCCGTTTACGTGTGCTCATACAGCAGTCCAAGAAAGAGAACATGCCCAAAGAGAACGTCGAACGTGCCATCAAGAAGGCTACGGATAAGGATGTTTCAGATTACAAGGAGATGGTGTATGAAGGTTACGGTCCTTTCGGGATAGCGATCGTGGTGGAGACAGCTACCGACAACACCACCCGTACCGTGGCCAACGTGCGCAGCTATTTCAACAGACATGGCGGCTCGCTGGGCACCTCGGGCAGTCTCGAGTTTTTGTTCGACCACAAGTGCGTGTTTAAAATCGCGGAGAAGGAGGGTGTCTCACTTGAGGAGCTGGAGCTGGAGCTGATTGACTATGGCGTTGATGAAGTAGCACTGGACGAAGGGGAGATCCTGCTGTACGGGGATTTTAAATCCTATTCCGGCATCCAGTCCTTCCTGGAAGATAACGGCTTCGAGATTCACTCAGCCGAATTTGAGCGTATACCGCACGAGACCAAGCCTGTGACCGAAGAACAACGTGCGCAGATTGATAAACTGCTGGATAAGTTCGAAGAGGACGAAGATGTGCAGAACGTGTTCCACAATATGTCGGTAGAATAAGCGTAATAAGGGGGCATAAAAGAGACAAAGCGAGATCACCCGGGGGTCTCGCTTTTTATTTTTCCATCATTTGTCGGGGAACTGATTATTATGTAGCGCACAGCAGAATCGAACTGCTATTCATTGCCTGAGAAACAATTTTCCTAACCGTTAGAAGAGTGCGCCTTCTTATCGTGCAAAATTAAGTAAAAGTTTCTACCGTTGTTCGCATAAAGCTGTTTTTTTTCTGAATTTTCGCATCTGTCGCTATGATTGCTTACAGTGACAGGGGCGAAAGGCAATATTTATTTTCCGTTGCGGTAATACCTCCCGATCGCTTCCCTGGCAGCTACAAAAGAGCTTTTACGGGAGTGGAGCACCTCATCCTCCAGCTGTAACAACAGCTTCGCAATCTCCGGATCCCGGTAAAAACCATTACGCAGCTGTTCATTGATGCTTTCGAACATCCAGTATTTCGCCTGTTCCCTCCGCCTGAGGTCGAAGAAGCCGTTCTGTTTCACAAAATCGATGTAACGGTGAATCATATCCCACACCTCGGTAATACCCAGGTTATAATAACCTGAATAGGTGAGCACCTCGGGGGACCAGCCTGATTCGGGCAGGGGATAGAGATGCAGGGCATTGCGTAACTGCCGCTGTGCCATCTTCGCTTTATCGATATTGTCTCCGTCGGCCTTATTGATCACGATACCATCGGCCATCTCCATGATGCCTCTTTTGATGCCCTGCAGTTCATCTCCCGCACCGGCAATCTGTATCAGCAGGAAGAAATCAACCATCGAGTGAACGGCTGTCTCCGACTGTCCCACGCCAACCGTTTCAACAAACAGGTAATCAAAGCCGGCAGCCTCACAGAGCACGATCGACTCCCTTGTTTTACGTGCTACACCTCCCAGTGATCCAGCCGATGGTGAAGGGCGGATAAAAGCGTTCTTCTCCATGGAAAGCTTCTCCATCCGTGTCTTGTCGCCCAGGATACTGCCCCCGGAGCGTTCACTGGAGGGGTCTATGGCCAGCACTGCCAGCTTGTGCCCTTTTTCCAGCAGATGCATCCCGAATGCATCGATAGAAGTGCTCTTTCCTGCACCGGGGACACCCGTGATTCCTACCCGGACAGCATTCCCGGAATGAGGAAGACACTGCTCGATGATGGCCTGCGCTGTCTCCTGATGCTCCGGACGCGAGCTCTCCACCAGTGTGACAGCCTGACTGAGTATCACCCTGTCACCTGCCAGGATACCCTCCACATATTCAGCGACGGTGTAGGCGTTGCTTCTCACACGCTTCTTCAGGTAAGGATTCACGCTGGGCGGTTGTGCAATACCTTTGTTCACTTTCAGGCCGTTGTACTTCGGGTCGTTCTCGGGATGTTCCATACATTTGTTTAAATTAAAAAACCGAATGAAGTCTTATGCAAAGATACCTCATTCGGTTACTATTTCAAATCCAGAAATGGATTTTATTTTTTCGGTGTCACGTTACCCTTGATCCGTAGCACATAGACCGTATCAGGTACATTGGTATAAACGGTAATGGTCTTGCTGAATTTTCCGGGTCTGGCAATGGTGGAGTATTTTGCAGAGATGGTGCCTTTCTTGCCGGGCAGAACAGGCTCACGGGTATAGCCGGGTGTAGTGCATCCGCACGATGCTGAGACACGCTGAATGATGAGCGGACTCTTACCGGTGTTAGTGAATTCAAACTGGGTGGTTACCGCTCCCATCTCTTCTTTTATGGTACCAAAGTTATGTTCTGTTTTTGTGAAATCCATCTGGGGTTTCTGCTGTGCCATGATCACACCGCTCACCAGGATTGTAAACAATAAAATAAGACTCAATTTCTTCATATGCGCTATTTAATAAACTATTTCTTAAAGATAATCATTATTGATACAAAAATAGGGATTTAGTTTAACCACTCTCTATTCTTTAACATTTATTTTCATTCCAGCGGTGTGCGATCTGAACTCTGGTGCATAGAGGCACTGAATAGTGGTGATGCCGTTGGAGTAACTCCCTGTACGGGTTACATAAACAGCATACTCAAACAACCAGGTTCCCCGAGGCAGAAGGTCGAAATAGAAGCTGGTGGAGGCATCTTTCGATGTCTGATAGTAAGGCACACGGTTCTGCCATCTCAGGCCTGAGATCTGCTCAGCCGGCTCAAAAGCCGCAGCACGCATATCCTTGAGATGGACGAACTCAAGGTCGCGGTCTGTCCTTACCGTCAGACGAACGATCACCTTGTCCCCTATCCTCAGCGGATGCGCATCGGTGATACGCACAAGCTCAGGTCCGGTTGTACCGTTTTGTTCCACAAACAGCTGCTTCTCCACATCGAGCGAAGCATCTGTTGCCATGATCCTGTCCATCTCTTCGTAATATTGCCAGTAGAGAGCCCCCCATGCCGGGGCACTGCCTTCCTGCGCGACAGTCACTCTCCCCATCTCAGGCAGGATCTCACCGCGGCTCCAGCTCTCTTTGAAATAACCTGTACCCTTTTCCCTGTTGTCGGGTTGCACTTTCATGCTGCCGAGCGTAACCGTTGTTTCCCCCTCAGCTGCGAACCAGTCGCTGCCACTGCTCAGCAGCGCATGGACGGCATCCGTCGTGGCATGTGTCGACTCCCACAACTGTGTCTGCTTCTGCTTCAGCAGCCAGCGCTTCATGTTGTCTGTCTCCACCGTACCGGCACCACCTGCCCTGAATGCCTCCATGATAAATGTATGCACCGACACAGCCGATTGCGACATGAACACCTGCGCCCTGTTGTTGGCCCAGAACATCCCCATCTCGTCGGAGAGGGTGGCATGTTCACGAAAGGAGCTGAGCATCTCCTGCAACCTGCCTGCCTTCCCTTCCCGTTGCATCAGGATGGCAATCAGAGAGCGTTCGTAGAGGCCAAACCTTGTCCAGTTCTTCTCTATCACGGAGAGATAGAAGCTGACCATCTCTTTTTCACTGTTGTCCAGTGGATGATCAGGGTATGCTGTACGCACGTAGAGATATTCCAGATCGGTGAGCGGGATCGATTGGCTCTTCTTCCAATCTTTGTTATGCACCTTCATTGCATCGAAGCGGCGTATCGCCTCAGCATCGATAAAGGAGAGCGCTGCCGACTGCATCGGGAGGAGTTCATCGTTCAGCTCCTCCACACCCAGTGCTTCCAGCTGCCCGAAACCGTAGAGGATGTAATGCGTAATACTTACACTCGGGTTGAAGCCCTTGAACCAGCTCCAGCCACCCTGGGTAGTCTGCAGTTCTTTCAGCCTGGCCAGTGCAGCGGTGATATGATTCCCGCTGCGGTTCAGATCGAAAAGCAGTGAGAGCCGCTCTTTCTGCTCCGATTCAGATTTTGCCTCGAGCACCCAGGGAGTCTCCTCAAGGAGTATGTTCTTCAGCTCCCGGTTCTTCTCGAGGTTCGAGAGGAAGGTCTCCCTGCTGCCACCCTGTTTTTTCCAGGCTTCCACCATTGCCGCTACCTTTGGATATGTTTTCCCTATATGGGCTCCCAGGCTGTTGGCATAGTAGGATGCAAACCAGGCGACAGCGTTGTCGCTCACCGGTTCGCTCAGCACCGGCAGTGCCTGCACGGCATACCATGCCGGGTTGGATGCGAACTCGAGCGTCAGGCGATAATCCTCAATCGTGGCAGATGAACGCTTCAGCAGGCGCTCCATCGTGAACGCCTTCGTCTCAGCGCCGTTCAGGTCCATCCGCATGCTCTCTGTCACCAGCATACGGTTGGGCAGCACGGCCAGCGCATGTTGCTCACCATCGCTGAATGCTTCCGTTGTGGCGATGATGCGCAGGCCCAGCAGATCAATATCCTTTGGCACATCAAAGCTCCAGGAAGCTTCAGAGGATGCATCCTTATCCAGAGAGAACATCTGCACCTGATCCAGCAGCGGGATGTGATGCACCACCTCTTCTGTCAGGGGGTTAAAGAATTCCAGCTGTACCTCACCGCTGACGGTGCTATCCGAGAGGTTGGATATCTTCGTTGCAATGGTTGTCCTGTCGCCATGACGCAGGAAGCGGGGCATGTTGGGTGTCACCATCAGCTCCTTCTGTGAGACGGTGAATGCTTCAGCCTCTCCGCTCTTCAGCTGCTTATCGTGTGCCAGCAGGCGGAAGCGCCAGCGGGTATTGCTTTCGGGTACCGTGAAGGCTATCTGTGTCTCACCCTTCTCGTTAGTCTTCAGCTGCGGTAGGAAAAAAGCGGTCTCATTGAAATTACGGCGTACCTGAGGAGCAGACGCCTCCATGTCGGCGGCCTCTGGTGCCGGAGGCGCCGGAGCCGACTCACCTGTAGCAAATATCTCATCTGTAGCAGCAACAATACCGTTTTCCTGCGCCACCCCTCTGATATTCATATTCTGTTCACCGTATCCCACCACCATCACCTCTTCAACACCCTTTGCATCAGCACTTCTGAACAACATCCGTGAACCGTGATAGAGTGAAAAACCGAACCAGTTGAACTGATCAAATTGAAATGGTGACACCTCTTTAGCCGGCAGATGAATATATCCGCGGCCGTAAGCTGGCCAGAATGATCTGTCTGCAGTGAGCTCCATGCGTGAGTTATAGTTGTTGAAAGATGGGATGGCCAGGTTCCACCGGTGTGACGGGTAGATATTATCCAGAGAGTAATCGTACATCGATGCCAGCACCTCAGCCTGTGAAGCATTTCCTT
>JAAYGM010000193.1 GCA_012727735.1 Bacteroidales bacterium | reverse complement strand
ATGTGAAGTATGTGGGACTGGGTCCCGCTGCCCACTCCTACAATGGCGATCACCGCTCGTGGAACGTGGCATCGATCAACCGTTATATCAAAAGCATCGGGGTGGGCACACCGGAGCGGGAGGTGGAGCAATTAAGCCTGAATGACAAGTACAACGAGTTCATTCTCACCGGCCTGCGCACCATGTGGGGACTCGACCTGCAGGAGCTGAGAGCGCGATTCGGTGAGCAGCTGCACCGCTACTGCCTGGAGAACGCACAGCGCTATCTTGATCAGAAGCTGCTGCAGAGTGACGAGGGTGTACTGAGACTCACCCGCGAAGGGATCTTTATCTCCGATGGCATCATGAGTGAACTGATGAGAGTCTGAGTCTAACTCAACCCCTCAATCTCACCGTTCACGATATCGATACGCTGTGCCTGCGGGTCGGCAGGGAGCCCCGGCATACGCATCATCTCGCCGGCGATGGCCACAATGAACTCCGATCCCTGATTAATCACCAGGTCATTGATCTTGAAACGGAAATCTTTTGCCACACCAAACCATTTTGGATCGGCAGAGAAGGAGTACTGTGTCTTGGCGATGCAGACCGGCATCTTTCCGAGAGGTGTTCCTTCAATCATCTTCAGCTTCTTGAGTGCTTTCTCACCCAGCACCACATCGCGTGCCCCGTAGATATTTCTGGCAACCTTCGTCAACTTGGTCTCAATATCATCTTCATCCTCATAAGTGAACTCCAACGCTCCCGAGGGCCTGTGCTCAATCGCATCGACCACGGCGTTCGCCAGCTCCACAGCACCGGCACCACCCTCCGTGAACGCCTCATTCACGGCGAAGACCACCCCTCTCCCCTCACAGTAGCTGCGTACAGCATCGATCTCTTCGGGTGCGTCGAACGCGTACTTATTGAAAGCCACCACCACCGACTGTCCGAAGCCGGCGAGGTTGACAAGGTGTCTATCCAGGTTCTCCAGTCCTTTCTTCAGTCCTTCCATGTCGGGTTCTTTGATGCTCTTCTCGGGGATGCCGCCATGCATCTTCAGTCCCTGTGCCGTTACCACGATCACCGTCAGCCTGGGCCGCAGTCCACTCTTGCGGCACTTGATATTGAAGAACTTCTCCGCCCCCAGGTCCGCCCCGAAGCCCGCCTCGGTGATCACGTAGTCACCGTAGGTCATCGCCATCTTGGTCGCCAGCACCGAGTTGCAGCCATGTGCAATGTTGGCGAAGGGGCCGCCATGCACGAATGCGGCGGTGTTCTCCGTGGTCTGCACCAGGTTGGGGTTAATGGCATCCTTCATCAGCACGGTGATGGCCCCTGCCACCCCCAGATCCTTCACAGTGAACGGATCGCCGTTACGCTTGTATCCCAGCAGTATGTTCTCTATACGTCGCCGCAGGTCAGCTTCATCCTCCGCCAGGCAGAGGATGGCCATCAGCTCCGAGGCGGCAGTGATATCGAACCCCGCTTCTGCGGGTACGCCGTTGCCCGGACCCAGTCCAGTCACAATATAACGCAGGCTCCGGTCGTTCACATCCAGCACCCTCTTCCATAGCATTTCTTTGATCTCATCCGCTGTACCCTGTACGCGGAAGATGTAGTTGTCAATCAGAGCCGAGATGGTGTTGTGTGCGGTGGTCACCGCATGAAAATCGCCGGTGAAGTGGAGGTTGATGTTCTCCATCGGCAGCACTTGTGCAAACCCACCTCCTGCAGCACCGCCCTTCATACCAAAGACGGGGCCCAGCGAGGGTTCTCTCAGGGCCACGATGGCTTTTCGTCCAATCTTGTTCAGACCAAGTGCCAGGCCGATGGAAACAGTGGTTTTCCCTACCCCGGCTCTGGTGGGTGTGATGGCCGTCACCAGGATCAGGTTGCTCTTATCAATCTTCTGCTTGTCGATGAGGTTGACGGGAATCTTGGCCATATGCCTGCCGAAGCTGATCACCTCATCACGCGGTATGCCTATGCTCTGCGCCACATCCTTTATCTTCCGTAGCGGAGTCTCTCTTGCAATTTGAATGTCAGTTTTCATTAAATCTGGTATGTTATGTTGTTGTTTGAATTGTCGGTATAAGCGGTAAGCTGCTGGCCGTAAGCTAAAAGCTTTTAACTTTTAATTTTTAGCTTTTTTCTGCATCTCCTCCAGCATCGCCAGCTGATCACGCAGTTGTGCCGCCTCAAGGAACTCAAGCTTTTTCGCTGCTGCCATCATCGCCCTCCGTGTCTGTTCAATTTTCGTCTTCAGGTCAGCGTCGGTATGAAACTCACCCAGCGGCTCGGCAGCCATCGCGTAGTAGTCTGGTTCCACGTAAGCCCTGGCTTCGCCAATGACGGTGTACTCCTTTGTCAATGCTGTTGAGCGTGCTCTTATGATCTGTTGCGGCGTGATGCCATGCTCTATGTTGTACTGCATCTGTTTCTCACGGCGGCGGTTGGTCTCGTCGATGGTCATGCGCATGCTGTTGGTGATCTTGTCCGCATAGAAGATCACCTTCCCGTTCACATTACGGGCGGCCCTGCCGGCGGTCTGTGTGAGCGAGCGGTGCGAGCGGAGGAACCCCTCCTTGTCCGCATCGAGCACCGCCACGAGCGACACCTCGGGCAGATCGAGCCCCTCACGCAGCAGGTTCACACCCACCAGCACATCGAAAAGACCGCTGCGCAGATCATCCATAATCTTCACCCGGTCCAGCGTCTCCACGTCAGAGTGGATATAGTTACACCGCACATTGTTCGCGGCAAGGTAATCGGTCAGCTCTTCGGCCATACGCTTGGTGAGCGTGGTGACCAGCACCCTCTCATCCTTCTCCACCCGCAACTGTATCTCCTCCATCAGATCATCAATCTGGTTCAGGCTGGGACGCACATCGATGGGCGGATCGAGCAGCCCCGTGGGGCGTATCAGCTGATCGACGACGATCCCCTCCGACTTCTCCAGCTCGTAGTCAGCCGGTGTGGCGCTGACGAAGATGATCTCCTTGCTGATCTCTTCAAACTCCTCGAACCTGAGCGGCCGGTTATCTATCGCTGCCGGCAGGCGGAAGCCATACTCCACCAGGTTCATCTTGCGTGAGTGGTCACCTCCGTACATGGCCCGTATCTGGGGGATGGTCACGTGGCTCTCATCGATCACGGTGAGGTAATCTTCGGGGAAGAAGTCGAGCAGGCAGAAAGGACGTGTCCCCGGCAGTCGTCCGTCGAAATACCTCGAGTAGTTCTCAATGCCGGAGCAGTAGCCAATCTCCTTGATCATCTCCACATCGTAGGTCACCCTTTCGTAGATACGTTTGGCCTCATACGGCTTGCCGATGGAGTGGAAGAACTCCACCTGCTTCCCCAGGTCGAGCTGAATCTCATCCACTGCCCTGTGAATACGCTCCGGCGTGGTGACGAACAGGTTCGCCGGGAAGATGCGGTAGCTGTCGAGCCGCTCCATGGTGATCCCGTTAAGGGGGTCCACCATCTCGATGCTCTCGATCTCATCGCCCCAGAAGATGAGGCGGATGATATAGTCATGATAGGCCAGGTAGACATCTACCGAATCACCCTTCACCCTGAAGTTACCCCGGTTGAAGTCCACTGTTTCGTTGCGTGAGTAGAGGCAGCTCACCAGCTGCCGCAGGAACTGATCCCGCTCCATGGTCTGTCCCACACTCACCTCGATGGTGGTCTTCCTGAAATCTTCGGGATTACCAATACCATAGAGACAGGATACGGAGGAGACCACGATCACATCCCTCCTGCCTGAGAGCAGCGAGGAGGTGGCCGCGAGACGCAGCTTTTCAATCTCATCGTTAATGGAGAGATCTTTTTCGATATAGGTGTCTGTGGTGGGGATATATGCCTCCGGCTGATAGTAATCGTAGTAGGAGACGAAATACTCCACCGCGTTATGCGGGAAGAAGCTCTTGAACTCGCCATAGAGCTGCGCTGCCAGCGTCTTGTTATGACTCAGCACCAGCGTGGGCTTATTGATCTGTGCGATCACGTTGGCAATGGTGAATGTCTTTCCCGAGCCGGTCACACCCAGCAGTGTCTGGTAGGGAACCTTCTGTTCGAGACCCTCCATCAGCGCCCTGATAGCATCAGGCTGATCACCGGTAGGTTTGTATTCAGATGTAAGTTGGAATTGCATAGATAATCTTTAAACAAACAGAAGATGATTTGGTTTTGTGCCGTACTTCATACTATACGATGTACGATGTGGACAGTCGTTCAGGGTGCCCCGGAAAAAGGTTTGGTTTCATGGATGCCGATGATCTGAAAGCGCTGATTCAGCTCCATATGCACAATATAACCCGGCACCTGCTCCATGGTACCCTCTTTCAGATAGGTTTTCAGAAGCGGTACGTTCACCTTGTAGTTGTCGTTAACTGTTTTGTCATATTGCACTGCTTCCAGTGCAGGAACAAACTTGAGGGTTGTGCCTCTCGTCTGTGCACCCGCCACGAGCAGTTCTCCCAGTATCCTCTCCCGCGTAGCTGTACCCGAGTCGAAAAAACGGTACACCGTGGGTGCCAGCCAGAGGCTTATGCCTGAGTGATCGACAGCCGAGAGAGAGCTGTAAAAACCGTTTACGGTAGCACGGATACTGTCCAGTGTGGCCACATCCACCGGATAGGACTGAAACAACATACCATAACGCTCTTCTGCCACGGAGAAATAATCCCCGCTAAACTCACCGCTTTGTACCATCATCATGTAATCTGAATAGGATGCAGCACTGTTCGCGTGCAATGCACCCATCCAAGAGAGAGAGTCAAGACGTCTTTTTATCAGCGGCGCATAGTTGCTCACAGGGTGTTGCTGCAGGAAATCGCGCAACTCCGTCACCTTGTCAGTTGTTTTCATCCGTCCCCATGCAGCAGCCTCATTCGATTTCAGGCTTAACAGGGCAGCCTCGGCCTCCTCTGCGTGGGCTCCACCGGGATGTGACTCTATATAGTCGAGGAAACCCTCCACACTGTTCTCTCTCACCGCCGCCTCCCAGCCGCTGCGCTCCAGGTTGCCCTTGCGTATTGTCTCATTGTAGATAAAAAAAGCAGCTATCAGCAGCAGCACTGTCAGCACGATCCAGAGAAAAGCACCCCTCTTTTTTTTCTTCACCGGGTAATAATGCCCCGCTATCGGTTCGCTATTCTCAACTGCTGCTGCTTCCACAGCCTCTTCATCCGTTGCAGGATTGTCACCGGGAGCTTCCTCGTTTGTCTCATCATTCATCCAGGTATTGTCATGCGGTTCAGTAAAGTCCTCCTCCGGCAGCTCTGTGAATGCCTCAGGGTGATCAATAAACTCATTCTCTTCCTGCGAGGGAGGCCCCTCCTCCGGAGGAATCTCCCCTGCCCCATTCTCCGGCAACTCCACTTCGTAATCCGAACGTATCTTCTTAGTGCACTCATCACAAAAGAGTGCTTCTTCGATCTTATCTTTTCCGCAGAGTGGACATCGTTGAGACATATATGAAACCAATTATAGAGCAATTATACCTTTTCACAAAGATATGAATGTTTTACTTAAACAGTTGGCAAAACAGGATAATTTACATATGCGTTTCTGCGCAGGTTTGCCCTGCACATTCTCCCCCGCAGATCTGATAATCGACTGGTCGTGCCGACCACTCAGGATCCTGTTTTTTCTGCATAGGCATATATTTTATTGATAACAATTGCCATTATAGTTACAAATACTATTGTCGATATCAATCTGACCGCCATGAATTGAATGCCTAAAAATTGTATTTCAACCATTTCCTGGGGTATTTTTATGCAAGCCCAGGCAGAAAGAAAAATCACAATATTTGTAATACTGGCTCCTTTCTTGTGCAGGCTTGCAGCCAATGGGAAGGCAACATAAAGAGGCCCGGTCGGTAACGCACCCAGGATGAAAGAAAACAGCACCCCCTTTAAACCGGAAGTATGTCCCAGATATTTTCCAATCACTTCTTTTGGTATCCACACGGAGAATAATCCCATTAATATCATAACTGCCGGTAGGATAAATATCATTTCAACGAAGAAGTCCTGAGAATTATTTATAATCTCCTGTTTTTTATCAGGAAAAATAAAAATCAAAGCGATTGTAACAATAATCAAAAAAATAAAAATAGATATATCTTTAATTACTCCTGTTTTTTTGTTCGCATTCCTGTTCATAGTAAAACTCCTATAATAAGTGCGATAATTATTGCAATCAGAAAACTGAAGCCATTTCTTAAAAGGGCAAATTTTTTACCCATTTCTTTAATTTCGAGAGGTAACGTAACAAAACCCATCATGGTCAGTGTTGTAATGAAAGCCGCGACAGAAGATATGGATGCTCCTCCCTCAATCAAGGAGGCTGCCAGGGGAAACGCGACAATGGCCGGTATATGTAGTACAGTTCCTAATAGTGCTGCAGCAAATGTGCCTGAAACGCCTGATTTATCACCGATTATTTTAGTTATCAGTTCTTTTGGGATGAAGGTTAATAACAGTCCAATTAACAAGATGATGCTAAATACTGTTGGGAGAATTTTAAACATTGATGATAAGCCAATTTTCAGTGACTCCAAAGTTTTGCTCCGGTTTTTAATCGTTGAAACCAACAAACAGATTATCACAAAAGTGTTAATAACAATCGCAGTTAATGTCATTATTTTACTTCCCCTTTTTTATAAATGTTTCACAAACCAGCGAAACCCACATGAACTTACTACACTGAATATCGTATGATGCCACTTCCGGGCAGATGTTGTTATTGTTCGTGATCTCTTATTTTATCCCAACTATTCTTTTCATGGTGACCAGCGTTTCCTGTTCTAAATTAAAAATTGAAACTTCTTTTTCGCTTATCACAAGATGTTGTTTCCACTCCACAAATTCCCGATATAGCAACAGGGTACATATGTCGGTAGAGGATATATATTCGGATAAAGCATGTGAATGATAAGATGATGTAATCTCATTTTCTCCATTTTCAGACTTATAAAAGAATTGCAACATTGAATTGTGAATTTCTGATTTATCCTTAAAGTTGTTTTTCCTATCTGTGTTCTTCATTGCTTTTTCCCTTACTATTGGGTCATCGCTATGTATTAATTCAAAATATTCAGTTGGAACAACCTGCCATGATAATCCATATTTATCTTTACACCATCCACAAGAGCCTTCCTCACCACCATTTTCAGTAAGTGCTTCCCAATAATAATCCGTTTCAGCCTGGTCTTTTGTATTGATAACAAAAGAAACTGCTTCATTAAATTTGAATAGCGGGCCGGCAGCTAATATACTAAACTCCATTCCTGTTATTTCAATCAGAGCTGTTTCAATGCCTGCATCATTTCCACTTTCATCACTATCAAATTTGCGAAAATCTTTCAGCTTACCGTCTTTAAAAATGGATAGGTAGTAATCTGCTACCACTTTGGCATCCTTCTCTACCCACAAATAAGGTGTAATTTTTTGCGTAATCATATTCTTACATTTAATGTTTTTACTGAAGTCATAAGTTTCAAATAAGCTTGTCATTTCATCTCATGTCACCATGAAAAGCCAGTCGCGATTGTCTGCTTGTATCGTGTCACTAAAAATGCCACACGTTATTTACACAACAAATACCCGACACTCATAAATTCCAGTAATATAAACATTCTTAATCCTGATTGAGTTCACACGTTAACTACTTGATGAAATGGGTGATGCAACTGAATTCCCACCTATTTTGCATACTCACCTTTGGCAGCTGCTTTAATTATTCTCAATAGTATTTTTCAATTCCTCCAAATCCCTTGATCATTTTATTCTCTTTCGTCTTGTCGATAAAGTTATTTAATCGCTTTTCAAATTCGTCAGCTCTTTTTCTTGCATCGTCAATGTATGCAATTCTGATTCGTCTATACGACGCTGAAAAATTTTGATAATTCGTCCAAACATCCTTATCCGACTTTAACCGCTTTATGATGTCTTCCGGGAAAACGAATTCCTGTTGAATGATATTGATCACTTCATCTTTCATTGAGGGGTGAATGAGATTTTTTTCAAAAAGCCATTTAAGTCGCTCTATGTTCGGTTGGGAGAATGTCGATTTTTTTCTTCGTCTGCAAAATCTTTGAATAGTGGTCTCATCGTTAAAAGATTTAACAGTACTATCGATCCATCCAAAACAGAGGGCTTCTTCAACCGCATCATTATAGATGATTCGTTTCTTCCCTGTCTTCTTTAGCGGATACTCAAGCCAAATATCTTCTTCGGTCTCAAAATTTGCTTCGAGCCACTTCCGCCACTCTTTTCTGTCAACAAAGTATTTAGTTGATATTTCGTTCATTTCAATGATTGCTGCCCAATGATTGGCGGTAAAAATCCGTTTTAATGGGATTTATCACGTGTTGCCGATTCGTAGTTTATTATTTTAAATACTATATCCTTTGGCTTTCGATCACTATATTTCCATCATTGGAAATATTCATTTTTGTAACCTTATCAGATTCATCCTTAATAAATTCAATTTCAAACCTTGAGTTTAATTGATCATCATATAAAAAATAGAACTTGTTTTCTCCAATAGGGTATATATTACGAATGAGACCATCTGTAGATAATTTCATTGAATTGCCCTCTTTGCTCACATTAAAGTTATTATATTGTCCGGTGGATAAATATGTACCGATATATACTTCCAAAATATTGTCTGATAATTTTACAAATGGTGGATGCTTTATCTTTTTTGCAGTAAAATCGATATCCCCATTTGCAGTTACCACCAATGAATCATCTTTAATAAATTCAAATTCAATGTCAAAACCCTTCAGAAATAAATTCTGTTGAACATCGGCATCTTTCAGAAAAAATTTGTTTTCAGCTTCAGGGTATAATATAACAGTTGGTAGCTGGTCGCAAGTAAATTGCAAAGTTTTATCAGCTTTGGTTAATGTGATAATTCTGCCATAAGAATCCAGGTACAAATCACTCAATCTCTCTAAAACAGCGTCAGATACCTTCATGATTTTATGGTTATCAGAATTATGAGTGGCAGAATCCTGTGATACAAATATTTGCTTCTTTGTTCCAAAATCTACCAGAGGGTAATGCCAATCGGCAAGAAGGAATTTCATCCCATCCCATGTACCTTTATAACCAACTGTTTCATGTACTTCTTGCTGTTGTTTATCATATTTCCAAATTAATTCTTCTGAACCATATTTTTCGAATAAAGAGGCCAGTGAATCTACCCCCATTGCCGTTCCCTCATTGGTCAATGATAAATAAACCCGATTGTGCAGGTTGGTGTCCTTTGATAATAAATCATTCGTTCTATCCAGCATTACACCGTTATCCCACCACATGGCCGGACTCATTGAAAGATATCCGTTGAAAAGCTGTGGGTCGCTTTCAAAAGCATACATTACAAATAATCCCCCTAAGGAAGCACCACCAATAACGCGATAGTTATAAGTTCTATAGTTTTTATCCACAAAAGGGATGAGTTCCTCCTTAATAAATTGATATAACTTATCGGCATCACCACCCGAATTGTTTTCTTTATTCTGTGTGGGTGTAAGGACGCGTTCACGGTTCTCTCCGGTATGAATACCTACTACAATCGTTTGTGGTATCATTCCATACCCGGGATTTGAAAGCCAACCTAAGGCTTGAACAGTAGAACTAAATCCCCATTGTCCATCGAGCAAATAAAGAACCGGATATTTTTTATTACTTGTAGCGTAATCATCCGGTACACCAATCATGATGATCTGATCTTCATTCATCGCTTTTGAATTAAATTTAAAAGTGATGCCGGTGGTAACCGTAACCGGTTCGGTCATTATTTGATCAATAGTTTGTACCTGGCCTGATACAAATGGAATGGCAAGCATCATGGCCGTACAAAATGACATAAATGTTTTCATGTGTCTCATTTTTGTAGATTTGATAAATTTAGATTTAACATTAAAGAAATCTTCCATTATGTCTACATTCCTATATCCAATAATACAGTGGTAGACATTTAATCCGGATGAAGTGGAGGAAACATATGTTTCTCATGAGTATCAGGCTCATGCTGTTCACAAAAATAATTTAATTTGTATAAACAACGAAAGAAATCAATAATAATTTCTTTACCGTCAGGTAAATACATCCATATGTGACCCTGCTTGACCAAGTATTTCTCTTTATCAACCAATTCAATCGTAAGAGTTAATAATTCAATACCTCCAAAATCACCATGTCCGGGAATCACTATTTAAATCTCAGACTACAATGTCACTCACCTTAAAAACTGCGAAATTTGCCATTAACTTTGTCTCTTCTTCAGACTCTCCTGATAAAATCATCGGCGTCTGGTCAAAAAGTATTGGTTCTGCTGAAAAGGCTGTCATAAACTCTTTTACTGTAAAAAATTCTTCTGGAGGATGGGAGTGACCAATTGTATTATCAACATATTCACGTTGTTTCAGCATTTCCTCCTCAGTCACGCCTATTTTGTAATTAGGAAATCCAATAGACAACAAAGCATTCGGATTAGAATTATTCCTCATAAAATCTTTGAGGTTAGCATAAAAATATTCCTTGTTCTCGATAGGTGACTTTCCATTGGATAATGCAATCTCATGGGCAGCACTTATCATTAAAAAATGGTCAGCTTTCCATGGGAATTGATAATCCAAAGCATCTTTAAATGATTGCCTGAATGTTACATAATCCACATTTTTCAAATCAGGTATTTCTTCGATATTTTTTGAGGGTTCAATATTTATAACCCTCACATTTCTATCCAATCTGTCTATGATTGATGCTCCAATTCCAGGGCCACCTCCTATGTCAAAGATATTTAGATTGTCGGATGTAATCATTTCTTTAAGATTCCTTGCAACCAATTGATGCATTGAATTTATCTTTTTCGCAAAATTATTCGAGTAATCGATTCCTTCAAATTTTTGAAAATTATCCATCGTTTAATAAAGAGTCAATCTTACTATTAGTAGTCTGTGCATTTAATGTACCAACTGATAGTAATGTAATGAGTAAAAAAATAGAAAATATTCTCATTGCGTTGTTGTTTTTAATTGATTGCTTTCTGTCGGCTATATGAAAGTTACGGGTGGCGGGGTTGTGTCCTAGTCCACAGTTGAAGAAGCCTTGGGTTTGATGAAATGCCTTAATAACCATGGGATTCGGTATGTTTTATGACCGTGCATTATGTAGAGTTGATTATTTTAACTCATACAATTTATTTGTTAGTTTTTCTTGAAATTCAGGCATATAATTAGTCATCATGGAATTCATCAAATCCTTTGAGATTTCAGGCGTCGTTTCGAGCAATTTTTTCCCAGTTGGTGATTCATAAAATTTAATTAAATCTTTAATCTCATCCTGTGTGAAATGCTTATCATAAATGTTTACCATCTCTTCATTAACCAATTTAATTGATAGCTTTTTTACTTCATTCATCATAAAATCCATGTATGTATTGAATTTTACTTCTGCATCATCACCTTTAATTTGCCCACTTGCTTGTTGTTTTAAAGCAGGTATCATATTATCCATCATGCCATCTACCATCTTCTCAGTATCCATTAAAGCAAAAAGTTTTTTTAAATCAGATGCCTTATCTTGTGCAACGGAACTCATTGTAACTGAAATTATCAAAATCGAAAGGAATAATAGTTTTTTCATGTTGTCATTTTTAAATTTACATTATTATTAATTTAGTGTCTTGAGTCAATTTTGTTTATCTTATATTGAAATCACAGAATTTATCAATTTGAATCACCTTTTATTTACGAGCCACAAACCTTAGAAACCCACTGAAACCCGATTTATCAGATTAAGCGAATTACTCAAAACAAAATCCAAATCGTGTCGAAGTAATTCTGGAACATTATCAATATAGTTTTTATAGATCATCGTAGGATTATTCTTCTCATTTGAAAATCCTAATTTACAACTCTCACAACGTCTTAAGCAATCATTAAATGAATTTGCTTGTTTAACTATTTCATCATGCGGAATCAATAATTCTCCACAAATCGGGCATTTTATTTTATTTAAACTCATATCGTGAATGTTGTAGTTTTTTTTATGTTTGCCGCCAACGTTGACAATATGGCCAGTAAGGGATTTCGGGCTTTATTCCTATCAAGTTACACGAAAAGTTAAAGCGGGCTACAACCCTTCGCATACCACTGAAACCCTTATTGGCTATATTGTGTGTT
>JAAYGM010000192.1 GCA_012727735.1 Bacteroidales bacterium | reverse complement strand
TATCATTGTCAATCGTCATCAGCTCAATGCCCGAGATATCTGCATAATCTTCAAAATACTCGTTGGTCAGCGCGTAGGTGAAGGCTGAGTGATGTGTGCCCCCTGCATAGATCCATGCAGCAGCGCCAATCTCCAGGTTGGGCTGCGGTATCCATAGTGCACTGGCTACAGGTAGCTTAGGTAATGCCGCCTCCGGTTTAATCACATCTACATTGTTGACGATCATACGGAATCGATTGCCCATATCCACGATGGTGCTTGCCAGTCCTGTTCCGGGATCGGCCGTGAACACCAGGCGTGCGGGATCGGCTTTGCCTCCTATACCCAGCGGGTGTACCTCCAGTCTCGGTTTCTGACTCGTGATCGCAGGAGAGACCTCCAGCATATGCGACTGTAATATGGCACTCTTTTCACCCTTGAAGTGATAAGTATAATCCTCCATGAAAGAGCAACCACCTTTTAATCCTTTCGACATCACCCAGATGGTTCGCAGCAGGGCAGCTGTCTTCCAGTCACCCTCTGCTCCGAAACCATATCCTTCTGCCATCAGGCGCTGGCTGGCCAGACCGGGTAGCTGGTTCAGACCGTGGAGTGCATCGAAATTGGTTGTGAACGCTTTTGCATGCTTATCCTTCAGGAAGCGGCGAAGCGCGATCTCGATGCGTGCCGACTCGCGCACCTGGCCATGGTCTTTGGCCCCTTTTTTGCAATTGTCAGCGAAAGTGTAAAGCTGTTCATATTCCGATACCAGCTCATCAATCTCCTTATCCGTCACCTTGTCCTGGTATGCTACCAGATCGCCAATTGCATAGTAGTCGACATGGTACCCCAGGCGCAGTTCTGCTTCCAGACGGTCTCCGTCGGTCACGGCCACGTTGTTCATGTTGTCACCAAAGCGCACGATCACCATATCCTGTGCATCAGCCCAGGCGGCAGCCACACGCATCCATACAGCCATGCGTTCCTGTACGTTCCTGTCGGCCCAGTGGCCTACCACTACTTTTCTGCTTTTACGCATACGGCTCACCATATGGCCAAACTCACGATCACCATGCGCCGACTGGTTGAGATTCATGAAATCCATGTCTATCTCGCTCCAGGGTATCTCCTTGTTGAACTGTGTGTGTAGGTGTAAGAGGGGCTTGTGGTAGTTCTGCAGTCCTTTGATCCACATCTTCGCCGGTGAGAAGGTGTGCATCCAGGTGATAATGCCGACACATTCGGGTGCCGTGTTGGCCTCCTTGAACACTTTCTCCACCTCGGGTGATGAGTTGGCCGTTCCTTTATAAACCACCTTTACCGGCAGCGTTCCGGCGTCGTTCAATCCTTTGACAATCTCTTCCGAGTGGGCGTTGACGGTGATGACCGCATCGCCTCCATACAGGAGTTGTGCCCCTGTAACAAACCATACTTCCTGATTTTTAAATTCCATATATTTAGGTAATTGTAAATCGGTGATTGTTTCCGTTCAGATAGTGAGGAAACAATCGCCGGTCTGGGTTAATAATTATTTTTGTCCGTAATAGGCGTCAGGGCCGTGCTTGCGCGAGAAGTGCTTCTCTATCAGCAGCCTGTTCATGGTAAGCTGTGGGTTCACCTGCAGAGAGATGAATGCCATTTTAGCTACCTGCTCCATCACCACGGCATTATACACAGCCTCATCTGCATCCTTCCCCCACGAGAAAGGGCCATGGTTTTTCACCAGCACACCGGGTATATGTAAAGGATCCAGCCCCTTAAAGCGTTCAATAATCACGCTGCCTGTCTCCCTCTCATATGCACTTCTCACTTCTTCTTCTGTCATATCACGTGTACAGGGGATAGCGTCGCTGAAATAGTCGGCGTGCGTAGTTCCAATATTGGGGATATCACATCCTGCCTGGGCCCAGGCGGTGGCGTAGGTGGAATGGGTATGTACCACTCCGCCGATATCGGGGAACGCCTTGTATAGCTCAAGGTGGGTGGCGGTATCAGACGAAGGCTTGTAATTGCCACCAACCCTGTTGCCATCCATATCCACCACCACCATATCCTCTGCTTTCATGTTGTTGTAGGAGACACCGGAAGGTTTGATGACCACCAGCTTCTTTTCTCTGTCGATAGCGCTCACATTGCCCCATGTGAAGAGGACCAGCCCGTGTGCTACCAGGTCAAGGTTAGCCCGGAAAACCTGTTGTTTTAGTTCATCTAACTGCTTCATCTTTCGATTATTTTAATTCGAGCATCACCACCGATTTGGAAGGCAGCACTACAGAGAGGTTGCTCCCGGAAAGGGATGCTCCCTTGAACTCTTTCACCGACACCTTCGACGGCTGGTCGATGCTATTGTAATCATTGATCTTATCAGCGGTAAGCATCTGGCCGGATATGTTTTTTACCGATGCTCCCACCAGTTGTGTACTGATGCGTTGTTCATTATTCGGATCAGCATTCACCAGTGTGATGTGAATCTTTCCGTCAGCATCTTTCGATGCGGAGACGCTCACGGCGTCTATCGCCCTGTCACCTTGTCTGTATTGGTTGCTTGTGAAGGAGATGGGGAGAAGGGTGGCATCCTGATGAACCTTGTAGAGATAAAAAACCCAGTAGGTGGGAGTGAGCACCATTTTCTCCTCATCGGTGAGGATGACAGCCTGCAGCACGTTCACCGTCTGTGCAAGATTGGCCATCTGCACGCGATCGCTATGGCTGTTGAATATGTTCAGGTTGATGCCGGCAACGACTGCATCCCGCATCGTGTTCTGCTGATAAAGGAATCCCGGGTTGGTGCCCGGCTCCACATTATACCACGTACCCCATTCGTCAATGATCATCCCCACACGTTTTTGCGGATCGTAACGGTCCATGATGAGTGAATGCTTTGTGATCAGCTCATCCATAAACAATGTCTTCTCGATGGTGGTGAAATACTCCTTTTCATCGAAATTGGTGGCCGATCCTTTATCGCTCCAGTCTCTTGGAACTGTGTAGTAATGCAGGGAGAGGCCCTGCATCTGTCGCCCTGCATTCTGCATCACTGTTTCGGTCCAGTTGTAGTCTCCACCGTTGGCACCACAGGCGATCCTATAGATCTGGTTGTCGCCGTAATTCCTTGCGTATGTTGCATAATGGCGGTAGAGGTCGGCATAATATTCAGGTCGCATATTTCCACCACAACCCCAGCTTTCGTTGCCTATACCCCAGTATTTTACTTTCCAGGGTTCATCACGACCGTTCTGGCGGCGGAGGTTGGCCATCGGACTCTCACCATCGAAGGTGACATATTCGATCCATTTGGACATCTCTTCCACTGTGCCGCTTCCCACGTTTGCGCTGATATAGGGCTCAGTGCCCAGCTGTTCACATAAATCAAGAAACTCATGCGTGCCGAAGCTGTTGTCTTCAACCACACCACCCCAGTGGGTGTTGATCATTTTCGCCCTGTTCTCGCGGGGACCAATACCGTCCATCCAGTGGTACTCATCGGCGAAGCATCCTCCCGGCCAGCGCAGGTTAGGAATGCGGATATCCTTAAGTGCATTGACCACGTCGTTGCGGATGCCGCGGGTGTTGGGGACAGATGATTCTTCACCCACCCAGTATCCTCCGTAAATACAGCGACCCAGATGTTCTGAAAAATGACCGTAGATTTGACGGTTGATAGTTTGTTTACCCTGATCAGCTTCGATAATTAACCTGTTCTGAGCTGAGATGGATACACTGCAGAAAAGCAGCAGTGTAAGAATCTGAAATGTTTTTTTACTCTTCATGGATGATCTGTTTAATTTATTAAATATTTATTATCGTCAAATAATTCAATGTTAGTGTCTCAATTGATGGCGGTCTGATAGAATGATTAAGATTTTACTTCTTCTTTAAAATGATGAGTGTAAAGATACTATAAATTTTAATTAATTCATAAAACGAGTTTGTTAAGCAGAAATCAAACGTGTCACGCAGCTGCTCAGCCAGATTTCCTTACTCCCGGTTTGTCAGAATCGCTCCTCCACCCGGTTGAATGGAAAGCCGGACTTCACCCTCTTCACCGATGCTTACCCTGCTCAATTGCGGCGTGCGATCTTTATTGTCGGAGTAGTGGGTGATAGTCTGCCCGGAAAACATGGGTAATGCGATGGCCACATCTTTCACCTCTTCACCTGCATTAACGACTGCCACGTACCACTGTTCGCCGTGACGTCTTGCCAGCGCAACAAATTTCCCGGGATAACCATCAATAAAAATGGTTTCATCCCATAGGGTGGGGATCTCTTTCATGAAACCGATCACGAAGGAAGGTTGCTCTGTCAGGTTGTTGGGAGTAATTCCGAAGTTCTGTACGGGAGACTGAAACAGCACAGCTGTAGCCATCTGGAAGGTCTCGGTAGTCCTCCGTCTGCTTCCCCCGTCATTGTCGCGGTTATGTTGTTTGTTCAGCAGTACCGGCCCGAAATCCATCGATGCCACGCTGTTCCGGATAAAGGGATGTAATGTGGCGTTGTAGGCTTCATTGTCATTGGCATGTTGTGTGAAGATCAGGTTCTCGGAGGCGAGGACCGCCTCACTTCCTGCGAAATTGGGGTACATCCGTTCCCATCCGCGGGGGAGGGTGCATCCATGAAAGATCACCGTAAGACCGTAATCATTGGCATCCGACAGGATCTCTTCGTAAAGTTTCATTGTCTCCTGCTTGTCTCCGCCGAAAAAATCGACTTTAATTCCTTTCACGCCGATACTTTTCATCCAGGCCATCTCCTTTTTGCGAGCTATGGAGTTGCTCATGTGGTTTTTCGGTCCCTGGGGGGCATCGCTCCAAAAGCCGTTGGAGTTATACCAGAGGGAGATACCCACATTCTTTGAAGCAGCATAGGCGGCCAGTTCTTCTATCTTGTCACGACCGATGCGGCTGTCCCACCAGTTGTCGATCAGTACCAGTTCGTAACCCATCTCTGCTGAGAGGTCGATGAACTTTTTCTGGTCGTCATAGTTGATGCTCTCGTCCTGCCAGAGGAGCCAGCTCCAGGTAGATCGGCCAAAATTATATTTCTCTGAGGCTTCATACAGCGGTTCCACCAGGTCCGATGCGATGGTGGTTTCCACGATCGGCTTCAGGTTATCGCCCACGGTGATGGTGCGCCAGGGTGTTTCGCCGGGAAGAGCAATAGCGGGATTGGCACTTCCAATGCCGTTGTTCTCCCCCTCTTCCGGATAGGCGATGGTGTAAAGTCCATCAGCAGTACCCTCACTCAGTTTTGAGCCACAGTATAAGCCGTTCACTCCTGTCTCAGAGATCAGTGCCCATCCGTTATCACCCACATGGAACAACCCGGGGAAAGTGTAGCCTATCCCGTATCTGGAGGGTGTCCCCACCAGCTCGTCAGCTACATACTCCTCCTCATAACTGGGCTTGGTGCGCATCCATCCGGTCATGGGTAGCGCCTGTGGGGTGAGGAAGGTGGTGGTGAATGATGGAAAGTTAAATCCTGTCAACTCTTTTTCAATGATACAACGGGCTGTCTCCCCGTTCTGAGCCAGTGAATATTTCAATGCCACATCATTGTTGCTCACACGGAAGGTGATGCTGAACTGTTCCTTCCTGGCTGTCTCAAAAGTACAGGTCAATTCATTGGCCAGGTATTCCACCCGGCTTCGTTTGATCTTTGGTTCCTGATAGGAGTGTTGTATGGTTGTCTCATTTGTTTCAACCAGCATCAGGTTGCGGCTGAAGTCGCTTACGTTGGTGATCAGGCCCAGAGGTGAGTCTTCCAGCACAATCTTTTTTTTATAGGTGAGGTTGTAGGTAATGATTCCGTTATTCAACTGAATATTTACCAGCAGGTTGCCGTCAGGGCTGCTGATTCGCCTGTTTTCCGAAGAGACCGGAATCAGAATGGAAAACAACAGGAGTGTCAGTAATATTTTTTTCATCGGTTAATTGATTGAACTATGGACAAAAATAGTGTTTTTCTATGATGAAAAGGTAGAGAATTGAACACATTAGGTGGAAAAATAGATAAAAGCTGAATGAGAACAGGACTCATCCAACTTTTATTTTTAATTATCCAACTTTTGTGAAATGATTGTTACACTCTTTTCACAATTTGAATTTATAGATGTTGAATGTATGTGGATCCATCTCTGACTCCAGCGTTTGGCCGTTGATTACGATTTCACTCTCCACGGGAACAATCAGCGTGGGGTTCCCGATCGTGTTCTCTGCATCCGGATCATCCGATTTCAACTGTATGACCCTGCCATCAGAAAGCTTCTCTCTCTTTTTTAACCCCTCGAAGTTCAAATGAATAGGTTGTGCAGTATCCGACGTGTTGACGATTTTAACAATCACTTCACTCTGTTCGTTATCCCACACGGCACTTGCGAAGAGCCCGTTCTGACCTTCCGCACCGGTAACTGCTTTCCCGTTCATCGTCAGCGGCAGCACATGGGTTCCCTTGTTCAGTGAGAATAGTTGCTGTACGTAGTAGCTTACCGTTTTTACACTATTCAGGTTGTCGAACCAGATCATGTCGGGACGCCACTGCCACCCTTCCACATGCGCGAACAGTGGGGCATAGGTCGCCATATGTACGATGTCGGCATTACGTTCCATACCGGTCATGAAAGCAGCTTCCAGGAGCGATGTGTAAAAATGATTCCATTTTTTTCCATTTCCGTGGCAGGCATATTCACCGGCGAACACTTTGGGTCCCTTGCGGTCGTAATTGTCGTAGCGTGCTCCTTCGTTGAGGAACCAGCTCTCAGGGCGGTAGAAATGCTCATCCACCAGGTCGACGTTCAGCTTTCTCATCTCGGGCCATAGGTATTCAAACTGTTCACCTTCCGAGCCGGGGCCGGAACCACCGATAATCAACATTTCCGGGTATTGCTTACGGATTGCTTCCACGAATGGTTTCAGGCGTACCACATACTCCTCTCCCCACTGCTCGTTGCCTATACCGATATATTTGAGGTTGAAAGGTTCCGGGTGTCCCATTTCAGCACGCACTTTGCCCCATTCACTCTCCGGGTTACCGTTGGCGAATTCGATCAGGTCCAGCGCATCACGGATATAACCATCCAGATCACAGACAGCCACGTGTGTATGTTCCTCATTGTTCTGAAACTGACATGACAGTCCGACACTCAGCACCGGCAGCGGCTCAGCGTCCAGCTCTTCGGAAAGGAGGAAATACTCATAGAACCCCATACCGTAGCTTTGGAAATAGTCAGGAAAGAAGCGATGAGGGAAGGTGTAGTGCCAGCGGTTCTCATTCAACGGTCTGTTCTCTACCGGTCCCACGCTTTTTTTCCAGTCGTAGCGTGTATCCAGGTCAGTACCCTCTACAATACATCCTCCCGGGAAACGGAAAACACCCGGACGAATGTCATACAGCGCCTGTGCCAGATCCTTGCGCAGTCCATTTTCATGCCCGTTCCATGTATCTACAGGGAAGAGTGAGATATGTTCCAGGTCCACCGGGTTGCCTGATGTCAGGAATATGCGCAACATCGCTTTGGGTTGTGTTTCAGATGATTTCAGTATCACCTGGTATTTTTCCCACTCTTTTGAGTCGATGACCAGCTCCTGCGAAGCGATTGCCTGATGTTCTCCCATCGATGATTCATCTACCAGCTGTACGCTGATCCTGCTTGTTTCACCTGGTACGCGTGCCCAGACAGAGAAGCGATACTCCTTCTCTTCTTCCACCCCGATTCCGAAGAAGCCTTCGTTTTGCAGGCCGGTACGTTTATGATCATGCCCCGGATCATCGAGACGTACGTAATGCGGATTTCGTTCAAAGGGGCCATCGTCCATCAATGTCACCTTTCCATATGTTTCCCATCCCATAAAATTTTGTGGAAACTCAAACGAGCGGTTCTTGATTAGCTCAGCATAGAGACCACCATCGGCCGCATAGTTGATATCCTCAAAAAACAAGCCGTACATCGTAGGCTGAATTTCTGCACCCTGCTTGTGGGTGCGGATAATCATCTCATTTGTCTGGGCATGGACGGCAAAGCCGAAAGAGAGTGCCAGCAATGTTACCATTAGATTCTTGTAATTCTTCATGTCTGATTTTATTTATATGATTGTTATTTTATGCGTTTACCCCATACCGAACGACCTTCGTCATCCAATCCGGTTAAAAGGATTGTCCGGGTCTGGTTTTCCCAGTCGTGTCCTGCAAAGATATATAAATTACGGAATGTTTCCTCGCCAATAGTTAATGTCATTGTTTGATTTTTTTTAATGAAGCTCCACGATCCGTTATCACTTGTAGACCCTTCAGTGTTCAGATTCAAAAGGAACGATTCGTTCCACTCCTCCTCTTTCAAGCTACCCTCTCCCCACAATATCTGACCTGCTTCCAGCTGCCGTTCGTATGTAGATTCCCTGATCCTGATCAGCTCCCATTCACCTGCAATATCCTTTGCTGAAACCTCCCGCGCATCATCACCTGCATATCTTTGAGGTGATACCACCGGCCAGCCGTCGGGTGTAAAGAATAGCTCCCTTACGTGCAGCACCATCAGCTGGTTTCCCGGAGATAAGCGGCCCTGGTGTGCCATGAAGTATCGTCCCTCCTCCGTGGTCAGGATGCCGCAGTGTCCCGTGCCTGCCCATCCGGGATGATTGTCGAACCGGTATGGTGCGACCAGAACAGGATAGTTGTTGGTGGTATCGTTCATGTTCTTCCCGAAATAGTCCAGAAAGGGTCCTTCAGGTGTGTCTGATCGTCCCACGCGCACATTGTAGGTGGTCATCAGCGGATCATAGGAAACGAAAAGGAAATATTTCTTCAACTCGGCGTTGTAAATGATCTCCGGTGCTTCAAGGTTGTCTTTCCGGTAGTCAGCCCTGCGGGCTACCAGGTGACCCGGGTCATCTTTTTTCAAGGCTAATCCTGTTGCAGGATCAAGCTCAACACAATATAAACCTCCGAAATAGGAACCGTAGTGCATCCAGATCCTGCCGTTCTCCGTATCTTCAATGATGCTCGGATCGATGGCGTTCATCGGTGTCTGGCTGTTGCTTTTCACTACAGCCCCCTTATCTTCCCATGGTCCCTCCGGAGATCCGGATTCGGCCATGCCGATCCAGGATGTTTTTTTGCCGAATGCCGACACACTGTAGTAAAGCCTGTATCTGTCCCCCTGTTTCATCACATAGGGTGCCCAGATGTTGGTTGCTCCATTTCCTTCATTGTTGGCATGTACCCATTCAACCGCCTCTTGCGGGATTTCAGGGAAAGCCCATCCCACAAACTCCCAGTGAACAAGATCTTTCGACTTCCTTATCTGAATGTTTCCCAGGGGGACATTCTTTTCCCTGGCTATCTCTGCGTTTTCCGCGAAAATGGCATCGGTGGAATAGATGTAGTAATCATCACCGAACTTTTTAATAGCCGGATCATGTACATTGTATGTCCCCCATTCTTTGTAATGCTCCATAGAAGAGAGGTGAATATAATCATCAACCCACGGGTTCTGTTGCTCCGCAGGAATGGTCGATTGCTCTTGTTTGCAGGAGCACAAAAAGAGTGACAGGGAGACGGCAATAAGGAAACTGAATCGCAGTTGAAAGATATTTTTTCTCACGGTGTTTTTTTTACTATTGTTATTCATCTACAAACAAAATGTTATTTTTTAATGAAAAGGTAGAGAAATGAACACAGATGGTGGATAAATAGAATAATTTCCTAAAACTGTCTTGTTTTAACTCATATAGTTTGATAATTATTTTACTTTTGTGATTATTGAGAGGGTATCATGAAAAGAAATACTTTATATTTTATTGTCATTCTATTGCTTCATTCTGTCCTTTTAAATGCACAGAAATTTTCTGGTGACGGGTACAACATACAGTTCGTTACGATGGATGACGGCTTGATGCATCACTATATAGATGATATCTACAAAGACCGGACTGGTTATCTCTGGTTCTCGACAGGAGGCGGGCTCTCCAGGTATGACGGGTACAAGTTTGTGCATTATAATATGAACTCTGCGCCTGTAGCCATAAAAGGGAATTTTGTCCACAAAGTGTGCGAAGATGATTTCAAAAGGCTCTGGATTGCTTCGGAAGGTGGACTGGATGTACTGGATCTGAGGAAACATCAACATGCAGATCTGTTTTCAGGAGTAGACTCACTCAAATTATCCTTCCCTGACAATCCGGTGGTCAATATTATGAAAGATGCTAAAGGAGATATCTGGTTGTATTCCAATAAAATTTATAAGGTTCAACTTTCCGAAAAGGGTGACATACAGAATATACTCCAGTATGAAGATAATCTGCAGGGTGAGCTTTTTGTGGCGTTTGCCGATCTGGACAGTGATGGCAATGTCTGGGCAGGTTTCAACAATGAAGTGTATAAGTTGTTCCCGTCAGAGAACAATTACCTCAAAGCCGAACCTGTTTCTGAGATGTTGAAGTTTGAGACCAAAACAATGATCATGAAGTTCCTGCTCAAGGAGAATGATGTCTGGATCGGTACCGACCGTGGCCTGTACAGGTATTACAGGAATGAAGATGTGATGAAGGTATACAGAAACAGGGATGATGATCCCCACTCACTGTCACATGATTATGTTTCTGAACTGGCGTTGACAGACACCAGGCAGCTGATTGCCGGCACGCTGAAAGGTATCAATATATATAACTCCTCTTCCGATGCGTTTGAACAGATAGCTGAAGAGAAATCAACAGACGGATACGGATTGAACAGTAATTTTATCAATGCTATTTATTATGAAGAGGGTATACTCTGGTTGGGTACAGAGACAGGAGGAATCAATAAGTTGTCTCCCAGGAATGCATATATCAGGAACTATACACATGACAAAAATGTGGAAAATTCCCTTTCCCGGAACCCTGTCAATGCCATTCTTGAAGATGAGCATGAAAATCTATGGGTTGGAACGGTTGAAGGTGGTCTGAATCTGAAGAAGAAAGGAGAGGATGTTTTCACCCATTACACTGCTTCTTCATCTGCAAGGTTGAGTCATAATTCCGTGAGTGCCTTATGTCTGGATGGTGAGCAGCGGCTATGGACGGGTACATGGGGCCTGGGTGTTACCCTGCTCGATGTTGCTGATCCAGGAAAAGGACCGGTGAAATACATTCATTCCGGTCACTACCCCCAATATCTGCTCGATTTCGTCGGGGCACTCTCTTACGACAGGCATAACAATGCCATGTGGATTGGCACGAATCAGGGGCTCTATTTCTACGATATCGAAAGGGATAACCTGCAAAAACCCTTCCATGATGATATGTCGGATCAAATCAACGGTATCATCGGGTCGGTGATCGACAGTGATAACCAATTATGGATGGGCTGCACGGAAGGGGTATACGTCATTGATCTGAACAGGCAGAAGGATCAGACATTTTCATACACTCACCTGAAGTATAAACTCGACAATCCCCAATCGAAGCTGGTTGAGCGGATCACAAGCTTCTGCATCGATTCAGAGGGTGTCTTATGGCTTGGCAGCGATGGTTTTGGCATCTACAAACGCATTGTCAATGATGACGGGTCATATGCTTTTCAGTCATTCACAACCTCTGACGGGTTGGCCAACAACAATGTGAAGGGTCTGCTGGAGGATGCCCAGGGTAATCTGTGGATCAGCACGATTAACGGATTGTCCTGCTACAACAGGAAAAACAACAGTTTCACCAATTATTACGAGGAGGATGGGCTGGTCTCCAGCCAGTTTTACTGGAACGCTTTCTATAAGACCAGGAGTGGATTGCTTTGTTTTGGTACCCTGAACGGTCTGGTGGTTGTTGACCCGGAGATGTTCACGTCAGATGCCAGTGATGCTTACAAGGTTACGCTGACCGATTTTTACGTGGATAGTGAAAAGGTGAACCCGGGTAAAATCATCAGCAAAGATATCTCTGTGGCAGAGGAGATCATCCTGCACGAGAAGACAAGATCATTCTCAATCGATTTCTCAGCACTCAACTACAGGGCGATAAGCAACTACGTCTACGCATACAGGTTGATGGGTTATGACAGCAACTGGATTGAACTGGAGAAAAATGCTCATTCGGCAAGCTACATGAACCTGCCGGCCGGTAATTACCAGTTCCAGGTTAAATACGTGCCAAAAGACCGGCAGGATACAGGAGCGGTGACACAAATCGATGTGCGGATCAAACCCTTTTTTTACAAAACGAACTGGTTTATCTCCCTGATGCTCCTGCTGGTAATACTTACGATTATCATGCTGCATTACTGGCGTATCAGGGCCTATGAACATCAGCAGAAGGTGCTGGAACAGATTGTGGATGACCGCACTGAAGAGATTGAAAAGCAGAAAAGGGTATTAACGGTCCAGAAGAATGAGCTCTCTCATCGGAATCAATTGTTAAGCACACAAAATGAGAAGATCACCCGGCAGAAAGAACAGCTGGTCGGGATGTCGCACAAGATGCGGCAGATGACTACGGAGCGACTCGACTTTTTCACCAATATTTCACATGAATTTCGTACCCCCATCACTTTGATCGTGGGGCCGGTGGAGAGAGCGCTCAAGTTGAGCACCAATCCCTACGTGGTTGAGCAGTTGCATTTTGCCGAAAGGAATTCGAAGTATCTGCTGACACTGATCAATCAGCTAATGGATTTTCGCAAGATTGAATCCAACAAGCTGGAAGTGACGTACAGGAAAGGAGATTTTCAGGATATCATTGAGTCGGTGATCTCTCCTTTCGATTTTCAGGCGGGTGACAGAGATATTCAGTTGCTGAGGAGGTATGATCTGGCAAATCCCGACTTTTATTTCGATGATGAAGGAATACGCAAGATCATGACCAACCTGATATCCAACGCCATCAAATACACTCCCAACAGAGGTGTGATCACCGTCTACGTGAAATCATTCAGGGAGAGTGCAACCAACAGTGAAAAACTGTACCTCTCTGTGAAGGACAGCGGTACAGGTATTCCCGAGGAGGATAAGGAGAAGGTTTTCAGACGTTTTTATCAGTCGCGGAACCATCTTATTTATCCTGTGCACGGACAGAGCGGTACAGGGATCGGTCTGTATCTGACCAAACAGGTGGTGGAGGCACTCGGAGGAAATATCTGGGTAAAGAACAACAAAACTGCAGGCTCTACCTTCCGGATTATATTGCCGCTGCACACCATCAACCCGCAGCCACAGGTGCCGCAGGCTGTAAAGCGTTTCAACAACGATGAGGGTGAATTGAATGAGCAGAATCTGAGGGAATGGCAAAAGGATAAACTTACTTTTCTGGTTGTGGAGGACAACAGAGACATGTGTCGCTATGTATGTTCCCTGTTGTCTCCCTATTATAACACGCTTGAGG
>JAAYGM010000191.1 GCA_012727735.1 Bacteroidales bacterium | reverse complement strand
CGTTCAATAGCGTATGGAATTGGTCTGTTTGAGTAGGTCTGGAAATAGAGCAGACAGGCATCTTTCCACCAGACGGCATCCCGCGACTGTATCTTCAGCCTGGACTGTACATGACTGAAACGATCTGTATCGATAAACGATTCCATCCGGTCCCATGTTTTTTGAAATTCACGAACCTGTTGCACACCGGCATCGTAGCGGTAGCTCAGTTCATCCCATAATATTCTCCCGTTCTTCATCCTGTGATCCCAGGGGACATGATGAAACCAGAGCAGCAGCTCTTCGGGACAGGTTTCGATATTGTTGTATTTATCCTTTACCGGAGAGCAGTATTGCGAGATAGCATCGCTGCCGTTTACTGTACGATCGAAGCCAATCCCTTCCTCATTGGCATTGTGGTAGTAAGGAGGAAGCCAGTCGGGTCGTGCACCGGGGATATCGCACCATGGCTCGGGACCATAGTGATGATCCCAGGCAAAGATATGGTGCAGGCCCAGCGGCATCATATAGTCGACAGTTGTCTCCCATGAGTCGAGCATCATCTTTTTCACCGGTTCCACGAAAATGTTGTCCTGTGTAAATGTCATACGAAGCCACTCGTCAGCGATCTCATCAGCCGATAGTGTATGGTCCCATGCCAGGCGTCCGAAAGCATACCAGTTGGCCTGTGCGAAATGGTGTCCGGTCCAGTTGGCATCTTCTCCTATATTGGCCACACCGGCGATGGCGGTGACCGGGTGGGGATAGATGGTTCTGTCTGTCGTCTTGGCAACAGAGGTGTTTACACCGCGGCAATAGGTGTCGCTTTCAAGGAACTCTTTCCACTGTGTGCCCAGATAAACCAGGTGGTTGGAGAAACCGAGGTACTCCTGTGTGATCTGTAGCTCGGGCATCACAGCGGTCTCCTTCATGGCTCCGAACAGGGGGCTGAAGGGCTCCCGCGGCTGGAAATCTACCGGTCCGTTCTTCACCTGGATGATCACATTGTCACGGAATTGTCCCTCCAGCGGCATAAACTCATCATATGCCTGTTTTGCACGATCCTCGCCACTGGGATTGTAGACAAATGCTCTCCACATCACGATGCCGCCATGCGGTTTCAAAGCATCAGCAAGCATATTGGCACCCTCAGCATGGGTACGGCCGTAATCCTGCGGTCCGGGTAGTCCCTCCGAATTGGCTTTCACCAGGAACCCCCCGAAATCTGGTATCAACCGATATATCTCATTCACTTTGTTGTGCCACCACTGCTGTACCTCCGGATTGAGCGGATCGGAGTTCTCCAGTCCCCCCAACTCGGCGGGTGATGAGAAGTTGATGGAGAGATAGACTTTGATATGATAAGGTTGCAGCTGACGGGCGATTACCTTCACTTTTTCCAGATAATCCACTGTGAGTATCGCGGGTGTGGCATTCACATTGTTGAGCACCGTCGCGTTGATACCTATGGAAGCGTTGGCCTGTGCATACTCCTGATAGTGGGGTGAGATTGTTGCGGGCAGGTCATCCCATTTCCAGACCGAATAACCGGCATAACCCCTTTCGACAGTGCCGTCGAGATTATCCCAGTGGTTCAGAATACGGATATCATAGCGTGGCTTCTCTGTAATGTCAAGGTTGCCGGTGAGCTGACCTGTCTGTATCATTCTCAGCAGATGATACACACCATAGAGTAACCCCTGTTCATCAGCCGAGGCTACAACCGTGATGTCGTTGTTGCCCTGCCGTACAGAGCGGATTATATACCCTTCAGGCCCTGCCGCCAGCAGTTCACTGGCGATGTTAAGCCTGCGAATATCCCGCTCATTGATTATCCCCAACAACAGTGTATTGTTCTTCAGTTTTTTCGTCAGTGTGAGGGGGCTGCCGGTCATCTTACCCCATGCACGCTGAAACTCCTCTGCCGCCATAGTGGTACCGCTGCTCTTCAGTCCTGTAAAGAGAGGTGTCTCACTCACTTGCTGCGGTTGAAAACGGAGCCAGAGCCGGCTCCCGTCTTCTGCATCAAGCTGGAAAGCACAAACAAAACAGAATAGCAGTAGATATAGTTTTATCTTCATTCCTTTATAATGTTCCTTCTATTGTACGGATTGTTCCGTCGTCTTTATACTCCAGCTCAACCACTTTCAGGCTTCTCAGCCAGGTCTTGCCTTCTGAAGGCACACAATCGTGGTGGAACAGATACCATTTCCCCCTGAACTCCACGATGGAGTGATGGGTGGTCCATCCCACCACAGGAGTGAGTATTACACCCTGGTAGATAAAGGGTCCCAGGGGGTTGTCACCGATGGCGTAGCATATCCGGTGGGTATCACCGGTGGAGTAGGTGAAGTAGTATTTCCCGTTGTACTTGTGCATCCAGGCAGCTTCAAAGAAACGACGTTCCGTGTCTCCTGCAGTAAGCGGTTTCCCATTTTCATCCAGGATAAGCACATCGCGTGGTTCTTCTGCAAATTCCAGCATGTCTTTTCTCATTCTCACCACCCTGGGACAGAGCGCCGGCTCATCACCTTCAGGCAGATAGGCACACTCCAGCGCCTTGTTGTCGCGGTAACGCTGCAGTTGTCCTCCCCACAGTCCACCGAAGTACATATAGTACTCACCATCTGTATCCTTCCAGAGACAGGGGTCGATGCTGTAACTTCCCTTTATCGGGTTCTCCTGAGGGATAAAGGGTCCCTCGGGCTTGTCGCTTACGGCAACACCGATACGGAAGATATCGTTCCGGTCCTTCAGTGGGAAGTACATGTAATACTTTCCGTCTCTGAAGGCTACATCACTATCCCATAGCTGTCGTCCGGCCCAGGGGATATCTTCTGTTCTCAGCACCACGCCATGATCAGTTACTTCTCCCTGCTCCACATCATCCATCGAGAAAACATGGTAATCTTTCATGTTGAAATGATCCCCGTTGTCGTTTTCCGGGATGCCGCTCTCCCAATCGTGAGAGGGGTAAATATAGAGTCTTCCGTTAAACACGTGTACTGCCGGGTCGGCCATATAATCGCCGGGCACCAGGTATCTTGCTTCTTTCATAATGCTTCTTTCGGTTATTTATTCGTTGTTTATAGTTAGTTCAATCAATTTATCTACCACCGGTTTTGCCTGATAATCTCTGTCGAAGAGCAGCGGATAATCGGTCCTACCTACCATGGGCCAGTCGTTTCTCCATGTATCGGCATCGGTCAGACCCCAGAGCGTGACACGACTGATGTTGTCACTGTAATTGAGGAATAGTTGGAAATAGTCGATATATCTTTGTTCCCATGCAGCATTGATATCGTCGGGCAACCCTGCAGCGTAGGGGTTCATCTTTTCCTGGTATTCTGCACTCAGCGAAACCTCCGCTGTCTCCTCACCGGGGAAGGGAAGAAGGGTGATATCCATCTCTGTAATCATTACATTCATGTGAAGGTCGGCAAATGCCTTGATACTCTTCTCAAACTCACTGATATCGGGGTAATCCATTCCCATATGCCCCTGCATGCCTATGCCGTCAACCCGTACTCCTGCAGCCTGCAGCTGCTTCACCAGCTCCACCACACCATTCCTTTTGCCTTCAGCTGACATGGCATAGTCGTTGTAGTAGAGCTCAGCATCCGGATCAGCTTCGTTTGCGAACTGAAACGCCAGCTTGATATACTCATCTCCAATGATCTCGTAAAACTTCGTGTTCCGCCAGGAACCGTCGTCCATGATGGCTTCATTCACCACATCCCATCCGTCTACACGTCCCTTGTAACGACCCACCACGGTAAGGATGTGGTTTCTCATTCTCTCAATCATCACTTCGCGTGTAACATCTGCCCCCTCTTCATCAACAAAGAACCAGTCGGGTGCCTGTGAATGCCAGATCAGTGTGTGACCGATGATATTCATATTGTTTGCCTCTCCGAATTCAACGAACTTGTCGGCTTCATCAAAGAAGAATACCCCTTCGGAAGGTTGGATATGCATGCTTTTCATGCAGTTCTCAGCAACGATTGAATTGAAATGCTGCTTGATCAGGTTGATTCCGAGGGTGTCAGTGCCGTAATTATGCCCCTTGTTCAGCGCTGTTCCTATCACGAACTTGTTCTGGTAGGCATCCTTCAGCGAGGGTGTCTGTTCCGTTGCAGTGCTGTTGCAGCTCGTCACTGCTACGGTCAGCAGCATTGTGATGAACCACATTTTACTTTCCCGTCTGTTTGTCTTCATAATACTGGTAATTTTTGTAATAACTATGATTATTTATTTTTACTGTCTTGCTTCAATCTCCATGTTGATCTTGTCAATCACATCATCTTCCAGTTCATATTTGGAAATGATGAACATTGCCACTATCAACAGGATCGCCGGTATGACAGCTACAAGCCACAGGATACCCTGTTCTGTCAGGGGTGACTGTGAGACCGCATTTTTCTCGTCAAATCCCACGAATGCCAGCACAAAACCGGGAACAACACCTCCCAATGCCATCCCTGCCTTGAAGAAGATCCCTGTCAGGGCGTTGACAATACCCGAGATTCGTTTGCCGGTGGTATGTTCACCGTAGGAGATCACTTCCGGCACCAAAGCCCACATGTATCCGGTGGCAACGATCACGCCCGTTGATTTAATAAACTGAGCAGTCAACACCAGCCACACCTGTGTTTTTAATAAGGGAACCACTGACACCACATAGAGTATCGCCATCCCTATAATGGCTATTGAGAGAAAAACATAAAACATCTGTTTCTTTCCTATCGCTCTTTTGATAGCCGGTACCAGTGGCATAAAGATAAATGCCGGTATTGAACCTAGGGCCATGAAGTAGGGCAGCATGTCGGGTGCATGCACGTTGTAGATCATATAATAGGAACCTGCTGAGTTCCCGATGGCCATCATAGCAAATGCGGTGACAAAGAAGAACGCAAGCACCCTCAGTGGGCGGTTGCGTTTGAACTCTGTCCAGAGGTCCGACACCTTTACCAGTGCCATATCTTTGTCATCCATCACCACTCTTTCCTTTGTCTGGGTGTAGCAGAAGATTAACAGTGCCAGCCCTGCCAAAGCGTAGATGGTCATGGTGATAAACCAGGCGTTGCCTGACTCGGGGGAGTTGATCTTCCCGTCAGGAGAGAGTGTTTTCACGATGATAGGTATCCCGTAGGCTACAGCCAGGCCACCAAGGTTGGCAAGGAACATACGTGCCGCCGTCAGCTTGGTGATCTCATCTGTATCACGTGTGAGGGAAGCATTCAATGCGCCGTATGGCACATTCACAAGGGTATATAACATCGACATGCCCACATAGGTGATATAGGCATAGAGCAATGATCCGGAGAACCCGTTCCAGAAACAGAGAATGGCAAAACCGGTGAGCGGTATCCCACCAAGAATGAGGTATGAGCGGTATTTCCCCATCTTCGGGTTGTGCTTGTCGACAAAGGCCCCTACAATAGGATCCCACACCACGTCGATAAGGCGGACAATGAGAAACATCACCGCTGCTGTAGCAGCAGGTATTCCAAACACGTTGGTATAGAAGATAAGCAGGTACATCGAGATGGTCTGGTAGATCAGGTTCTGCGCCAGATCTCCTGAACCGAACCCGAGCCGCTGCATCATAGAAAGCTTATAAAAGCCTTTCGATTCACCCTTGGTCTGTGACTGTAATTCCATTTTTTTAATTTATGCTATTTGGTTAATGATTTTTTTCAGTTAACGGTACTTTGTTCGTTGCCTAAATGATTTAATACTGATTTGTTAAGGAAGCTTGAAAAGGTGATGCGGGTAACCCTTCCCTGTTTCTCAGGTTTGCTCCTTCGGGATTGTTGCCCCATGCGTATCTCACCTTTACCGGCTCTGTGATCTTATCATTCCAGACTATCACCCTGTTCCCCTCGATAAGGGCATCAGCCCATTCAACCCTGCCATCGGCGTCCTGCAGTGAGAATCCCCTGAGCTTACCGACCGGAAGCAGGTTGTCGGTTCCCTCTTTAAAGGAGATAATCAGCTTGTTACCCTCAGATGAAAGAGAGTGAAAGAGGGGGCCGTCACTGATCACATCTTTATTGCCGTAAGCAATACGCACTGCCTGCAGGGCAAGCCTTTCACCCACCACTTTCTTATTAAGGGGATGGATATCGTTCCATTCACCTGCATCTATCGTTACAGCCAATCCTGTTTGGGGGATCGTTTTT
>JAAYGM010000020.1 GCA_012727735.1 Bacteroidales bacterium | reverse complement strand
GATGATCTTGCCAGGCTCAACACCGATGATATTGCCAGTTTCTCGATCATGAAAGATGCGACAGCAACAGCTCTTTATGGTGCCCGCGGAGCAAATGGGGTTATCCTGGTGACCACCAAAGAGGGAAAAGAGGGGAAAGCAAGGTTCAATGCACGTATTGAAAACTCTTTCTCATCTCCAACCAGAAAAGTGGAGATTGCTGATCCGGTCAAATATATGCGAATGCAGAACGAAGCAATCAAAACACGTGATCCGCTTGGGCTGTTGCTCTATCCTGAAGAGAAGATTATCATGTCTGAAAGAGGGCTCTATCCCGATATCTTCCCTGTAACTGACTGGTATGATACCATGTTCGAAGATGTGATCAGTAACCAGCGTGCCAACCTCAGTGTCAGTGGTGGGGGAAAAGTGGCCAGGTACTACGTCGCAGCAAATATCACGCGCGACAACGGGAATATAAAAGTAGACAAGCGGAACAATTTCAACTCCAATATCAAATTGATGAAATACAATTTCCGATCCAATGTCAACATACATATCACAGAGACCACTGAGCTTATTGCCCGGTTAAGTGCCAATTTCGATGAATACACCGGTCCCGTGGATGGTGGTAGCGGCATGTACAGAAAGGTGATTCAGGCAAACCCGGTGATGTTCAGACCCTATTACGTGCCCGATGAGGCCTTTTCCTATGCGAATCATATCCTGTTTGGTAATTACGGTGCCGGTCAGTATCTGAATCCTTATGCTGAATCGTTGAAGGGTTACAGGGATCAGAGTAAAAACTCAATGATCGTCTCTTTTGAACTGAAGCAGGATCTTGAGAAGCTGCTTGAAGGATTGACTGCACGGGCGATGATTAATATGAACCGATATTCAGAATACAATGTCACACGACAGTATTATCCGTTCTATTACAATATCTCATCATACGATCTTGTGAAGAACAGTTATAAGCTGCAGCGACTGAATCCTGCAGAAGGAACCGAGTATATCGACTACAATCCCGGTCAGCGTTATATCAATACATCCATGTACCTTGAAACGGCTGCTGAGTATAACAATACATTCGACAGCATCCATAATCTGAATGCGTTGATGGTTTACACGATGCGGGAAGAAAAATCGGGGATCGCCGACAACCTGCAACTTTCTCTTCCTGGTCGAAACATAGGACTGGCGGGACGTCTCGCCTATAACTTCGACAGCCGCTATTTTGGTGAGTTCAACTTCGGCTACAACGGATCGGAGCGTTTCTCTGAGAATAACAGATGGGGATTCTTCCCCTCCTTTGGTGCTGCATGGATGGTATCGAACGAAGCTTTCTTTGAACCACTGACAGATGTAATTACTCAGTTCAAGCTGAAAGGCACCTATGGTCTGGTGGGGAACGATGCGATCGGTAGTGGCAACGATCGCTTCTACTACCTCTCTCAGGTAGACCTGAATGCCGGCAGAAATGTGAACTGGGGGACCCAGCTGAATTACAATCCCGGAGGTATCAATGTATCCCGTTATGCCAATGACAGAATTGGCTGGGAGACAGCCTACAAAACGAATCTGGGATTCGAGATGACCACCGTGGCCGGTATATCGGCTAATGTGGATTTTTTCAAAGAGACACGTAAAAACATTTTGCTGGACCGTGTGATACCCAATACCATGGGTGTGATCCCCGCTGTGAAAGCCAATCTGGGTGAGGCAGAGGGGAAAGGTATTGACGTTGAGTTGAATTATGAGAAAATCGTCAACAAAGATCTCTGGTTTACCGGTCGCGGCACCTTCACCTATGCAACCAGCAGGGCTCTCAGGTGGGAAGAGCCCGATTACTCGAAAACACCATGGCTCTCAAGGGTAGGCTACTCACTGGGGCAGAACTGGGGTTACATTGCCGAACGTCTGTTCGTAGATGAGCAGGAGGTACAAAACTCACCCACACAGTTTGGTGAGTATGGAGCAGGTGACATCAAATACAGGGATGTGAACAGAGACGGAAAAATCTCAGAACTGGATAAAGTGCCCATTGGTTTCCCCACGACCCCCGAAATCAACTATGGATTTGGATTGTCTATGGGATTCAGGAATTTCGATGCTTCATTCTTCTTTCAGGGATCGGCACGGCAATCATTCTGGATTGATCTGGATAAGGTGACTCCTTTTATGGATCAGGATGGAGATGATGGTCGTCTTGGACAGAATGTGATCCTGAAGGCTTTCGCCGATAACTACTGGTCAGAAAATAACAGAGACTCCTATGCATTATGGCCCCGTCTCTCCAACAACTGGATGGATAACAACCGACAGACCAGTACCTGGTTTATGCAGGATGCTTCCTTCCTGCGGTTGAAATCAGCCGAACTGGGTTATACACTCTCCGAAGATTGGTGCAAAAAGTTGAGGATGTCTAATCTCCGTCTCTATATCAGCGGAACAAACCTGCTCGCATGGAGCGGATTTAGATTATGGGATCCGGAAATGGCAGGCAACGGGCTTGGATATCCCGTTCAGAGAGTGATCAATGTGGGTTTAAATGTTGGATTTTAATATATGAAAATGATGAAATCTATAAATAAGATACTTTTCAGCATCCTTTTAACGGTCTTCCTGGTTTCCTCGTGCGACTTCCTGGATGTAGTCCCGGATAACGTAGCAACGATAGATCATGCTTTCTCAGATCGTTATACTACCGAGCAATACCTGGCAACCTGTTATTGGGGTATGCCTAAATCGGCCGGATGGAATGAGAATCCTGGCATCTTCGGAGCCATGGAGATGATATTCAATAAGGAAAGCAGAACACAGGGGGGAATGAGATTCGGACTGGGTGAAGATAGCCCCACCTCTGCACTTATCAACTATTGGGGTGGTACAGGAACCATGATCCGTTCTCTCTATGCAGGCATCCGTGAATGCAACACCTTCCTCGAAAATGTGGATGGTGTGGAGGATCTCAATAAATATGAGAAAGAACGAATGAAAGCGGAGGTGAAGCTGATCAAAGCCTATATGCACTTTTATCTGATCACATATTACGGACCCATCGCTCCGTTAAAAGAGAACACACCAATCAACGAATCAACGGAAGGAGTACGTGTATTCAGGGAAAAGATTGATAACAGCTTTGCCTACATACTGGAGTTGCTTGATGAGGTGATAGATAGTGGTGCCCTTCCTGCGGTGATTGAGAACCGTACTACCGAACTTGGAAGGTTCACCATGCCCGCTGCCTACATGTTAAAGTCGAAAGTGCTGATTTACTGGGCCAGTCCGCTGTATAACGGAAACACTGATTACAATGATTTCGTTGATCAGGACGGTGAACCATTCTTCAATCAGTCCTACGATGCAACACGGTGGCAGAACGCAGCCGAAGCATGCAGCGAAGCGATTGATGTGTGTACGGCCGCCGGAATTCGTCTTTATGATACATCAGATTATGTCGCCACAAAATCGATGTCTGATACTACATTTCTGGTGAACACACTGAGAAGCATCGTCTCTGAGCGGTGGAATCAGGAGATCGTGTGGGGCAATTCCTCCTATCCGGTGAACTCAGGTTTGCAGAGTCCCGCTCTTCCGCGTCTGGAACAGGGAACATCCTCCTCTTCAACCGGTAAACTGAGTCTGCCTCTCTCAACGGTGGAGCTGTTCTATTCTGAAAATGGTGTGCCGATTGATGAAGATCTGGAATATCCTTACTCAACCAGGTATAATCTGCGTGTTGGTGACGAAGCACATAAGTATTATATTCACCAGGGAGAACAGACTGCGGTACTCAATTTCCATAGAGAACCGAGATACTATTCCACACTGGGCTTCGACAGGGGAAAATGGTACGGGAACTCCTATAAGAACTTCCCTGACAATGATGCGGAAGCTCTTTACCCGAGGAATCGTTTTGGTGAATATTCATCGGTGTTCAACCCGGGTGATTATAATGCTACGGGTTACTGGCCCAAAAAACTGGTATCGATTAACACGATGTTCCGTGATCCCAACAGTGTGACCTACGAGACCTATCCTTTTCCGGATATGCGTTTTGCCGATCTGATCCTCTTTTATGCCGAGGCCCTCAATGAGATGAAGGATGTTCCCGATGCCGAGGTATACCAGTATGTCGATATGATCAGGGAGCGTGCCGGATTACAGGGAGTGGTTGAAAGCTGGGAAAACTATTCCAACCAGCCTGACAAGCCAAAAACAAAAGCGGGAATGCGTGAGATTATTCAACGTGAACGCAAGATTGAATTTGCCTGTGAGGGGGTATACTATTGGGACAGTCACCGCTGGAAAACAGCGCTGAAGGAACAAAACAGACCCATTCAGGGCTGGAACGTGAACGCGACTGAATTACAGGATTATTATACAGTGACCACCATATACCAGCAGGAATTCACCTACAGGGATTATTTCGCACCCATCCCTGAGAGTGATTTAACAAGGAATCCGCAGTTGATTCAGAATCCAGGTTGGTAAAAATGATTTAATAATGAAGATTATGAGAAATTATTGTTTTTTGCTTATAACACTCCTGTTTCTTTTTTCACTCTCCTGTGATGAGAAACAATTGCTGCCCATTACCGAGAGTAAGGGTAAACCGCAAAAAGTGACAGATGTACAAGTGGAGGTGGTGCCCGGTGGTGCCATTATCAACTACCGTATTCCCAATGTGGAGGATATACTGGGAGTGAAAGGGGTATATACGTTATCCAGCGGAGAGTCATACGAAGCCATGGCTTCGTTCTATGAGAACAAGCTGGAGGTGCTTGGCTTCAATGATACGATGAGTCACGATGTGAAAATATATACCTTTAACAGGGCGGAAGAGCTTTCCGATCCGGTGGTTGTCTCTTTCACTCCTTTGGAATCACCCCTGTCGAGGGTATCTAAAACGGTGCATATCATCAGTGACTTCGGAGGTGCTCAGTTCAACTGGGTCAACGAAGAGAAGGCACCCTTGAATTTTGAGTTCCTGACACAGGATTCACTGGGACGGATGCAGACCATGAGAATCATCACCTCAGAAGCCGATACCAGCCGTTACAGCCTGCGAGGATATGAGCCTACCCCACGAGTATTTGCGGCGATTATCCGTGATTACTGGAACAACGTGACAGATACCATCTACCCTCCTGAGGGTACGATAGTACCTCTGTTTGAGGAGAGGCTGGATAAGACAAAGATGACCATCATGAAGCTGGGGAATGATGCCAATTTCACCAACTGGGAAGGGGTGGACAGCTATCTGATTGATGATGATTATGACAATTTTGGTCATTCACCCAACTCCTCGCTGCCGGCACCATTCACCATCGACCTGGGTGAAAAAGCAAAAATCAGCCGTGTAGTATTGTTTCAGCGGAAATACTCAGATAGTTACTATAACTGGGGTAACCCAAAGAAGATAATTATATATGGATCTGTCACCAAACCTTCTCAGAGCGGTGACTGGAGTGAATGGACAAAAATTATGGATGCTGAGGTGATCAAACCTTCGGGATCTCCTACAGGCACGGTAACAGATGAAGATATGGCTGCAGCAAGTGAGGGGCATGAGTTTGTGTTTGAGCTGACGCAGGAACCATTGCGTTATGTACGTATCGTTGTTCACAGCACCTGGGAGGGAACTACGTTCACTCATCCGGCAGAAGTGGATGTATTTGGAGAGGTTGTAAATGAGTAAAATTATAAAAACGGACAATAATGAAAAGTATAGTTAAAATACTGGCATTTTTTCTTTTCCTTATCTCCATAGAATCGTGTGAAAATTTTATGGATATTCACGAGGAATATCTCGAGGGAGGAGAGATTATTTATGCTCCCAAACCGGATTCAGTAGCCTTTATAGCCGGAAAAAACCGGATTATGTTCAGGGGGTGGGTCTACAACGGCGTGAATATAGATCAGCTGATTGTACGCTGGAACAGCGGATTAGACTCTATCTCAATACCGGTCACCTTCAAAAACGAGATGGATAGTATTGATGTGATTATTGACAACCTGCCCGAAAAATCCTACACCTTTGATGTCTATACAATCGACAACTTCGGTCATCGTTCACTGACCATCACCAATTTCGGCTCCTCCTACAGTGATATCTATCTGTCTACTTTGATACCCCGACGGGTCAAATCGATGAGCCTCACCGATAAGGAGGGTGTGATTGAATGGTTTGCAGCTGCAGAAGGTCTGGTGGGAAATGAGATAAGGTATGTGAAGAGTGATGGAACGACCGATGTTGCCTTTATGGACGCTTCAATGTATCACATTGGAGTAGATGTCAAGGCCGGAAGTGAATTTGAGCATCGATCACTTTATATTCCCGAGGAACAGGCCATCGATACATTTTATACCGCGTGGGTGAAACACCCCGAGCCGTTCCCCTCTATCTACCTGTACAGCAAGGATGAATGGGAGGTGTTACAGGTTTCTGATGAGAAAGTGAGTGATGGTGGTGGTATGCATACCCTTATCGATAATAATCTTGACAACTACTGGCACTCGCAGTGGGGACCGGATATACCGTTACCTCACTGGGCAATTATCGATATGCAAACCATCAAGCCAATCGCCTTTGTAGAGGTCTACAGAAGGAAGGGCAGTACCGATACAAAAACAGTACAGATCTATCTGGGTAATGATCCCGACCCCGAATCACCTGAATGGGTGATGGCAGGTGAAGGTCAATTTACCACAGGTGATAAGTTGCGGGTCGATCTGGCTTCCGGAAGCAGCGGCAGGTATATGAAATTGTATCTTCCCGATAGCAACAGGGCTCCTTTCACCGCGGTGGCTGAGGTTTATGTATACGGAAACTAACAGATTTATTCAACCAGGCGTTCTCACGGACGCCTGGTTTTTTTTTACCCGGCAGTCTCTATCTTCACCACCACACTGCTCCTGCTGCTGTTTACCGACGGATTGAATCCCACGTTCATCAGAAATTCACCGGTGTAAACCTTCCGGTGGTCGATGGGTGTAGGGTTACCTTCATAGAGATTGATCTCCGTCAGACGGTATCTTTTCTCCTTGTCCAGTCCCTGTAGCTTCACCGGGCGAAGAGAAGGTTCTGCCAGATACCTCCGGTTGGTGAGATAATTGAATATCACCCCTTCGGTTTTATCCTTGTTGATGTACATCAGCGACGCAATATCGTTCTCATACGGGCTTGCCAGACGGTACATCTCTCCGTGCCACACTATTTCCTTAAACTCATTATAGTTGATTATCGTCTGCTGGGTGAACGCCATATCCTGATCACTTAATTCATTTGCGCGGATATCGAAACCAAGTTTACCCATGGAGGCTACATCGATCCGGTATTTAAGCGATATATCTTTACTCCAGTCAGTAACATGATTACACATAGCAATGGCAGGGTAATAATAAGAATAGTCCCATTGCATAAACACCCGCTCAAGCGGATCGGTGTTGTCGCTCAGCCAGAATTCGGTGAAATAGTGCAGAAGACTGTAATCCGATCGTCCTCCACCACCGGAGCAAAGCATCATCGGCACCGTGGGGTACTTCTCCCTCACCCGCTGCAGTACGTTGTCCAGACCTCTGGTATATTCCACGTAGAGATGTGACTGGGGAATCTCTTCCCGCTCCAGGTATTTCGAATGTCCGTTGAAGATCGGGGCGTTGCAGTCCCATTTGATAAATGCCAGCGAAGGATTCTCCGTGAAAAGCCTGTCTACCACGTCAAAAACGAAATCCTGTACCTCGGGATTGGTGAGGTCTAGTACCAGCTGATTTCTGAAATAGATCTCCGGCCGATTCTCCTGGCGGATGACCCAGTCGGGGTGATTTTCGTAAAGCGCACTCTTGGGATTGACCATCTCCGGCTCTATCCATATGCCAAACTTAACCCCCGCTTTTTCAGCCTCACGAACCAGGTAGGGAATACCGTCGGGCAGCTTGCTTCTGTTCACCTCCCAGTCGCCCAGGCCTGCCTTGTCGTTGTTACGTGGGTACTTATTGGCGAACCACCCGTCGTCCAGCAAAAACAGATCTACTCCCAGTTCCTTTGCACCGGAAAAAAGACTTACCAGCTTCTCCTGGTCAAAATCGAAATAGGTGGCCTCCCAGTTATTCAGCAGCGTGAGGCGATCGCCGTGACCATCCAGGAGGGCATGGTCGCGCAGCCAGCGCTGCAGGTTGCGGCTGCCCCTGCCCTTACCCTCATAGGAGATGGTGTAGATAAAACGGGGTGTCTCAAATGGAGTGTTGGGTCTCAGTCGGTAGGCCGACTGGTAGGGGTTGATCCCTGCAACGAGATGCAGGTTTTTATACACATCCGTTTCAAATTGCAGCGAGAAATTACCATTCCAGGCTATCTGTCCCATCATCACGGTACCGGAGGTCTCCGTGGCTTCACCATCGAGCGATAACATGAAGTTGGGGGAGGTGAGGAGGTTCTCCCTTGTACCCAGGCGGCTCTCTATCGTATGCATACCCTGACGGAGTGGTGTCACCACCGGCTGCATCTCTCTGGCCCACGAGCCATTGTAACTGGTCAGGAAATAATCCTTGTTATAGAGATAGAGGTTCGCTGATGCGTATTTGTTGAGGATCACATCTCCCTCTTCCGAATGGCTTATTGAGGACCATTGTTCAATCACATCCTCTTTTCCCCAGGCTTTGTAATTGAGTTCCACCACAAAGGGATATACCGGATCGCGGAGTGTGACGATGGTGAGTGTGGCTCCATCCGTTGACGCTGAAGTGGTATGACTTTCATACAGCAGATCCAGCGAGTTGTTGCCATCCGCGTGAACCACAGCAATGGCCGGCTCAGTGAAATTGTTGTCTATACCGGCAACAGCATAGGCATTGTTGTTCGATGCAGCTCCCTGCGACTGCAGGTGGAGCATCTTCCCCGTTTCGGCATACTCACTCTTCTCTTTCAGGGTCTTTCCCGTGTAGATGATTTTGAGGCGTTTGTGATTGTCCGTTTGTAAAACGACAGCTGTATTCTGTGTCTCTATCGGGATTGTTACCTGCTGTCCCGACAATGAGAATGAGAGGAAGCATACAATGCAGAAAAAGGAATATTTATTTTTCATCGATTGAATAATTTTTACTTGTTATGAATCGTTACTCCCGACCAGTCATCTGTTCTGAAAGGAGATGCAGGAAGACCGGCTTCGTTGAAAAGGTTGCAGACGGGGTTGTCAGCCCAGGCATAGCGAACGGCGATAGGGAAGGAGATCCCGGGAGCGCTTACCACCACCTGGCTGCCATCAATCACGGCATCAGCCCAATGGAACTTTTTGTCGGGACCGGCAATGGAGAACCCTTTCAGTGCTCCTTCTCTGGCAACCAGGCCGGATGGGTCTGGCGCAAATGAGATCCTTATTTTCCCCTTTTCAATGGTGTAGGATTGGTACAACGGTCCCGATCCGGTGATCTGATGTCCGTATGTCTTCTCGCGTGCCTGCAAAGCCAGTCGTTTACCCACATCCTGTTTGTTCTTGGGATGGATATCGTCGGCATCTCCAATGTCGATGATCACCGCCATCCCGGTATGTTCCAGGCGGAGTGTCTGCAGTTGCGCCTCGCGAAGCTCGGCCCATCCTGAGTCATCCGGTTCATCCTTTGTTTTCATGTAGTTGGCCAGTTGTACAAAGTAAAATGGGAAGGTGTATCCCCACTTTGTACGCCAGTCGTTGATCATCAGCGGGAAGAGTGTTCTGTATTGGTAAGATCTGCCTGCATTGCTTTCACCCTGATACCAGATGGCACCTTTGATGGCATAAGGTACGATGGGAGCGATCATGGCATTATAGAGTGTTGCCGGGTTGTGGGGACTGTTGGTATCTTTCACCGGTTGTGCTCCCACATCGTTCAGGTTGACCGATGTTTTGAACTTCCAGCCATCATTCAGATTCTCCCTCAGGGTCTCTTTGATGAGTGGTGCGATATAGATTTCACCCTCACTGCCTGTAAACCCGCCCAGACCGCCTGTATCCGTCACCCTCACGGCGATGGTGGCGATACCCTGCCTGACCAGTCTCGCGGGAATAGTGTACTTTCTTGGTATGCCTGCTCCTTCCGTAGATCCGATAATATTACCGTTAAACCAGGTAACCTCATTGTCATCCACGGGACCAAGGGAGAGCATCAGATCATTCCCTTCCCAGTTTTCAGGTATCGTGATCGTTCTTCTGTACCAGGCGAAACCATCAAACTCGGGTAAGCCGTTGTTCTCCCATGGACCGGGAAGGGATACACTCAGCCACTCATCGTCGGGAAATGAAGGTTTTGCTGCCACAGCTTCATCGCCATGAAAGCCGAAATCTCTGCTGTTCACCTCTTTGTTCCACTCTTCAAATTTCTTCAGAAAAAAATTCTTCTGCTGCTCCTTATCACGTGGAAGCCGCGCAAACTCTTCTGCACTCTGCCGGAAGTCGGGCATGCTTTTCAGTGACTCCGTGCTGGTCCATGCTTCGGCGAGGGTGCCTCCCCATGATGTATGAATAAGACCGATGGGGATATCCATGCTCTGGTACAGATCACGTCCGAAAAAATAGGCTGTGGCCGAGAAATAGGGGATGGTGGCGGGAGAGCACTCCTGCCAGCCTCCTGAAGTTACTTCCACATCCTCCAGCGGGTAGGTGCTGGTGTTCTTCTCCACCTGCAGCAGGCGGATGTTCGGATAACTGGCTGCAGCAATCTCTTTCTCATAATCGTTGATTTTTCCCCACCCTGTCAATGGCATCTCCATGTTCGACTGTCCCGAACAGATCCACACCTCTCCGATCATCACGTTGCGGAGAGTGATACTGTTTACCGCAGTTATTGTGATATCATAGGGCCCACCCGCTGCCGGGGTCTCAATGGTTGTTTTCCATGTTCCCGAGGCATCTGCGCGGACACTGTACTCCTTCCTGTTCCAGGATGGCACAATCATCACTGTACTGTTGGGAGTCGCTTTGCCCCACACCGGAGCATCCGTTCTTTGTTGTAGCACCATATTGTCTGAAAACATGGCGGGAAGAGAGAGTTGCGGGAACAACTGCAATGAGAGGAGTAAGAATCCTGTCAGGGTCAGTGTAATCTGTATAAGCCTTTTCATTGTATTTAATTTTTTTAGATTCGAGAAAATAAAGGTATAAATAATTCACGGAAAGTTAAATTATTTTTTTTGTGTGGAAAAATTACTCAATTAGGAGGTGCTATAGGGTAAATTATTTTATTAATTCAACAGAATATATTATTTTTGTTTCAGATTCATTGAATAAAGAATAGAATTACGCGCATTGATTTTTATTTAATCCAACCAAAATCTTAACTATGTTTTTATTTTTTCGTAGTGATTACGCAGATTTAAAAACATAGTTATTTATTTTAACCCTTGTCAAAGTCTCAAAACAGTTTCTCTTCTCATTTGTTATAAACGATAAACCAATCATATATGGGATACGAAATCGAACGTAAATTTCTGGTGAACGGAGATTACAAATCGCACGCTTACACCAGTTTTGCCATCAAACAGGGTTACCTCTCTATTTCAGGTATCAGCGTGATCAGGGTACGTATCAAGGGCGCGAAGGCTTTCATCACCATTAAGAGTGCACAGGTGGAAGGGTTGATAAAGCGTCATGAGTGGGAGTATGAGATACCTGTGGAAGATGCAGAAGAGATGTTGCTGTTGTGTGAAGATGCCGTGATTGATAAAACCCGCTACCTTGTTCAGGCAGGCAAACATGTCTTTGAGGTGGATGAGTTTTACGGTGAGAACGAAGGGTTGCTGATTGCTGAAGTGGAGCTGGAAAGAGAGGATGAAACTTTTGAGAAACCTGACTGGCTCGGGCCGGAGGTGACAGGGAACGTGAGATATTACAACTCTTTTCTCTCCATACAACCTTATAAAGAGTGGAGTAATGAATGAATAAAAAAAGCGGCAGAAAAGCCGCTTTTATTTTTTAATCCAATACCGTCACCCAGCCATACTTGTCCGGCTCATCGCCATACTGTATCGCACGCAGCTTATGGTACAGCTTTTCACTGACAGGTCCTGCTTTCCCGTCTTTTGAAATCTGGTAGGTTCTCTTCTCGCTGATGTCATCGATCCGCAATATCGGACTGATCACGGCAGCTGTACCGCAGGCGCCTGCCTCTTCAAAGGTGGCGAGCTCCTCCTCGGCCACGGGGCGGCGTTCCACCTTTAAGCCCAATTCCTCGGCCAGCTGCATCAGGCTCTTGTTGGTGATGGATGGCAGGATCGAAGTCGATTTAGGGGTGATGTAGGTGTTGTCTTTGATTCCGAAGAAGTTGGCAGGGCCGCATTCATCGATATATTTCTTCTCCTTGGCATCGAGGTAAAGCACAGCGGAGTAACCCATTTCGTGTGCCTTCTCTCCCGATTGCAGGCTGGCAGCGTAGTTTCCTCCCACCTTATATGTTCCGGTCCCAAGGGGTGCCGCGCGGTCATATTCCCGCATGATCACCATGGGGGTCGGTTTGAACCCCTCCTTGAAGTAGGGCCCTACCGGTGTTACAAATATCAGGAAAGTATACTCTTTCGCCGGCTTTACACCCACCTGTGCGCTCGTGCCTATCAACAGCGGGCGTATATAGAGCGCTGCTCCGCTCTCGTATGGAGGGACAAATCGTTCGTTCTTCTTTACGGCGAGCAATACCATCTCCTCGAACATCTCGACAGGCAGTTCGGCCATCATGATGCCACGGCAGGATGACTGGAGGCGCAGCGCGTTATCCCTCATACGGAAAATACGTACTTTCCCGTCCCTGCCCCTGAAGGCTTTCAGCCCTTCAAAGGCTTCCTGACCATAGTGGAGGCTGGTGGCAGCGATGTGCAGGTTCAGATATTCCGAATTCTCCAGCTCTGGTGCACTCCATTTCCCGTCGCGATAGTAACTGCGCACATTGAAATCTGTTTTCATATAGCCAAATGAGATATTTGACCAGTCGATTTTGTCCATCTTAATAAATTTATCGTATCTGAATTAGATTTATCACTGACAAATGTAGGATATTATTTCCTAAAATCGCTTTTTTCACGACATAAAATTGTCAATTGTGGTTTCTGTTGCCAGTGCTGAATTATTCAGTGCATGAATACAGGTGATCACCTTCATGCAGAGCAGGAGTTGCCTCTTTTTTCGGGCAACACGCGTCAATGGTGTTGTCAAAGGATATAGATCTTTTCAGCATGCTCTCTGAACCACTCGTAGAATATCCTGATTCCTGTTTCCACCGTTGTGGAGGGTTTGTATCCGAAGTGCTGACGGAGTAGCGACGTATCTGCAAATGTGGAGATGACATCTCCCGGCTGCATACCTTTCAATTCCAGGATTGCTTTTTGACCTGATATCTTCTCGATGATTCGGATAAAATCCATCAATTGCACCGGTGTGGAGCAGCCCATATTATATACCATATGAGGTACATCACCTTCTGGCAGTGAGGGTATGATCTTCAGCACACCTTCCGCCACATCATCGATAAAGGTAAAATCACGCTGCATATTCCCGTTGTTGAAAACAGTGATCGGTTCACCTTTTGAAATGGCAGAAATAAATAGCCAGGGCGCCATATCGGGACGCCCCCAGGGACCGTAAACTGTAAAAAAACGGATACCCGTTGCCGGCAGGTGATATAGTTTGCTGTAGGTATAGGCAAGCAGTTCGTCCGCTTTTTTGGTTGCAGCATACAAACTTACCGGATGATCGGTGCGGGCCGATTCCTGGTAAGGTACGGGTGTGTCATCTCCATAAACGCTGCTTGAGCTGGCATAAATAAGATGTTGAACCGATGAAAGGCGGCATGCTTCAAGGATATGGGTGAATCCCACCACGTTCGAATAGATATAGGTCAACGGATTTTCAAGTGAGTACCTTACGCCTGCCTGGGCAGCAAGGTTGACAACGTAATTAAATTTCTCGCTGCGGAAAAGTGAAAAGAGAGGCTCCCTCTCCATCAGGTCGAGCTGAATAAACCGATAGGTGGGGTACTTTTCACTCTGAACCCACTCCTTTGTTTTTATCTTCTCCTGCCTGATCCCGGCTTCTGCCAGCCGGGCATATTTGAGCCGGACATCATAGTAGCCGTTGATATTATCGAGTCCCACCACCTCATGCCCCTGCAGAAGGAGCCTGTTGACGACATGAAAACCTATAAATCCGGCAGCACCGGTGACCAATATTTTCATTCTATTCCATTAAAAAACGACAATCACATACTTTCCTATTACATGCTGTTCTTTCGAAAGGATTACTGATTGAATACCGACATCGTTGATAATCGTTTTCTCCGGCAGTAAAAGAAGTAATCCGGCCAGTGAATTACTCACAATTGCGTCTCTTGTGGTTATCACAACATCCTGCTTCAAAAAAACATCCATGCTTTCAGCGCGTGAGATGTCGTACACATAATAATCTGACCGCTGTTTCTCACAGGCCAGTTGAGATGCTTTTTCACACAGGCGGCTCCACCCGAGGTAAGGATTCAGTTGTGGGATAGCCAACCCGGCGATGAACAGGCTCAGTAAAATACCAAACGCCATTATCAGGATGGGTTCACGCAGCTGTCTTCTCCGGAGCAGCGCATATAAAACAAACAAGCTGCTGAGTGAGAGCACTGCTGCTGCAACATATACCAACGGAATACCGATGAAGGAGGTGTCATCTCTTTTCGACAGAAAAACAGTGATGGGTAATGCCGGGGCCAGCGCAACAGCCGGGATTGCCAGCGAGAGCTGCAGCCAGACGTCCTGTGAATCGAACTTTTTCAGCAATAACGCAGGTAGATAAATGAAAAACGGAAAAGCAGGAAGCATGTATACAGCCAGCTTAGAGCTGATGACAGACAACATGACGAAGGTGGAAAGGATGATTATCAGGAAAAATTGTTCCATCTCCGTTTGGATTTTCCTTCTGACCATCCCGGCTACTATTATGCCTACTGAGAGAAGCATCCACGGAGCCAGTGAGTACCAGACTGAAATGAGATAATAATAAAGGGGCCGTTTGTGATGGAAGGCATTGATTCCCCTGCCGACGGTTTGATGCACCAGCAGGTTGTTGAGGTACTCACTCCCCGATTCAATATAAACACCGGTGAACCAGATACCGCATCCAAGCAATAGGATCAGCATGCTTCTCCAGCCCCAATAGAGGTGCCATGTGCGTAATTTCCGCCGATATAACAGAAAGAGCAGTGTGGATAGCAGGGGAACCATGACACCTACAGGTCCTTTCGAGAAAAGAGCAAGAAAGACATACAACGGAAAAAGGTAAGGGTCACTTTTCGTTGCTTCTCCTTTATACATTTTAAAGAAAGTATAGAGCGACAGTGTGATAAACATGGTCATCAGCATATCCATCCTTACAACAATGGTAAGGCCGGCAAAAAGGCCCGCAGTCATGAGCATAAGCGCTGCATTGCCCTTCATCTCTTCATTCTCCTGCCGCACCCATTTTGTCATTGTTGACACCACTACCATCGCAGGCAGGAGCGACAACAGGGATAAATACCACATCCGATGGCTTCCCAACACTGTTTTACCCACCATCATCAGCCAGAAATAGAAGGGTGGTTTATCGGCATATATCTCACCCTGATTGGTGAAGGTGAAGATGTCGCCATTACGTAATGCCTCATCTGCGATGCTTAAATAACGAAGCTCATTATCGGGTGTGTAATCGCGGAGCAGCAGTACCGGCAGCAGTGCAATGAACCAGATGATATAAACGAACCTGCGTTTCATGTGATGGTCATTTTTTTACTTGAATGTCCAATCATCAGGTTTCGGATATAGACCACAAACCCGAACGACTGGCCGAGTATCAGCACCGGATCGAGCCTGAAAATACCATACGCAATGATGATTGCCGAGCCCGCCAGGCTGATGATCCAGAATCCCACCGGCAACACGGACTGATGATGCGATGCCGAATAGATCCATTGATAGATAAACCGGAATGTGAACAAAACCTGTCCCGCAGCACCGAAAATCAACATCCACAGGGGGATATGTTCATTGTAGATAAATGCAGCGGTGAATGATTTTATGTCATGTAGCAAGAGTGCCACGGCAACAACAGGGATAAGCAGCAACAACATTCTTAAAGCCTGATGCACTTTTCCCCAGATTCCCTGCATGTTGAGGTTCCAGAGGTAGATGTAATAAGTAATCAGCTGTCCCAGGATAATCGCAAAATCACCCCTGAGCATACCATAAATGAAAAGCAGAACAGAGCCGAATATGCTCAGAATCCAGAATGCGGGTGGTGAAACGACCATTTTTGCTTTCTCGGTCACAAGCCACTGGTAGAGCAATCGGGCTGAAAATAACGCCTGTGCCAGAAAGCCAATCGCATATATCCAAACCGGGCTTTCCTGCATGATCAATCTAAATTACTGGAGCTGATCTGGTAATTGATATACCGCTTCTTCATCCATCGGTATGCAAAGCAATCAATAAAGGGGCCGGTGAGACGGTTCCATAAATGATATTTCGATTTTCCGGCCAATCGCGGATAGTGACGGACAGGAACCTGGCAGATATGACCATCCTGCAATAAGATTAATGCCGGCAAAAAACGATGCATGCCATTGAACATAGGTATCCGTTTCGCATATTTCGTTTGCATCACTTTCAGCGGGCATCCTGTATCAGCCACACCATCACCTGTCATCATCCGGCGGTAGCCGTTCGCAATTTTCGATTGCAGGTTTTTGAAGAACGAATCTTTTCTGTCGGCACGTATACCGGTAACAAACGCATGCGTTGTCAGATGTGGTAGGAGCAGGTTGAAATCCTCCGCATCGGTTTGCATATCCGCATCCATATACCCCGTGTATTCCGAGAAACAATGATCGAAGCCGGCTTTAAGGGCGGCACTCAACCCGCCATTCTCCTGCAGGTTGAGATAAAAAAAATCACTGTTTCGTTCACAAACTTCACGGATGCGGTTTCCGCTCTCATCGGTAGACCCGTCGTTGACAATGAGAACAGCGGTTTTATAGAGCGATTGAGGCAGAAAATTCCGAAGCTTATCTTCCAGACGGCCGATATTCTCTTCCTCATTATAAACGGGTACGATAATGGTGAATAGATAGTTCCCTGTGCGATTTTCATATGTTTCCATACATGCAGACAACAAAAAAGTTACAACTTTTTAACCGGGAATGTTCCTGCAAATGTAATGATTATAATTACACCGGAAATTTTTTCATGAATTTTCTTTGATAAATATCTTGTATTGTGTAACACGAAATTTGTGTATCTTTGTTTCAGTAATAAACGGATTATTTATCATTTCAATACATTTTTTTTTGATCCAATCACAGAGGAGATACCTATCTGCGAATTTTACTACATGGGTGCAAACTACTTGAACATACACATTCCAAATGATTGATCATATTACGATAGGGCGTATACAGGATTCAGCACAGATTGCAGATGTTGTGTCTGATTTTGTTACACTGCGCCGCAGGGGTGTGAATTTCGTGGGATTGTGTCCTTTTCACGATGACCGCACACCCTCATTTTATGTCTCTCCCTCGAAAAACATCTGTAAATGCTTTGCCTGTGGTGAAGGCGGATCGCCCATCCATTTCGTGATGAAGCATGAGCAGCTCAACTACTATGAAGCGCTGAAGTACCTTGCCCGCAAATACAATATTGAGGTTGTTGAAAAAGAGTACACCGATGAGGAGAAGCAGGCACAGAGCGACCGTGAGAGCATGTTCATCCTCAATGAGTATGCACGTGATTATTTTGTGAAGATGCTCCATGCCCATCCCGAAGGGAAGGCTGTCGGCCTGAGCTACTTCCGTGAAAGAGGCTTCCGCGATGATATTGTCAAGAAATTCCAGCTGGGCTATAGCCTCGAGCAGCGCGATGCCTTCTCTACGGAAGCACAGAAAGCAGGCTTCCAGCGTGATTTCCTGCTTAAAACAGGTCTGTCCGCCGGAGGTGAACACAATCAGCCGCTGGTGGACCGTTTTCGCGGCAGGGTGCTCTTTCCTGTCCATACCTTGTCGGGCAAGGTGGTCGCTTTTGGTGGTCGCATTCTCAGGAAGGTAGAGAATGTGGGGAAATATGTCAATTCACCCGAAAGTGAGATTTACTCCAAGAGCAAGGAGCTCTATGGGCTCTACTTCGCCAAGAGTGCGATCGTAAAACAGGATAAATGCTTCCTGGTGGAAGGGTATACCGATGTGCTCTCCATGCATCAGGCAGGCATAGAGAATGTAGTCTCCTCGTCGGGGACAGCCCTCACCCACGGACAGATACGGATGATCCACCGCTTCTCGGAGAACATCACGGTGCTCTACGACGGAGATGCGGCCGGTATCAAAGCAGCCTTGAGGGGTATCGACCTGCTGCTGGAGGATGGCATGAATGTGAAGGTGGTGCTGCTGCCCGACGGAGAGGATCCCGACTCCTTTGCCAAGAAGCAGAATGCCGAGGATTTCAACCGTTTCATCGCGGAGAATGAGGTCGATTTCATTCGTTTTAAAACGAAGCTTCTTCTCGAGGAGGTGGGTGATGATCCCATCAGGCGGGCGGGATTGATCTCCAACGTGGTGGAGAGCATCGCGCTCATACCCAACGCAATCACCCGTTCTGTCTATATACAGGACTGCTCTCAATTGCTCAAAATGCAGGAGCGGGTGCTGATTGCGGAGATCAACAAGATCAGCCACCGCAACTATTCGAAGAAGATCGAACAGAAGGACAGGGAGGCCGCCCGCATTGAGACAAGAGAGGCTATCCCCGTGGAGAAGGGAGCACCTGCAGCGAAGGGATCAGTCAAAAATCATTTCGACCGGTATGAGCTGCAGATACTGCGTTATGTGGTGCGCTATTCCAACACACCGCTATACCGGAAGTTCGAAAAGCAAAAAAGAAAAGAGGGCAAAAATGTGATCGAAGAGGATGTGCTGGTGGATGAGGGCCCTGGTGTAACTGAATTCGTGCGTTACGACCTGGAGCGCGACAATATCTTCTTCACCAATGATCTCTACAGGCAGATCTTTGATGAAGCAGTGGCGCACCTGGAGGATACCGATTTTGATTCAGGACGTTATTTTCTCTCCCATCCTCTTGCTGAGATAAGCAGGCTGGCATCGGAGCTGATGAGCGACCGTTATCATCTGAGCAAGATCCATGCGAAGATATTGGGCGAGGAGCAGGGCGACAAAGGTTCACGGCTGCTGGAAGAGAATCATCTCAACACCTACGTGCCGCGTGCGACCACTGAACTCAAGAACGCCTATGTGCTGCATAAGATCCAGGAGATCAAAAAAGAGCTGAACACCGGCAATCAGGGGGAGATGACTGCTCTCATCACGCAATTGCAACAGTTGCAGGAGATCAAAAGAGTGTTGTCGAAGGAGCTGGGTGAAAGGATCGTGCTGAGATTCTGATCAGTCTCTTTTTCTTTGGAGATAAACAAACAGGGATGAATCGCGTAATAATTATGAATCTGAGAACTAACTGACTTGAGTATGTACTTGGAAACCGTTGATGTAGTAAAGCAATATGCCAATCACCTGGCATTAAACAAGGTGAGCATTCAGGTCCCGCGGGGAACTGTTTTCGGACTGCTGGGTCCTAACGGTGCAGGGAAAACGACCCTTATCCGCATCATCACCCGCATCACCGCACCTGACAGTGGGCAGGTGCTGATTGAGGGCAAGCCCTCGAAGAGTGAGGATGTCTATCGCATCGGTTATATGCCTGAAGAGCGCGGCCTCTACAAAAAAATGAAGGTGGGTGAGCAGGCCATGTATCTCACGCAGCTGCGTGGGATGTCGAAGAAAGACGCACACCGCGAACTGATGATCTGGTTCAAACGATTCGATATCATGAGCTGGTACAATCGGAAAGTGGAGGAGTTATCGAAGGGTATGCAGCAGAAGGTGCAGTTCATCACCACCGTGATCCATAATCCCGATCTGCTGATCTTTGACGAGCCTTTCAGTGGTTTTGACCCGGTGAATGCCGATATTGTGAAGAATGAGATGCTGCGGTTGAAAGATGAAGGGAAGACCATCATCCTCTCCACCCATAACATGGAGTCGGTGGAGGCGTTGTGCGATAACATCGCCCTCATCCACAAATCAGAGGTGGTGCTGCAGGGCAAGGTGTTCGATATCAGAAAAGATCACCGGCCTGATATTTTTCGTTTCCGCCTCCTGGGGGATGAATTTGATTTTTCTCATCCCTCCTTCACGCTGTTGTCGAAAGAACGCTATCATGAATTCACCGACCTGCGCATAAAAAAAGAGAACGGCATCAGCAGTAACGAGCTGGCGAAGCTTTTCTTCGATCATTATGAGGTGGTGAGTTACGACGAAGAGATACCAACCATGAACGATGTTTTTATAAAAACTGTGACAAATGAATAGAATGAACGCTTTAGGTTTAATTATACAACGGGAATACACTACCAGGGTAAGAAAAAAATCGTTTATCATACTGACCTTGCTGATGCCCCTGCTGATGGTCGCATTGACCTTCCTCCCCCTCTGGCTCTCCACGTTGAACGATAGCAGTGTGAAGCACATCGCTGTGATTGACAATACAGGCATCTACGCACCCCTGCTGCCATCCACTGAGACTTTTCAGTTCGAGATCATCGGAGAGCAGGAGCAGGTTGAAGCCGAAACGAAGATTGGTAAGGAGCTGTTTGCCATCCTGCAGATCACCGGCGACCTGAGCAAGGATCAGGGAACGGTATCACTCACCTCCGCGAAGCAGTCACCGCAGGAGCTGCAGTCACTGATCCGGCAGACACTCCGTGAGAAGGTGACGCAGCAGCGGCTCGACCAGCTCTCTGTCAGCGGTGAGGTGGAGAGCGAAGCCATCACGCAGGTGCGGCAGATACTGGAAAGCAGACCTTCCATCTCGCTACAGACTCTGCGCATGGACGGTGATGGCAGCGTCACTGAGTCATCAACCGAGGTAGCCACCATCATCGGGATGGTATTCACCATCCTGATCTACATGTTCATCCTGATGTACGGAAACATGGTGATGCAGGCGGTGCTGGAGGAGAAGAAAACACGCATCGTGGAGGTGATGGTCTCCTCGGTGAAGCCGGTCAACCTGCTCGTCGGCAAGATTGTGGGCATCGGGCTGGTGGGCATCACCCAGCTGGCCATCTGGGGCATCCTCGCCGGAGGGCTCTTCAGTATGCTCTCATTCCTGGTGGCATCACCGGAACAGGTTGCATCGATGAGTGAAGGCATGGGTGGTATGTCCGGTATGAGTGGCATGGGCAATCTGGGAGGAGCAGAGATGGAAGGTATCATGAGCGCCATCCTCAGTATCAACTGGCTTGAGCTGGGGCTCTTTTTTATCATATTTTTTATTGGCGGTTACATCCTGTACGCTTCCATTTTTGCGATGTTCGCCTCGGCGGTGGATAGCGAGGAAGACACCAGTCAGTTTCTGACACCTGTGACGCTTATTATCATGTTTGCCTTCTTCGCCGGCTTTTACAGTGTGAGTAATCCTGACGGGCCCCTGGCTTTCTGGGCATCACTCATCCCCTTCAGTTCACCCATCGTGATGATGGTGCGCATACCGTTTGGTATACCGTT
>JAAYGM010000190.1 GCA_012727735.1 Bacteroidales bacterium | reverse complement strand
TTTATAACGATACAGTGTTTCTTTACACAAGCCACGACGAGGATGATGCCATGGGCTTTAAGATGCAGGACTGGCTGCTTTACTCATCCACCGATATGGTGAACTGGAGGGAGCACGGTGCTGTTGCTTCATTGATGGACTTTGACTGGGTGCCCTATGATAACGGTGCCTGGGCGGTACAGTGCATTGAGAGAAACGGGAGGTTTTATCTCTACTGTCCCATGCCCGGCGGTGTTGGTATTGGTGTCCTGGTTGCCGATTCACCCTATGGCCCTTTCAGGGACCCGCTGGGAGGACCGCTGATCAGAAACAGTGATCATGACATTGACCCGACCATTATGATTGACGATGATGGCCAGGCATACATGTACTGGGGAAACCCCAAAGTCTATTATGTCAGGCTGAATGAGGATATGATCTCCTATTCCGGAGAGATCATGCAGGATCCGACCACACCCGGGAATTACCAGGAAGGGCCCTGGGTCTGGAAACGCAATGACTTTTACTATATGGCATATGCTTCCACATGCTGTCCCGAAGGTATCGGCTATGCCATGAGCACGGAGCCCACCGGAGCCTGGGAATACAAAGGCATGATCATCGATGCCTCGGAAAAGTCTCGCGGCAATCACCCGGGCATTATTGCGTTTAAAGGAAAATCCTATGTTTTTGGCCACAGTTATGATCTGCTGAAACAGATCACCCCCAAGTTTTATGAGCGGCGATCGGTGGATATGGACGAGATGGTCTATAACCCTGATGGCACCATTCAAAACCGCTCCTATTTTTCGGTTGAGGGACCACAGCAGGTGGGCACTCTCAATCCTTTTATCCGCGTTGAGGCAGAGACCATGGCCTGGAGCGAAGGGGTAAAAACCAGGTCTGAAACAGAGTGGGAAGGAGATTTCGACTGGGCCAGAGGTAAAAAGATTGCCGACCGCCTGTTTCTAACCTCCATTCAGAATGGAGACTATATCATGGTGCAGGGTGTTGATTTTGCAACTGGCGCAACATCGGTAGAGGTCAGTGTATCCCCCATTTATGGTGGTAAGATTGAAATCCATGTCGGTGAGATTGATGGACCGCTTATCGCAACGGTTGACATAAACAGTTCTCGCGAATCCGGTATGTGGAGAACGTTCACTGCTCCTCTGAAAAGTGTTGAAGGAGTCAATGATTTGTACTTTGTCTTCAGTGGAGAAAAGGAACTGTTCGACTTCGACTGGTGGCAGTTTTCAAAATAATAATGGATTAACAGATATTTCATGAAGAGAATATTTCATTTGTTAGGCTTTTTGTTTTTTATAACAAGCCTTCAGGCACAGGACCGACCTCCACATCCTGAGTTGGAGAATCCGGCAATACAGGGTATCAATAAAGAGTTACCGCGTGCTTCCTTTATAAGCTACGACAGCAGGGAAGCGGCCTTGCGGAACGACCAGTCAACCTCTTCCAGGATCCTGTCACTGAACGGTACCTGGAGGTTCAGGTTCATTACCGGAGTGTCGGACCGTATCGGGGATTTTGCTGCTCCCAACCTCGACCTTTCTAATTGGGACGAGACCACCGTGCCCTCCAATATGGAGATTCAAGGTTATGGTATTCCCATTTACACAAATGTCGGATATGAATTCTATCCACAATGGAATTTCAAGCCTCCTTACATCAATGATATGGAGAAGAACAATATCGGCTATTACCGCCGTGAAATTGATATACCTCAATCATGGGAGGGAGAGCAGATTTTTGTCTCTTTTGGCTCCATCAAATCGGTTGGATTTGTATGGGTGAACGGGCAAAAAGTGGGTATGAGCAAAGACAGTAAGACACCGCAGGAATTTGACATCACCCCATACATCACACCCGGAAAGAACACCCTCGCCGTGGAGGTCTTCCGCTGGAGTGATGCAGCCTATCTCGAGTGTCAGGACTTCTGGCGTTTGAGCGGCCTACCACGTGATGTCTGTCTATTTGCCCAACCCAAGGTGCGATTGCGTGATTTCTTCGCACAGGGCACCCTCGATGAGAGTTATACCCATGGTCTTTTCGACTTGGATGTGGAGATGAAAAACCATACCGGTAAAAAAACGACTCACTCGGTGGGTTATGAGATCATTGATGATTCCGGCAATGCAATCTCTTCGGGAAACAAAACGGTTGAATTAAGCGATTCTATCGGGACAGTGAATTTCGAAGCAGTCATATCCGATGTAAAAGCCTGGAGTGCTGAAATCCCTAACCTCTACACACTACTGCTAACCATGAAAGATGACTCCGGGAAAACGACGGAGGTGACATCGATAAAAATTGGTTTCCGGACCAGCGAAATAAAGAACGGGCAATTCATGGTCAATGGCCAGCCCGTATTGCTTAAGGGGGTGAATCTCCATGAGTTTAACCAAATCACCGGACAGGTGGTCAGTGAGACCGATGTGCTGCTCGATATGGAGCGAATGAAGCAGCTCAACGTGAATGCCATCCGCCTGAGTCACTATCCTCAGCCGGCATTCTTTTATGAACTGGCTGACAGGTATGGCTTTTATATTGTGGATGAAGCCAATATCGAATCGCATGGTATGGGTTACGATCGCGCCAGGGGTAAAAGTCTGGCCAACAACCTTGACTGGACAGAGGCACACCTGTTCCGTACACGCAATATGTTCGAGAGGGACAAAAACCATCCGTCGGTGGTGATCTGGTCCCTGGGTAACGAGGCCGGAAACGGGTATAACTTCTACCAGACCTATCTCTTTATCCGCAGCCGTGACAAGATGCGTCCCATTCAATATGAGCAGTCGGGCCACGAGTGGAATACCGATATTGTATGCCCTATGTACGCCAGGCCTCAGCATATTGAGCATTATGCGAAGAGCTATACCGACAGACCCCTGATTCTTTGTGAGTATGCACATGCCATGGGTAACAGCATTGGCAATTTAAAGGATTACTGGGAGATAATTGAGAAATATCCCAATCTGCAGGGTGGTTTTATCTGGGACTGGGTGGACCAGGGCCTGGTCAATAACAACGAAAAGGGTGAGTTCTGGGCCTATGGCGGTGACTATGGCCCTCCGGGAACGCCATCCGATGGTAATTTCCTGATCAACGGTGTTGTCTATCCTGACAGGAGTCTCAAGCCACACAGTTATGAGGTGAAGCATGTATATCAGAATATTGGTTTCGAGGCTGAAAACCTGGAGAAGGGACAGGTGCAGATAACGAATAAGTACTTTTTTGTCAATCTTTCCAACTATGATTTCAGCTACCGGATCACAGCCAACGGGAAGGTGGTAAAAAGCGGGAAATTGCCTGATTTGGATATTGCTCCCCGGCAATCCATGCTGGTCGATATTGATTTGGGTGGCATTTCTGCAGAGCCGGGCATCGAGTATTTTGTGACCTTCTCTGCCACGACCAGGACGGCAGAGAACCTGCTACCTAAGGGTTGGGAGATAGCATCGGCGCAAATAAAACTACCCGTTGAAGCATCCAAACCACCTTTTGACAGCTTAAAAGCCGGCAAGGCGACCTACACTGAAGGAAGCAGCATTGATATCAAAGGGAAGGGATTCACTTTGACCATTGACAGGGAATCGGGTGTGATAACCTCTTACAAAGCCAAAGGTCAGGAGCTGTTGCTGAACGGTTTCGGACCGCGACCGGCCTTCTGGCGCGGCACTACCGACAATGATTATGGCTGGCGCATGCCCCGCGCAGCCCGTCTTTGGAAAAAAGCCTCAGAGCAAGAGCCAGTGGCGGCCAGTGTGAAAACAACCCAGG
>JAAYGM010000019.1 GCA_012727735.1 Bacteroidales bacterium | reverse complement strand
GTCCTGCAGATGCACTTACATTGACATCTGCAGAAGGGATCGTCACCGATTTTTCAAGATGTCTTCTTTGCGGTGATTGTGCCGGAGTGTGTCCCACCAAAGCCATCGAGATGAGTGGGAGAGACTATACCGAAGAGGAGGTGATGACCATCGTGATGAAGGAGACAAGCATCATGGATAACTCCGGCGGTGGGGTGACCTTCTCGGGTGGTGAGCCGCTGATCTACTTCCGTGAACTGAAAAGCCTGCTGATTCGTTGTGGTGAGGAAGGCATCCACCGTGCGGTAGATACATCCGGCAATGTGAGGAGGCAGCTTGTGGAGGAGATCATGCCGCACACCGATCTGTTCCTCTACGATCTGAAGCTTATGGACAGTGAAAAACACCGGAAATGGACAGGTGCCGGCAATGATTTGATACTGAGCAACCTCTCCTATATCTCCGGTAGCGGCAAGGAGTACCATGTACGGATTCCGCTGGTCGGGGGTGTGAATTGTGATGAGGAGAACATCAGACAAACGGTATCCTTCCTGAAGGGGTTGCCTTATCAACCCGCCATGGTGGGACTGTTACCCTATCACAACAGCGCATTGAAAAAATATGAGAAGCTGGGAAGAGATTACAATGAAAATGGAATGAGAGAACCCTCAAAAGATAGAATTGATCAGATCTTCACTCTTTTTAAAGATAATGGATTCAATACCCTCATTGGTGGCTGACGCTACTCCTCTGTATGCATCTCATCAGTGAAATCCTTCGGTAGCTTGCCGAATTGTTTCTGAAAGCATTTGGCGAAATAGGAGGGATTATTAAAGCCGACCATATAACAGACCTCATTCACACGGAATTTTCCGTCACTCAAGAGTTCAGCTGCTTTTTTCAGCCGCATGGAGAGTATAAGCTTGTTGGGAGTGACGCCCGAGAGTTGTTTTATCTTGGAAAAAAGACCTGAGCTGCTGATCCCTGCCTCACTTGCCAGATCGTTGATGGAGAAATCAGCATTATTGATGTTTTTCTCGATGATGGCGTTTATTTTTATCAGAAAGACTTCATCCAGCTCGTTACCCGCAATACTCTTCAGTGAGGCGAAAGGTGTCCGGGTAAACTTCCTGAACAACATCTGACGTGTCTCAAGCAGATTCCTTATACGGGCAGTGAGATAAGATATTTGGAATGGCTTCTCCAGATAAGCATCAGCCCCGATCCCGAAAGCCTCCACTTTTGAACCCACATTGGTTTTGGCAGTCAGCATAATCACCGGTATATGGCTCCACATGTAGTTGGTCTTAACTGTCCTGCAGAAGGTGAAGCCATCCATATTTGGCATCATCAGATCGGTGATAATCAGGTTCACCTCATGTTTTTCCAGTACAGCGATACCTTCATTGCCGTCACCGGCGGTGTGGACCAGATAATCCCTCTCCAGCTGCCTGCAGATAAATGAGAGCATCTCCTTGTCGTCCTCCACTAGCAGCAGCGTCTGCTTTTCTTCATCTGTGTCGGGGCAGGGTACATCATCGGAGATCACCTCCCGCTCTGTTGTGTTGTTCACCCTGATTGTGCTGCTCCTATCTTCCTGATGTGACTGCTCCGGCTCGGCGACAATCTTCGGAAGTGTCAGTGAGATTGTCAACCCTTCTCCCGGATTGTTATAGAGGTCAATGCTGCCTTTCATGGCATGCACGATCGATTTGACCAGGAAGAGTCCCAGCCCGGTTCCGGACTTATGCTGACCGGCAACCTGATAAAAAGGATTGAAGATATTTTTCATCTCCTGCTCAGGCAGCCCCGGGCCGTTGTCTTTTACAATGATTTGATACGCTTCTGCCGAAAAATTGGCAGATAGCTCCATGGAGATATAATCGGTTGCATACTTAGCGGCATTGCTCAACAGGTTACTCACCACTTTTGTCAGATTCTCCCGGTCGGCCATGATCAGCAGATCGGATACGTCACTCAGATATTCAAACCTTATATGTTTCTGCCCGGTCAATGGTATAAACAGCTGGTGAATCTCAGTCAGTAAGTGGTGAATAGGCAGTCTTGCCATTGAAATCTGAATGCCTCCTTTTTCGATTTTTGAGAAATCGAGCAGCTGGTTCACCAGCGTCAGCAGGCGCTCACTGTTACTTCTCATAATACCCAGATCGTCCATCGTGGAATCGGGGAGTTGCTGCGAACGCTCAATCACCTGCTCCAGGGGAGCAATAATAAGGCTCAGGGGTGTCCTGATCTCATGGGCAACGTTAGTGAAGAACTCAATCTGTGAGCGGTAGTTCTCCTTCTCTTTCTCATCCCTGATCCTTGCAATCTTTGCCTCATTTTTTCTTCTCTCTTTCTCCTGCAGCCAGATAAAAAGATAGATAAGCCCTGCAATGATCAGCAACACATAGAGCGTTACAGACCAGACGTTCCACCAAAGGGGCGGTTTGATCACCACATCCAGGGTAAAGTCATGGTTGCTCCATACACCATCATTGTTAGAAGCTCTTACCCTGAACAGATAGTTGCCGGGTGGAATATTGGTGTAGGTGGCTCTTCTGTTGCTGCCGGCATCGGTCCACTCCTTGTCGAACCCCTCCAGGATAAACCTGTAACTGTTCTTGCCGGGAGCAAAAAAACTGAGGGCCGTAAATTCAAAGCTGAATGAGTTGTTATTGTGTGCCAGCTTAAGGGCGGGCTTCTCCTGTTTGTCACGGGTGAGATATGCCTCAAGCCTGGCTGGTTTGTTGAACAATTGAAAATCGGTGATCTCTATGGGGGGATTGTATTCATTTTTCACCAACTGGCGGGGATAGAAAGCATTGAAACCGTTGGGTGTGCCCAGATAGATTCGACCTGATGAAGATCTGAATCCTGAGTTGGGAGTGAACAAATCACTCAGGAGACCATCACTCTGGTTGAACTGACGAAACTGACCCGTTGCAGTCTGATAACTTATCAACCCCTTCAGTGTGGAGATCCAGAGCACACCGTTTTCGGAAAAGATCTTGCAGATGTAATTACTTGGAAAGTCCACCTCCTCATCCACGAAGGAGTCGGTTTCTTCATCATACCTGCACAGACCGTTGTTGGTGCCTGCCCACAGCCGTTGTCGTTCATCAACAGAGAGGGTGTTCACATTGTTGCTGATCAGTGACTGCCTGTTTGCTGCATCAAAGAGATATTCTCGCCATTCTCCCGTTCTCAGGTCGTAACGCTGCAACCCCCTGTTGATTGTTGCGAACCAGATATGATCGCCCAGCTGGGTGATGTCCATCACAAACTCGTTCAGGATACGAACAGGAGTGAAGTTGTCAGAAACAGGATTGTAAAGGTTTATACCTGAAGAGGTACCAATCCAGATATTCTCGGTGCTATCCTGAAAAATGGAGTAGATATTGTTTGCGTCGAGGCTCAGCTCATCGTTCTCATCGGCGTAATAGTGCCTGATCTCTTTTGTCTCCAGGTCCATCACGTTCAATCCTCCCGTATAGGTGCCGATCCAGAGATTGTTGCCGATGACACAGAGCGCATGGACATTGTTGAACGAGAGTCCTCTCTTGCTTTCCCTGTGACTGTATGTCCGGAACGAGCCATTGCGGATATCATACTCATTCAGCCCCCCGTCCTCCGTGCCAATCCAGATATTACCCTGATTATCCTCACAGAAACAGCTGACCACATTGCCGATGATAGAGTTCTCATGTTCAACATGGGTATAACTCGTGAAATAGTTTCTGTTGGGTGATGCGTAATTAATACCTCCATAATAGGTGCCAATCCAGAGGCCTCCCTCTGCATCCTTATAGATGGGATAGACAAACCGGTTGGAAAGTTTCGGTTCACGAAAATGCTGATCAGGCTTGTTACCGGATACAGGTGACAATTTGAAGGAAGTCAGGCCATCGTTTGAGCCTATCAACAGTGTGCCGGGGTCATACTCGCTAATCTGATGGATATGCAGGGTCAGGTCTTTGCCGGGTTTATTGAGATATCTGCCGGTGATGCGACCTTCTTTCTTGTCTACTGCAATCAGTCCATTTGTCCAGGTACCAAACCAGAGGGTGCCGAAGGTATCTTCCAGCATACTGTAAGCACGCAGTTGCCGTTGTTCATTTACCGGCATCTCCGGGAATGCCGGTACAAACCGGGCACTCTCCCTCTCAAACCTGTAAATCTGGTGTGTCGTATTGTCTACCGAGACCCATATCTCATTCTCCCTGTCCTTATAGATCGTGTTCACCCAGACTGTTGCCTCAGGGTCAATTCTGTACTCATCAAAACTGTGCAGTATAAGATCCTTCTCCTCTTTGATGAATACTCCCTGTCTGGCCGAAGCAATCCAAAGCTTTCTCCTGTCATAGATCAGGCTCTGAATTCGCCCTGTCACTTTGACGCCCTTCCCGGTGGTGAGGGTGAGAGGCGTAAAAACACTGTTATTCAGATTGAACGAACAGACACCCCGCTCGGTGCCGATCCAGAGATTCTCCTCTTCATCCTCCACAAGTGCGTAAACATAATTGTTGATGAGTGAATTCTCTGTCCTGGGTATATTGTTATATACGTTAAAGGTGTAGCCGTCGAAACGATTCAGTCCGTTTTCGGTGCCGAACCACATAAATCCTTTCGAATCCTGTAGTGCAGCATAGACAGTGTTGGAAGAGAGACCATCCTCCGCTTTGTAATATTTGAAATTTAATTCAACCGGAAATGTATTCAAACAAAACAAAACCAGGAGAAGTGTCATGATATATTTCAATCGCATCGGGCGCATACAACCTTTATTACTCCAGATTAATAATTATTCACAAATATAGCTATTTTTTTTAAGCCTGAAATAAACCTCTTTGCAGTTCAATCGCTGCGATATGGAGAAAAGAGGGCGGGGAAAGGGTGAAATGATTTTTTTCAGAGTATTTTGATATCTTTTTGGAATTTTCTTTCAGTTATCGCCACTCTTTTTGGATTATATTTGTAGCATAAGTAATATCAGAGATGCTATAGCACAATTGTTCAGCATCGGCTGTGTGGTCCATTTCAGCTGATCAGCTAACAGCTTTGTGCAAAGTGCAAGAAATAAAATCTTATATAAATACCTTGTCAAAAATGAATCGAATTCTCTCAATCCTCCTTTGCCTCTGTTTTGTCTGCGGGTGTGAAAATCTCACTGAGAGAGGCAAGCCATCAGATGTGATAACGGGTGAGATTGATGATGTCTCATTCACCAGGGTGCACCTTAAAGACAAGTTCTGGGCACCCAGAATGGAGATTAACCGTACTATTTCAATTCCCTCAGCTTTCTACCAGAGTGAAATAAACGGACGCTTTGATAACTTTGCTCTTGCAGGTGGGCTCATAGAAGGGGAGCATCAGGGCGATTTTTCCTTCGACGACACCGATCCATATAAAATAATAGAGGGTGCCTCCTATTCACTGGCGGTGAAGTATGACCCGGCACTGGATGCCTACCTCGATAGTGTGATCACGCTTATTGCAGCAGCACAGGAGGATGACGGCTATCTTACCACCTGTGTGACCAATCGCTGTACCCGTCTCTCAGGGTGGTGGGGCAGCTCCCGATGGGAAAGGGTGAACAGCCATGAGCTCTACAATAGCGGCCACCTTTACGAAGCTGCTGTGGCACATTACAAAGCTACAGGTAAACGGTCACTGCTGGATGTGGCTGTGAAGAATGCCGACCTTGTGTGCGAAGTGTTCGGCCTTGGAGATGATCAGATCAGCTACCCCTCGGGGCATCCGATCATTGAGATGGCACTGGTGAAACTCTACCGTGTCACCGGAGAGGAGAGGTATCTCCAACAGGCCCGTTACTTTGTGGATGAGGCCGGGCGCCTTTCAAACAGAAGAGCTCCCGGCATCTACAGCCAGGACCATATGCCAATCCTCGCACAGGAGGAAATTGTGGGGCATGCCGTTCGTGCCGGATACCTCTTTGCCGGTGCTGCTGACGTGGCTATGCTGCAGCACGACAGGGAACTTTTTGAAGCCGTTGAGCGGCTCTGGCAGAACATGGCAGGCCGGAAGCTATATATCACCGGCGGTGTGGGCTCCAGGGCACAGGGAGAGGGTTATGGTCCCGACTATGAGCTGAATAATTTCAACAACTATTGTGAGACCTGCGCCGCCATTGCCAATGTATTCTGGAACCACAGGATGTTCCTCGCATCAGGTGAAGCAAAATATATAGATGTGCTGGAGAGAACGCTCTACAACGGACTGATCTCAGGCGTCTCATTAAGCGGTGATGAATTTTTCTACGACAACCCGCTGGCCTCTAACGGCATACATGAACGGGAAGAGTGGTTTGGGTGTGCCTGCTGCCCGGGTAACATCACCCGGTTTATGGCTTCTGTACCGGGTTATCTCTATGCCACAAGGAATAACGAGGTCTATGTGAACCTCTTCGTCGAAAGTAACTCCTCTATCGCGTTGCAGACGGGTGAGATAGAGCTGGAACAGCTGACCAGCTATCCCTGGTTAGGGGAGGTGGAGATCAGGATAAAGAAGACCATTCCGGAGAAGTTTACGCTCCATCTGCGTATCCCCGGATGGGCCAGAGGCAGGCCGGTGCCGACCGATCTCTATCATTATGTGGATGGTGAGGATCCTCATTTTTCACTTTCAGTGAACGGGAAACAGTTAAGAATGAATATTGTTGACGGATATGTGCTGCTTGAAAGAAGATGGAATGATGAGGATGTGATCACATTACAGATGGACATGCCTGTACGCCGTATAGCAGCACATGAGCAGGTTGCTTATAACAGAGGACTCCTGGCGATGGAACGGGGCCCCGTTGTCTACGCACTGGAAGGGAT
>JAAYGM010000189.1 GCA_012727735.1 Bacteroidales bacterium | reverse complement strand
GATATTCAGGTATCTAATAGGCTTTGAATCATGAGTACCCTCCTGATAGATGCACATGCACACCTCTGGCTGTCTCAGGATGCGGAGGTGAACGGCCTGCAGATCAAAACACTGACAAACGGCAGGTCCCTGTTCATGGGTGAAGTGCGGCAGATGCTGCCTCCCTACATGACCGACGGCAGGAACAGCGCGGAGATATTTCTCTCCAACATGGATTATGCCCAGGTGACAGCCAGCGTGATCACACAGGAGTATATCGACGGGATACAGAACGACTATCTGATGGAGGTGCAGCAGCGCTACCCTGACCGGTTTCTCTGCTGCGGCATGGTGGATATGCGCAGACCCGGATTCTACGAGGAGGCGGCAGCGATGATCGATAAGGGGTTCAGAGCCATCAAGATACCTGCACAGAGGCTGATCACTGACACGGGCAGGAGATGGCTCACCGGTGATGAGATGATGCAGCTCTTTCAGTTGATGCAGGAGAAGCAAATCATCCTCTCCATCGATCTGGCCGACGGCGCCACGCAGGTCGCAGAGATGGAAGAAATCATCACCGCCTGTCCCTCACTGAAGATCGCCATCGGTCATTTCGGCATGGTGACACGCAGCGAGTGGCAGGAGCAGGTCAAACTGGCGCGGTACGACCATGTGATGATTGAATCGGGAGGAATCACCTGGCTCTTCCATGCGGAGTTTTATCCTTTTACCGGTGCAATCTGGGCTATCAGGGAAGCAATCGGCCTGGTGGGGATCAATAAGCTGATGTGGGGGTCCGATTATCCCCGCACCATGGTGGCCATCACCTACCGGATGTCGTATGATTTCATCCTCCGGTCATCGCTGCTCTCAGATACAGAGAAAGCCCATTTTCTAGGTATCAATGCACAAAAATTCTACGGTTTCGGCGCAATGCCTGAACTGCCTTATATCAAAAATATGTCGGAATAATTATCCGATAAAAAACAAAAAAACAGACAGCAATGAGACACATCTTTTTCAGCACCTTCCTGTTGATTCTATCTACCATCAGCCTGCCGGCGCAGACTGCTGCACCGGCAAAGAGCGGACAACCCATCTACCTGAACACCGCCTATTCGTTTGAAGAGAGGGCTGCTGACCTTGTCTCCCGTATGACGCCGGAAGAGAAACAGACACTGCTGGGGAACACCATGTCATCAGTGCCCCGTCTCGGGATCAATAAGTATGATGTGTGGGGTGAAGCACTCCATGGTGTTGTAGGCAGGAACAACAACGCCGGGATGACTGCCACCTCCTTCCCGAACAGCATCGCCGTGGGCAGTACCTGGGATCCGGAGCTGATCCGGAGAGAGGCCTCAGTGATTGCAGATGAAGCCAGAGGATTCAACAATGAACTGATATTCACCCTCACCTACTGGTCCCCCGTTATTGAGCCGGCAAGGGATCCCCGCTGGGGACGTACCGCCGAGAGCTACAGTGAAGACCCCTTCCTGGTTTCTGAGTTGGCAAGCGGCTTCGTTAGAGGGATGATGGGCGACGACCCCAGGTACCTGAAAACGGTACCTACCGGCAAACACTATATCGCCAACAACAGTGAATACAACCGCCATAACGGCAACTCAGCGCTGGACGAAAGAGATATGCGCGAGTTCTATCTCAGTCCCTACAAGGCACTGATAGAGAAAGAGAACCTTCCCTCCATCATGACGGCCTACAATTCCGTGAACGGAACCCCTGTTTCCGCCAGCAGCTTCCTGGTGGACTCCATTGCCAGAAAGACATACGGGCTGAATGGTTATGTGACTGGCGACTGCGGGGCGATCTCCGACATCTTCCAGGGTCATCACTTCCTGAGAGATGGAGTGGAAGCCACTGCTGCCGGCTTGAAAGCCGGAGTAGACTCAGACTGTGGGGGAGAATATCAGAGCAATACCCTTGAAGCATTGAACCGTGGTCTGATCACCATGGCAGATATTGACAGGGCATTGATCAATATGATGACCATCCGCATGCGGCTGGGCGAGTTTGATCCTCCAGCGATCGTACCCTATTCCAGGATCAGACAGGACATCATCAACGACCCTGCACACAACGACCTGGCGCTGGAGATAGCGACGAAGAGTCCTGTCCTGCTGAAAAATGAGCCGGTGGCATCCACCGGCTTAAAAGCACTCCCGTTGCAACCCGGGGATATCAGAACAATTGCCGTCCTGGGACCGCAGGCCGACAGGGTGGAGCTGGGTGATTATTCCGGTCCGGTGGAAGCACACCTGAGCATCTCTCATCTGCAGGGATTGCGCAATTTTATAGAGCAAAACAATCTCCCCATCGAGCTTTTCCACGGTGAGGGAGGAAATACGAGCCGCAGAACCGATTTCTTTACGCTGCGCAACTTCACCACACGGAGCAGCGACGGCGAAAGCAAAGAGTACAACGCTACCACCTTCGATGCGGCCGCCACGGGGATCATCGCCACGGAGCGGTTCGGCAACCTCACCCTGCAGGGGATCAAGGATGGTGACTGGACAGCCTACCACAACATAGACCTGACCCATCTCGATTCGCTGATACTGCAACTGAGCGTGACACAGAGCGGTGGCACCATTGAGGTGAGAGTGGGTGCGGCCACCGGTAATATCATTGCTTCACAGAGGGTTGAGAGTGCGGAAGGTGCCCGCCCCTTCGGAAGAGGTGTCACCCTGCCGGTAAAGGTGAACAGACTGGGTATAGCAGGTCCGCAGGATCTTTACTTTGTCTACCGTGAGCCGCAAACGGAGACTGTTGACCGGGAGACGTTGGTGAAAGTGGCCTCCGCTGATGTAGCCCTCATCTTTGTCGGAACCGACCAGAATACCGGCAGAGAAGAATCGGATCGCTTCTCCCTCTCCCTGCCGGGTAATCAGCTGCAGCTCATCCGGTCGGTCGCAGCGGTCAACCCCAACACCATTGTGGTGATGCAGACAATGGGCATGGTGGAGGTGGAAGAGATCAAACAGCACCCACATATTCCCGGTTTGATTTATACCGGCTACAACGGACAGGCACAGGGAACAGCCATGGCAGAAATACTGTTCGGCGAGGTCAACCCCGGCGGTAAGAGCAGCGTCACCTGGTATAAGTCAACAGAGGATCTGCCTGACTTCGGGGATTACACACTGCGGGGTGATGGCGTTAAAAACGGACGAACCTACTGGTATTTCGACAAGGAGGTATCCTACGAATTCGGATACGGACTCTCCTACACCTCTTTTGAATATGGTGATTTTCAGATCAGTAAGAAAGAGATCACTCCCTATGACAAAATAACCATCACCGCAGAGATCACCAACAGCGGAGAGATGGACGGTGATGAAATTGTGCAGGTCTATCTCAAGACAGCCGATGCAGCGGCCCAGGGACGGCCGTTCAAACGGCTGAAAGGGTTCGAAAGGGTCACCATTCCAGCCGGACAGACAAAAACCGTTTCCATAGAGATCGATTGCGCTGATCTCTGGTACTGGGATGAGGAACAGAACCGCATCTCATTCGACCAGGGAGTATACACCTTCGAAATAGGAGCCTCATCGAAAGAGATCAGAGGAACCGTGGAGGCGGTGATGAAGGGACAATTCATGCCGACACTGGAGACAGTAGTCGCCGAGACGGACAAGATGATCCTGCAACCGGGAGAAACGGCACAGACCCGTCTGTCGGCCACACTACTGGACGACAGTTTTATCGCAACCAAAGAGGCACACATCATCTATAAAAGTAACAACCCATCGGTGGTGAGCGTGGACCAGAACGGAAAGATGACGGCACACAGATCGGGCGTTGCATCTATCACTGCTTATATGACCTACAACGGGAGCACTGCATCCGACAGCTTCCCCATAAAGGTGACCCCCGACCTCACTCCTGCCTCCATCACCGTGAATGGTGCTCCTCTACAGGCATTCAATCCGGAGGTGAAAGCATACAGCTTCCTGATGAATGGAGAATCAGGCATACCGGTGCTGGCAGCGAAAGCAGTAAGTGAGGCAATCGGCGTGGAGATTAAACAGTTCACTTCAGTCCCCGGCACAGCCGTCATCCGTTTTATCGACTATCATACGATGGAAGAG
>JAAYGM010000188.1 GCA_012727735.1 Bacteroidales bacterium | reverse complement strand
GTAATGTACGGGAGGGGTGCGCCAGGCGATGGGGGCGAGCATTGCTATCTTCATCTCTGATTTCTTGTTTCTTATTTTTCTTTCTTCATTTCCTCCAGTAACTCATCCAGACTGATTGTGGCAAAGGTGGTCACCACATCTCCGATGGCATAGGGCAGAATCAGGGTGCGGTTCACAACCATCGCACCACAGGTGTAGATCACATTGGGGACATAACCCGAGCTCTCCTCTTTGGTGGGAGAGAGCAAGGGTTCTTTCAACCGGCCGATCACCTGCAGCGGATCATCCTTGTCGAGCAGCAACGCTCCCAGTGAGTAGGTCCTGACAGGCCCCACACCATGCGTGATCACCAGCCACCCTTCCTCAATCTCTATGGGTGAGCCGCAGTTGCCTATCTGTATCAGCTCCCACTCGTAAGTCGGTTTCAGCAACGGCTGATAATCATACCAGAAATAGAGATTGTCTGATTTCATGATGTAGAGCGATTCATTGTCCTGGCGCCCCAGCATCATGTAGCTCCCGTCAATCTTCCTCGGAAAAAGAGCCATCCCTTTGTTGCTTACTGCCGGCCCGTTGAGCGTGGAGATGCGGAACTGCTTGAAATCGACTGTCTCCAGCATCTCCGGCATGATGGTCTTTCCATTGTAGGCAGTGAAGGTAGCATAGTATATCACACTTTGGTCGTCCTGTGTGAACCGTACAAAGCGGGCATCCTCCAGCCCGTTGCTCTGTGAGGGTGATGCTGGGTAGATGGCCCGTTCGGAGATATTGTCCGTTGGAAAATCGAGTGAGAAGTTGGAGAGTGCCAGCGACCGGATATTGTTCATCGAAGCCTCAAGCTCTTCCGTGCTGACGGTTATATTCTCCTTGAATGTTCTGTTAATCACTTTCGTCAGTTCCTCATACGAAAATTCATCAGGCATACCATCTATCAACGGTCTGTTCAAACTGGTCAGGATTCCCAGCTCATGTGCTTTCTTTATAAACTGCTTCTTCTCGTAATAATGCTGGGTACGCTCCGGCTCGTAGATAACCGGCGAATTTTCAGCGACAGTGATATTGCAATCGGCATCGATCTCCCCCTCCATGAAGGTGATGGAGGAGATATGGCCTTCGCCGATAGCCCTGAGGCTGATGATAAACCGTACCACACCCTCTCTGTCCTGCACGGGATGTGGCACGATGGAAGGATTGAAGAGCGCGGTGGATTCCAGTGCATATTGCTGGGTGAAGAAAGAACCGATGAACCGCTTATCATCATCGCTCAGCTCCATATTTGTAGGGATGCGGTGCGCTATGTGTCCGTAATGTTTCATCAATATCTGCCGGAAAGACTCCGCAGGTACTTCTATTCGTTCATAGATATTTTCGAGAATAGGATGGCGTTCACTCTGCGGGATGGCGAATGCCCTTAACAGGATATGGTCCACCTGAGCTTTACGGCCTGGAATAAATGGGCGGACCAGTGTCCGCCTCGAAGAGGGTACTATCTGAATGGGGTGTCGGTGCATTTGTATCATACCAGTAAACTGTTTTTGTTACGAAGATAGAAAGAAATATTCATTAGTGACATGAGCCATGAGATGGTGGATTCGGCTCCCTGGTTCAGGTTCACACCTCCCGGATGAAGACCGTCGCGACAGCCGCCCGTAGCAAAATCATAGACGGGCTCAGCACAGTCGTTCTCGCCGGTGAACCAGTAAAAAGCTTTCAGTGCATAATCGGCATAGGTGCCATCCTTTACAAACACCTCTGCCTGCATACAGGCATCTATCATACCGTTGGCTTCGAGCGGCTGCTGATCGAAGGGCGCTTTTCCCTGCGGGGTGAGCCATCCCTCATTGCCGACAGGCGAGAAGAGCTCATTGCTGAATTGTTTTGCGATCAACCAGTCCAGCACCTTCAATCCACGGTGAATCAGTTTCTCATCTTTCATATAGATCCCTGCATAGATCATGGCCTGCGGAATACGGCTGTTGGCGTAGCTCACCTTCTCATCGAACCAGAGCCACTCCTCATCAATCGTTTTGTCAAACAGCATATATAGTTTCTTCGTGCAAGAACCAAGTTTTTCAATCACTGCATCATCACCGTGCACCCTGGCATGATGAGCCAGTCCCAGGGTGGCATAGGACAAAGCCCGTGGATGGGTTAACTGATCTATCTGGGGCAGTACTTTCCCAAACAGGTAGTTGGAGTGATGATAGAAATTAGATACATTCGTATAGGCAGAGGTGAACCCAAGGGCCCATGCGGTTCGGCCTATACTGTCTTCCGACCCTTCCTCGTCGAGCCATCTTCTCTCGTAATTCATGAAATTCCTGAATTTGCCTGTCTCCGGGTTGTAGGCGTAGTCAATGAAGGAGAGGTAGATGCTGGTGAGCCTGTTCAGCTCATCCACATCCTGCACCTCGTTCTGCAGCATCACGGACAACAACAGGGCACGGGCATTATCATCGGTGCAGTAACCGTGATTGCGGTCAGGTACATTATATTTGGCATGTTGGAGTATCCCTGTGTAGTCTGTCAAAACACGGAGATGATCCAGCTTGATGGGTGGTTGTACGAACTTTGATTCAATCACCGGTGCAGGTGCAGAGATAGTTCTGATGCTTTCTTCCACAATCGTCCGGTCTACCAGATCATAATACTCTTTACCGATCATGGGCCAATAGCACTCTTTTGCCAGGGTGAATGCGTTCTGAGCGATGGTTTTTCGTTTTTCTTTATCGCCAAGCAGCTCATTGATTCTTCCTGCCAGCTGATCAGCGTTTTTAAAATCGAACAACAACCCTCTCTCATCGGCAAGCATCTCTTTTGCGTACCAGAAGGGGGTGGAGATGATTGGTTTGGCTGCAGCCATTGTATAGATGAGTGTCCCCGAGGAGATCTGCTTTTCTCCCAGGTAAGGAATCACATAGATGTCGCACAGCTCCAGGTAACTGAACAGCTCATCGTTGGTGACGAAACGATTGATAAAGATCACATTGTTCTCCAGATTCAACTTGTTCACCAGCCTGATAAGCATGAGGCGGTAATCTTCACCTTCATGCTTCACCACATGCGGATGCGTTGCTCCCAGCACAATATAGACCGTGTCGGGATACTTCTTTACCACCTCAGGCAACGCGTTGATAACTACTTCGATCGATTTGTTCCTGGAAAGAAGGCCGAAGGTAAGCAGCACTTTTTTATGTGCAACACCCAGCTTCTTTCTGAGGCTGGAGATATTTCTGGTTCCGCTCTGATGCACCCCATGGTGAATGTGCATACATTTTGCCTCTGGTATTTCATAAACGGTCCTGAGTAAATCAATACCCTTTTGTGAGATACAAACCAGCTTCTGTGAGATGCGTGCCAGCTCATTCACCACCTGTCTCTGGTTTTCTGTCGGATCATCTATCACGGTATGCAGTGTGGTGACGACGGGGATGCGCAGACGCTTCAGCAGTTGAATAATGTGTATGCCATCCTGGCCCCCATAGATGCCAAACTCATGCTGCACGATCACCGCATCAAAGTTGTTTGAATTCAGGTATTCGGCAGCGTTGATGTAAGATGCCATCACATTCTGTTCAATCTCAAAGACCACATCGTCCGGATAATCGTAACGATTTAAGCCGTCATTCATCGCAACCACTGCTGTGGTCACACCATTCTCCTTTATTCCGTCGTTTAAATCTTTAGTAAAGGTGGCTATACCACATTTACGGGGAGGGTAATTCCCGATTATAGCGATTTTATTCATATTGATACTGACTGAAATTATATGTTGTCTCTATGTTCACATCCATTGATTAAGATTGTATCTCTATAAACAGATGAAAGCGATTTAATTTTGTTAAAAATATAGAAACGTTATTATTTCGGATGGTTTAATTATAAATTTCTTTCAAAGCTCCCTGTGTGAAATATATCTGTAAATAAGAGGCGCAGCCTTCAATAAAACTGTAAGATACAACTTTTTTGCTTAACTCTCTCTCTTACTCCTCACCCAATCATACTCAGAAATCTTTTTCCCGAGAGATTACAACTATTGTAACGTTCCGGTTTTTTTTTTATCTTTGTATCCTAATATCAATAGGTATCAAATCAACAAAACAACAGAGGCACTATGCACAGAGACATACCGGTGCGGTTGATCCTTGAAAACGGGCTGGTTTTTCACGGACGATCGTTTGGAGCCCAACAGGCATGATCGGGAGAAGTGGTTTTCAATACGGCCATGGTCGGTTATCCTGAAAGCCTGACAGACCCCTCCTACGAAGGACAGATTTTAACACTCACATATCCCATCATCGGAAATTACGGAGTTCCCGCCCAGAGCGAAACAGACGGAATTTCCGATTTTTTTGAGTC
>JAAYGM010000187.1 GCA_012727735.1 Bacteroidales bacterium | reverse complement strand
TTCCACCTCTTCCCATTCCGAACAGAGAAGTTAAGCCCAATTGCGCCGATGGTACTGCACACAAAGTGGGAGAGTAGGTAGCCGCCGTTCTTTATAAGAAGCCCCCGGGAGTCATCCCGGGGGCTTTTTGTGTTTAAATCCTTTCTCTTTGACAAATATTACTTACTTTTATGGCGTAATTTCTATTCAGGTGAATCTTACCGCATGAGTTGATCTGTGTAGTTTCTATTTAATCTTGTTGTTTGATAGATATTTAGCAACGTCTTTAAAAGCAGAACTACACCTGTTTTCTCACATATTACTGAATGGAGAGACACAATGAAAAATGTTATGGACAAATCATTCAGAATGATATGAGGAACATTACAGACTTTTTTGCAGAGACAATCGGCATTGCATTACTCCTTTCCTGTTCTTCTTCTTCTTCCAAAGCGGTAGAGGAAAAGGGTGGTTTGTTGTGGGAAATATCAGGAAATGGGTTGGAGCAATCGTCCTATCTGTTCGGGACGGCTCATGGCGGCTCTTTTATTGCAGCAACATATATATTGGATAGTATTCCTTCTTTTGAGGAAGCATTCTCGTCAGTAACCCAATTCATTGGTGAAAGCTACTCCTCTTCAGGCAATCAGAATTTGATGCTTATGGATTCAACCTATGCAGAACTCCTTGATGAGGAAGATCTTGCAATACTGGATACTGTCATGCTGAAATATTTGAACAGATCCTCAGATAAGATAAAAATTAAACCTTCGTTCCTGACACGATTGATCAGTGAAAAGAAAAGATTTATTTTAGTACAGGAAAAGATGAGAGCAAAACTCTATGCAGAAAAATATCTGGATTTGAGAGATATAGATGAGTTAGTCTATGTCTCTGAAGAACCAATGGATATCACTCTACAAAAAAGGGCTATTAAGAAGGGTTATGACATCATTGGGCTGGATAATAGGATTAATTTCCAGTTTGATACGACGGATGATAGCCTGACGCTTACACAACAAGCTGAACATATGATTTCCATTTTTAAGAATAATCAATTGGATGAATTAATTCGAGTAAGTCTGAAACTTCCGTTAATCGATTCCCTAAATGATGCCTATTATGAGCAGGATCTGGATCAAATAGAGCATATTTCGATTAAGCTATATTCTGATTCTTTGAATTATGGAGATATACAAAGAGAATTGCTATTCGAACGGAATTTCAAATGGATGGAACATATTACCTCACTTATACGTGAACAACCGTCGTTTATTGCCGTGGGAGTTCGTCATCTACCCGGAGAGAACGGATTAATAGACCTTTTACGAAAAGAAGGTCATACAGTAGTGCCGCTATAATTACAGACCATTAGAAGTACGGGAGTACCAGGAGGTGAACAAGAAGAACGGTGAGATGCGTTGGCTTCATCATTTGGGTAAAGCAATCTCATTTTCTATTTGCCTATTTGGTCGACATAATCGGCTCGTTTATCTATTTCATTTGTTTTCGTGGAATCACTGAGTTAAATTTGTTGTATTATTATTAACAAATACACAAACACTGTCATTCAATGATCAAATCAACAGAATCAATGCATCAAAAGGTTTGATATATTTAACAGAGAACTTCTTTGTGTGATTCTTTTGAAAAATTAACAATGAGTATATCTATACGTTCACTTAATAAAATATACCCCAATGGCAACCATGCATTGAAAGATATCAACATGGAGATTCCAACTGGTATGTTCGGCTTGCTGGGACCCAACGGAGCCGGAAAATCCACACTGATGCGCATCCTCGTGGCGCTGATGGACCCAACGTCGGGTGAAGTAGATATATTCGGACATAACCTGCTGAAAGAGAGGAAAGAGGTGCGTGGTATCCTTGGTTATTTACCTCAGGATTTTCGTTTTTTTGCCAAATATAAAACCCATGAGTTTTTAGACTATGCGGCCCGTTTATCTGGTATGCACAACGGAAAGAAGCGCCGACAAGCGGTGGATGAGATGCTTGAAAGTGTGGGGTTGTTTGATGTCCGCGAACGGTATGCATCCAGGTTATCGGGTGGTATGAAACGCCGTTTAGGCATCGCACAGGCGTTGATTCACAATCCTAAACTGATCATTGTGGATGAACCCACAACAGGCCTGGATCCGGAGGAGCGGATCCGTTTCCGTAATCTGCTCGCGACGATAAGTGAGCAGGATGTAACGATCATTCTCTCAACGCATATTGTAGGCGACATATCCAGTACCTGCAATAGTATGGCGCTGATGAACAAAGGTGAGATCGCTTTTTTCGGCTCACCGGAAGAGATGCGTAAAGAGGCGGAAGGAAAGGTCTGGCGCATGAAAATCAGTGGTGACGAGTTGCCATTGGTAGATAAAAAATATCCGGTGATTACAACGGTACCCTCAGGCACAGGATGGGAGATTCAGGTTGTAGCCGATAAGATAGAAGGGTATGATGCGGAGCCCTTCCCGCCCAACCTGGAGCATGCCTACGTCTATTTTATGGAGAACAGGTTAAACCGTTGGATTGAAGACTAAACTAATTGAGCGATAAATATGTTCGCATTGTACAATATCCATTCAGTCGCAAAGTATGAGAGTAAACTGCTGATGCGGAGCTGGTTTTACCGGATCTTTCTGATACTGGCGATCCTGTTTCTCTGTTTATTCAATTTTATCTCACTGGTCTTTGAGCAGAGCGGCGGAAACTGGCTGATGAAGGCAATCCCTGCTAATATCCCCTACATTAACCTGATGTTTCTGAATACCGGCCAGGCTATCATCGCAGTCTTCCTCTCCTCCGAATTTTTAAAAGCGGATAAAAAGCTCGATACCTCAGAGGTGTTCTATGTGCATCCCCTGAGTAATGCGGAATATGTGACCGGTAAGATTTGGGGTAATATGGCGGTATTCCTCCGCTTAGACCTCCTGATCATCCTGTTGGTGATCACTTTCAATCTTATTTCGGGCGTGACTATCGACTGGATGGCCTATCTGGTTTATTTTCTGCTCATCTGTATCCCCACCCTGATTTATATTTTCGGCCTCTCCGTTGCACTTATGCTTTTGCTGAAAAGTCAGGCAATTACGTTTGTCTTTTTGCTGGGATATATCGCACTTACGCTGTTCTATGTAGGAGATAAGTTTTATTATCTCTTTGACTATATGGTGTATAACCTGCCCCTGGTGAAATCTTCAATTGTCGGTTTCTCTAACTGGACGACATTGATCAATCACCGGATGATATACCTCTTGCTTGGGTTGGGATTTATTTGTCTCTCAATCTTCCTGTTCAGACGGCTTCCCAACACGAAAATGGGGAAATATCGCTGGCTCTATCTGTCGTTGCTTTTTGTTACTGTAGGGATGTGGGCTTCATACAATCATGTGACCTCCATCATGAAAACGGCAAGCAGACGTCAGCTATATACTGAAGTGAACAACCGGTATGTGAACAGTCCGAAGATGGTGATCAACCATTATGATATCAGCCTGGATCAACATCCCCGTACGATCTCTTCCAAAGTGGAAATGCATGGGGTTGCCCTGAACCGCTCCTCACTTTTTTGCTTCACCCTGAATCCGGGACTGAAAGTGAGTGAGGTGACGGAAAGTAATAACCCGTTGTCGTTCAAACGTGATCACCAAATCCTGTTAATCGATTTTGGACGTGAAATAGTACCGGGAGATTCGGTTCGTTTCAGGATGAATTATGCCGGAGCGATTGATGAAAGCTTTTCTTATTTGGATATACCTGCAGAGATCCTAGAGGAGGAGTATGCCAGCGGGATGTTTAAGATTGATAAAAAATACAGTTTTCAACATATGAACTACCTGCTTTTCACACCTGAAACATATTGGTATCCACGTCCCGGTACCTCCTACAGCAGTGAGAACCCCGACTGGCAGCAGGCTTATTTCAGTCACTTCCGCCTGAAAGTGAAGACGTTGAACGGACTTAAAGCCTTGTCACAGGGAACCATGAAATGGCCCGTCGTGAAAAGGGTCGCCATTGAACCGGATGATTCTCTACGTGCCGGTAGACGGCCGGCAAGACGCACTGTCAACTCCGGCGAAACCGATTCGACAGCTGCCCGGCGCATGAGACCCCGCAGGGTGCCATCTGCAGGTGACAGAGATGCAGCTGGAGCACGGCCTTCCGGGGAGGGGCGTACAGGAAGAGAACGTTCCGCCGGTCAGGAGAGACCTGCCGGAGAGAGAGGGAGGGGCAGAGGCGTGCAACGTGCGGGCAGAGACACCCTCGCACGTCCGCAGGCTCCCGCTGCACCGGGAGATGTGATCCTCCCTGAAACCAGAAGGGACAGCGTGCTGACTGAGGTAACATACGACAGTATTTTTATTTATGAGACTGATTTTCCAACCCCCTCCATCGCACTAATCATTGGCGATTACGAACAGAAAAGTATCGAGGTGGATGATACACATTACAGCATATGGCATCTGAATGGACATGATTATTTTTCTTCCCTCTTTAATTCAATTGTTGATACTATTCCTGCACAACTCAGAGAACGAAAGCGCTCAATTGAAAGCAGCTATTCACTCGATTATTCGTTCAGCCGATTTTCTCTTATCGAGGTTCCCGTACAATTTTATAGTTATGTGCGTACATGGACGCAAGCACAGGAAGTGATGCAGCCAGAGATGGTTTTGTTCCCCGAAAAAGGGAGCCTCATCAATGAAGCGGATGTGGTGAGAGGTGTGCGTGATGAGAAGAGGCAGGCACAGCGAAACGGACAGGAGATCAGTGATGAAGATGCGGCAATGCGTGTGCTGAATCGATTCACACGGCTTTTCGAACGAACGGAAAGCAATCTTAACTGGTCACAGAACAGAGGTTCAGTAAATATTTCCACGAAACCCAATCCCTATTTCCTGTTTCCACAGTTATACAATTTCAGGTATAATGTTTTTTCATCTGAATGGCCTGTCTCCAATCGGTTGATCGAGCTCTACCTGCAGGATAAATCAGATGATAACAGTTGGATCAGACAGATGAACGGGATCAGCAATAATGAAAAGGCAAACTTGCTGATGGAACAATCACCATTCAAGGAATTACTTTCCAGTATAGCGCATCGCGACCTGCTGGATAACATCACCTCCCTGAAAGCCAATTACCTGTTTGCCCATGCTGAGCGAAATGTAGGGTACAGGGAGTATCGTGATTCATTGCGTGCTGTCTTGCAGCGGAATATATTCACCAACCTGAGATTTGAACAGCTGCTGGATACCCTGGGGATGATTG
>JAAYGM010000186.1 GCA_012727735.1 Bacteroidales bacterium | reverse complement strand
GTTTGTTTCACTCCCGGAGCTTTCATGAAGAAGTATTCCGTACCCCAGAAACAGCCCGATGCAAAATAGACTTTGTTCATACCCTCCTGTCTGGCGGGAATAAACTTAAGCGAGATGGAGTTGACGCAATGACGTGTCTGTTTGGAGGTATAGCCTTCGCCCAGGAAAACATGTCCCAGATGAGCGCCGCAATTGTTGCAGATGATTTCGGTACGCCTGCCGTCGGCATCCTGTACACGTTTCACGGCACCCTCTATCTCATCATCGAAGGAGGGCCATCCGCACTGCGCATCGAACTTGTCGGAGGAGTGGTACAACTCCGCGTCGCACCGTCTGCAAAGATAGACCCCTTCTGTCCTGTTGTTCAATAATTCACCGGTATAAGGCCTTTCTGTTCCTTTATGGATGATCACACGCTCCTCTTCGGGAGTTAATCTGTTATATTCCATCATTGTTAATTTGATATTATCTGATTTTTTCTGATTGCCCTGTGCGCACATGGTGAAAAACATGCCGGAAAACAGGATTAACCAATATATTCGTTTCATCGCCTCCTATTGTTTTATCATCTATTTATGTAAGATACCGTCTGAAAGCATACCGCTTTCTCCGTTTCAGGTAATACGGATCGGTGTCATTGGCAAACGCCTCACGTTCAAAGCCGATCTCCCTGTATGCCCGGTGCCGCTCTCCGTGACGGATCCATCTGAAGACCCATTCCGTGATGTACCAGACGTAGAAGCCAACCACCCACAACTCCATCATCTGACGGGTATGGATCGCCTCGTGATTGAGCACGCGTTTAACAAGCGTCTTATGCTCTTTTCTCGCGAAGACGATCCCGAACAGGTTAATCGCCCTGAACCCTTTTACCGGCAGATAGTTGGAATAGATAATTTTCATATGATTGACCCCGATTTCACAAGCTTTATCTAAATCAAAGGTAGGAACATTCCATAAATTTCGTAACTTTGCACACTTAAAAATAGATAATTCAAAAAAAGTAATATGGATCAGAATTTTTCTTCAGATATGCCATTTAAAGTGGCAGACATCACACTTGCCGACTTCGGACGCAAAGAGATTGAGATTGCCGAACATGAGATGCCCGGATTGATGGCGATACGTAAGAAATTTGCATCGGAGAAACCGCTTCAAGGTGCCCGGGTGATGGGGTCGCTGCATATGACCATACAGACGGCCGTGCTGATAGAGACACTGGTTGAGCTGGGTGCCGATGTGCGCTGGGCCAGCTGTAACATCTTCTCCACCCAGGATCATGCTGCCGCCGCGATTGTTGCAGCTGGTGTACCTGTCTATGCATGGAAGGGCGAGTCGCTCGAGGAGTATTGGTGGTGTACAGAGATGGCACTTCGTTTCCCCGGTGGTAAGGGACCCAATCTGATCGTCGATGACGGAGGTGATGCCTCGCTGCTCGTGCACATGGGATATCAGGCCGAGAATGATGCCTCAACCATCGACAGAAAAGGTGACAATCGCGAGGAACAGGCTATCCTGGATACGTTGCACCGTATCTTGGAGGAAGATGATCAGCGCTGGCACAGGACGATAGCCGACATGAAAGGTATCTCCGAGGAGACCACCACCGGTGTGCACCGTCTCTATCAGATGATGGAGAGAGGTGAGCTGTTGGTGCCTGCCATCAACGTGAATGATTCGGTCACCAAGTCGAAGTTCGATAACCTCTACGGTTGCCGCGAGTCACTGGCCGACGGCATCAAGCGCGCCACCGATGTGATGATCGCAGGTAAAGTGGTCGTAGTGCTGGGTTATGGTGATGTAGGGAAGGGCTGTGCGCACTCAATGCGTTCTTACGGTGCCCGTGTCATCGTAACGGAGATCGACCCAATCTGCGCACTGCAGGCAGCCATGGAGGGGTATAAGGTGACCACCATGGAGGAGGCGTTGAAGGAGGGGAACATCTTCGTTACCACCACCGGCAACCGCGATGTGATCACCATTGAGCATATGCAGCAGATGAAGGACCAGGCTATTGTCTGTAATATCGGTCATTTCGACAATGAGATTCAGGTAGATAAGCTGACCTCTTTCCCCGGCATTGTACATACCAATATCAAACCTCAGGTGGATAAATATACTTTCCCCGCCGGCAACGCCATTTTCCTGCTGGCTGAAGGGCGGCTGGTGAACCTGGGGTGTGCTACAGGACACCCCTCATTCGTGATGAGCAACTCATTCGCTAACCAAACGCTGGCGCAGATTGATCTCTGGAGGAACGACTATAAGGTGGGTGTATATCGTCTCTCAAAAGAACTCGATGAAGAGGTTGCCAGGCTGCACCTGGAACAGATTGGTGTGAAGCTGACCACGCTCACGCAACAACAGGCCGACTACCTGGGTATTTCTGCAGCAGGCCCGTTCAAACCGGAGCATTACAGGTATTAAACAGCTATAAGTTGTAAGCAATAAGCGGTAAGCGATAAGCTCTTTAGTTGAAAGCATTGCATGGAGAGCGTTTTGGGTTTTAACGATCAGCGATCAGTCGTCAGTAAACAGACCTTGTTCTCCGGGAAAAGATCGCAGAAAAACGTTTAGTTTTGAAAGGATTATCTTTCAGGAATGAAAATTAATAAGATTTTATCCCTTTTACAGTTGCAAAAGTAAAATAAACGTTTTATCTTTGCACTCGCTTTTGAAAGAAAGCATTCAGGCTGATTCGCTAGCTCAGCTGGTAGAGCACATCCCTTTTAAGGATGGGGTCCTGGGTTCGAACCCCAGGCGGATCACAACCCACAAAGTAAGCTCCCGGAATTGAAGAATTCCGGGAGCTTTTTTTGTGGAATTCGTCTATTTTCTGCTCCTTATTTCATCGGGTCGCATCCCTGTTTTCTTCAAACAGAAATCTGACAGATGCGAAACATTGGAGAAGCCCAGATCCTCAGATATATGCTTTAGCGGGTATTTGGTGTTTTTGAGATAGCTTATCAACTCATTTTTTCTGATCTCCAGCACCCACTGCTTGGGTGTACTATTGAAGTAGTTCTTAAAGTGGCGGGTGAATGTCTTCGTGCAGTTGTATCCGCATTTCTTTGCAAGTTCATCCAGTGTCCTGGCACTTTTGTAATGCTTGAGGACTGCTTCTACAAAACTGGTCTCCGCAGACAGATGCTTTAACACGTTCACTGTGAGGCTTCCCTTCATCTCATCGCTACAGATGATCTTCTGAGTGCCGTTCTCAAAGAGCAGGATGCACTCCCTGACGTTCTCGTATAAACCTGAATCGCTTGTCTCAATATAACTTTCCATATCGCTGTTCATTGACCTGTCAATTAATCATTGTTATTTATACTTGTTCACTGTTGATAATTGTCTGTACAGATTTTGGCACTAGTCACCGAATATCGATTTTTTCTTTTTCATATACTTATCTTATTACATTTAATCTATCCAGTCTAATCGAAAATAAGAATTGGATTGTAAATCGTTCAATGAGATTGCTTTTCGGTAAGTAAATACAGATCGTTTATATTCAAAGATGATTGTAGGATTTCCTGTCGTAAAAGGTAACTTAAATATAAAGTCCCCGTCGGATGGGATATTCATGGTCGCATCCGATACACCACTCACATCGACTGTGGCATCTTTCGGCACATCACTCCATCTGTTATACATACCAAACCAAGCTAGATATCTTTCATGGTATTCAATAGGTCCTGAGATAATTATGAATTCAGGATAGTAAGCCACCGATCCACCGGTGAAATAGTCGGCCTGCAGCGTGACTGTCTCGTTGTTACTGAACTTGTTGGTTTTGAAAACTACCGTCTGTTCACCGGTAGTTGTTGCCTGGTAGATATAATGAATCACACCCTGTTCCACAACCATCTGTAAGCCGGAAGCAGCCGGGTAGAGTCCCTGGGTATAAATATTTACCGGCAGGGGAAACAGGTCGGCCGGAAAATCAGCCGGTATGTTGAATTTCAGGGTAGCCGGAATATTTTGCTCGCTCACCAGTTGAGCCGGATTTAAATTGTTGATAGTGACTGGATCGAACTGGAAGGGAGTACGTAAAATCACACGGATGGTTCGTGCAAGGTCCCCCTTTTGTACCAATATCAATGCTTCACCCTGTTCAGTGGGCAGCGAGGCCGCACTGGTTGCTGTTATGGTACCCGTTGCCGGATCCCAGGAAAGTGAACCGCCAGCCAGTGCTCCTTCGTTTGAGATCAATGTAACAGAAACACCGCTGTCGTCGATGCTGCTGCTATTCAGATCGGGATAATAGTGTGCCCAGAGGGATATCTCTTTCCCCGGCTCGGTCACGATCACCAATGTCTTTTCCACCTCCAGCTTCGCCGTGCCGTCAGAGATCATTGGGTATTTTTCAATGATCGGGTCGAGAACAGCGTTGTTGTGTGAAGCTCCGTTCAGGGCATCTGTGAAACTGCTGTAACCCTCTTTGGTTACACTCATGATTTTCACCATATAGAGATAATTCCTTTCTATGTTATAGCGAACCTTATTCGCATCTACCAGGTCAATCTTGTAAAAGGTTGCGGTTCCGTTGTACTCACCGGAAACGATCACTGTGGTGATCTGCTGTGCAGCCCGGTTACTGCGTTCAAAGAGATACTGCTCACCGGTTCCAATTTCCGACTGTTGTGCATCGAGCAGGGTCATCCCCAGTGGCTCGGTGATGGCATGCTCCTCAAATTGTGCAGTAGTGGTGTTGAAGGCGGCAATACTCCCAATGTCGGGACGTTTATGTATCACAAACCCGGTAAGATTGAAATTGGCTGCCTCGTTGGTCACACTTATTTTTGCCTGGTTGCGGAGCAGTACCACCGGATTGGATGCCGGGAGTGCGTTGGCATTGATGCCGCCGCTCAGCTCCCTGCGTGCCCAGAAGGTGGCATGATTGGTACTCATCAGTGCCACCACTGCAGCCTCGTTGGAACCCAGCATACCTGAGGGATTGAAGCTGTCCCAGTTGTGGTTGCAGATGAAATGCAGGATACGCGGTTCTGATGAAGAGGGGAGTGAGACGATAAATGTACCACCTGTCTCTGTCTGGTTTGAAAGAGCAGCGGTCTCAATCGTGATAAAGGTACCATTCTGGTCGAAAACCAGTACCTTCATCTCATCCACACCACCTGCAGCGCGTGTCTGAAGGGTTCTGAACTCAGGGATTACCGTCTGAAAGTGTAACCTCACCGCGCCTTCATCTTTAGCTGTTATGATCTCCTGTTGAAACTCCTCAGCCATGCAACCGGGAAGGAACAGGAGGATAGCATATAACAGTCCGTATGCGATTGTTTTCATATTGTCTTTCTATTTGATTCGTCAATCTTTGATATCACGGATACAGCGAACGTGTGCACTGCTGTAGGTTGCCCCTGAGTCCCAGTTGTAACTGTCATCTGTCCTTATAAACGGTAGATTTTCTCCGATCCGGTAAGCACCTGTAACTCCTGTTTGTCCATAGGCATTTTTTGTCGGATATTTGCTCCAGCTGCTCCAGTAATAGGGACCTCTCATTACATACCTGGTGGGTGCACTCTGTTGAAGCACATCGATAAAATAGATCTCAGCAGCGGTAGGCAGCCGCCAGCCGGTCTTCAGGGTGCCATCTTCGGCTGTCTCAGTGTAAACCCTGCATTGCGTTTGTGCATTCACATAACTTTTTGGAACACTGGCACCGAATTGAGAAGTCATTTCAAATTTAGGGGATACCATCCTGGAGACCTCTTCGTTATTGAGCGTCTTGCCCTGTGCATCCACGGGCGGAAAACCCCAGATGATATCTCCGGCAGATGCCATCGTTGTAATGGCATACATGTAGGGATTGTTGTTCCCGTCCGGAAGTTCATCACGGTCTTCCCCAGGCATGTGCGATGCTATACCTTTGGTCACGGTGAAATAGGTTGCTGGAAGTTGCCTTACTATGACCGTCTCCGTCAATTGTCCGTTGGTGATCTGAAATTCAATATCTTTCGGGATATAGTTTACCGGCAATGTACTGCTGATGGTAATTATACCGGAGGCTACATCAGGTTGTACTGTTATCGCAGGCATCTGTCCCCCGGTAACATTCTCGGTCACAGGAGCAGAAGCACCTGCCGGCACATAGGTGTAGGTCGCCTTAAGGGAATTGGGTACCAGTGTGACATTGGCCACCGAAGAGTTGAAAGTGAGGGTGTCGGTAGATGTGTTAGGCATCACCACGTTGCGTTCCGACACCACCAGGTACTGCGCACCCTTGATATCGACCAGCACCTCTTGCGTGTTCCACTCTTTGATGATGTAGTTCCCCGGCACCTCTACGGGAGGTTCTTCAATACTACCGAGGATCCTGACGGTCACCGCGATATCATAGAGCCTGTTGCGGTCGATCCGGTTCATATATTGCTCTGCCTCTTCCCCTGTGAACTCCTGTGGTGTCACCGGCACCTTGTATTTATAGGTGTGCGTTTCACCACCGCTGCTCTTCATGGGGATGTACATCTCCAGGTAGGTCTCCCTGTCGGGTTGCACCTGCCATTCATTGGCATAGGCATAGAAGGGAGCCACCGTGGTTACTCCTCCCAAAACAGAGGTGGTACTCATGACAGAAAGTGGTGAGTTCTTCCAGTCTACTGTGGCTATCACAGGAGCATTTCCACCGTCAAGCAGTGCCGACTTATCTGCAAACTGTACCAGGCGGGCCTGTATCTCTCCGTCCGGCGTATAACCGGGCACATTAAGTTCAGCCAGGCGAAGACGTATCTTCGCTGCGGCTCTTTTCATATCCACCAGGCCAAGTTGCGGATGATTCAGGTTGATGATCTGTGAGGTCAACCCTTCCATCACGAAGTGATCTTGTGGCTGGGCTCCTCCCCTTGTTACAAAGTTCGCTGTCTGGAAGATCAGATCTTTCAGCTGCTGGAGCGTAGTGGTTCCCTCGGTGACACCCGAGAGATCTGCTTCATTATTTGCCACCAGGTATAGGTCGTAGGAAACCGTCTCGTTACTGCTGAAGAGAGACTCCTTCTCCGCCGGTACTGGTAGTGTTGCGAGATTGGTGGACAGGCTGTAAGTGAGTTCCGATGAACTGATCTTCCACAACAGCGTGTTATCACTGAAGACGAAGGCATCGAGCGAGCTGATCACCGTCTCATTGAAGTTGCCATCGGCATCACCGTGTTCGGTGGCGCGGGTCTCACTGCTGCCGGTGAAAGACAACCGCACGGAGAGACTCATTTTATCCTGCTCTCCACAATCGCACTGCTCATCGCGGACACAGCTCCCCAGACTCCACTGTAATGTCAGGATGAGAATTGCAGTTGATATGTAATGGTTCTTTTTCATTTTGCTTATCCTCCTTTTCGTTTACGGGTTTGCAACAGCCGGTTGTGTGATAATAATCCTGTTTCCAACACCTACCAGGTTACTGCCCAGCAATAAAGGAATCTCAACACCACCCACCGTGATATAAAACTCGGTGCTTCGCTCCGTTGTTCCTTGTGCGTTGCGTGGTTTTATGTTTATGGTGTAATCTGTACGGGTAATTCCACTGCTTACAGCACCATCTGCATCTGAGAACTCAAAGTCGATCGGGTTGCTCAACTGTGCTGTCCATGTGCTGCCAAGCGGGTTAAACAGTTTGAAGGCGAACGAAACATCATCGTTGCTGTTCACCAGCGTGTAAGTGTGTGCTGCTGTGGTGGGGTGCGGGTCGATCGCATACACCCTCTCAAAGAGCACTGTTGATTGCATCAGATCCCATGGCAGTACGTAACTGCTCAGCGTCAGTCCCTCGCACTCGCCGATGCCGTTGATAGTACCATTGAGCCGGTAGTGGTAGCCGCGTTGTAGCGAGTAAAGATGGTCGCTGGGACTTGTAACAGATGAGAGGGGGTCACCCGGGGTGGTGCTGCCGTTCACCTGCTCGTTGATATAAACCCTGTAGGTGGTGTTCACACCGTTGTAAAGGGCGTTTACCTCCAACTGTGTTGCGTTTGAATGGTTGCTGCCGGGGATATTTTCGTAGAGATAGATTGTTGATGGCTGATCTAACGTTTGCAGTCCGGTGGTCAACATCAAAGGTGATGCCAGCTGCCGGTTGTAGTTCCAGTAGGTGGGAGAGGTGATTGTTGTGCCGGCGAGTGGTTCCGGGAAGAGGGTCATCTTGCGCGCGTTGGACAACAGGTTGACACCTGTTATCTCCACCTCGTCATCGGGGTTCCCTTTTCTGAACTCCATACTCAGCTTTACTGCAGCCCGCTGCATGGTGATTGTCACATCGTTGTTGACACCCGGGGCTGCAGCATCGACAGTGACATCTTCCGAATAACCGGTCATCAGGAGAGGGAGTGAGAGGGGGCCTGAGATCACATCGGCCATCAGTGCGAAGAGCTCCTCCTTACTGTTTATTCCCTCCAATCGGGTTGTGAGTGGTGCTGTCTCGTTGGCCACCACATATATATCTTTTGTGCCAACCATCACATCCAGGATAAATGGGTTGTTGAACGATGTCTCCCCGTCAGTGAATTGACGGTTCACCTCCAGTACTTCATTTACAAATACCAGGAAGCGGACCTTGCTGATCAGTTCATCATCCTCGAAAAGCGGATCACCGGCTGCTCTTGTGGTTACTCCGCCCAGTGTCATCACAAGCATACCCTGTTCCTCGCCGATTGCTGTCACCTCATCTTTCAAGCAGGAGCCGAGAGTCAGAAGCAAGGTGATTGTTGTGATAACCATCAGCATGCATCGGGTAAATTTTTTATTTTTCATCTTCCTCAATTTCTATTCATATACTACATACTGATACACTACATTCCATGGTGTGATGACACACATGATATTCAGTTCCGCTGAAAAATCGATGATGATGTTCAGCGTTCGGCCCAGGTCTGTGTTAAACGGTTTCCCGTCACTGTCCCTGTCGGCTGTGAAGATCACCTCCCCATTGAAGAGGATATCCAGCACATAAGTTATATTGTCTGCTGGCGGAAACATGTAAAAGAGCGGGGCAATGAAGTGATCCTTCTCGTTGAAGTTAGCAGTCGGTTCGCAATAGACTTTCTCCCCACCCATATGACCGAAGCAGTCACAACTGTTAAACGACTCCCGCAGTCGGTAACCGTAGGTTCCATCCTTGTTCCCGTTCCACTGTTTCAGTCCGATGGCAGTGATGGTGACTCCCTCGGTAATCCGGTGTATTTCTACTACTTGTGATCGTCCGGGTTCAATTCCTCCAAATTCTTCCTGTACAATGATATTTCCTTCAAAAAGGTCGCCGGGAGGTTGTGCCATTAGAAAGCCTGACTGTTTGGAACTGGTAGTTTTTAATTTTACATAGAAATCATTAAGCTCCTTTACGCTACTGATATCTGTGTAATCTTCCCGCTCATCCAAGTTACCCCAAGCTACGAACTGGAGTGAGGGATGACCGGGATAGTCCATTGCAATCTCAACCGCCTTGTGTTCTATTATATCTTTCGCAGAGAGGATATAACTATTGAAAATCGTTTCCTCTTCATCAAACACAAACAGAATCACCTGCTCCACATCTCCTGATTCGGTGATGTCATTTCCGTCGGCACAAACTGCCTTGATGGTTACCTGGAACGGCCGGGGACAATCCGTTAGATCCTCTTTAAAACAACTGCTTAGGAGCCCTGTAGTCATTATTGTAACTACAAGTAATAAGCTGAATTTGTTCTTGTTGTTCATCTTGATCTCTTTTTTTGTTTCTTTGTTCCACGGGGGGGTATCACTCCCCACCCGTGGCTTGGGGCCGGACCTTTAACAGCATCCGGTATTCTGATCGCTGTGCTATGCTTTGATACTATCGTCTATGGAGCTACAGTGCCACCCCATACAACATCCTGGGTAACAACTGACCATGGTGCCACACTTACCAACACATCCACGGTTGCAGCAGCCGGCGGGTCAATATTCGGATAACCGATTTTGTGGATCACCAGTGAAATATTGTACTGGGTATTGCGACGAATGATATTGTCTCCGCTATTGTCTCCAGTAAATGTATATCCAAGACCACCAGCATTTACCCAAATAGGATAATAGGTGTACCCATTGGCATCGGTGTATAAATTTGTTGCGGCTGCCGGTTGACCACCTTTCGTTGGTTTTGCCCTCAACACGATCATCATCTTTTCTTTTGCAACATTGCTGCTGTTCTCATTCACATAGTAGTAAGGTGCAGCGTCATCGGTGATAGGGAATGTAACTGCATCTTCGAATGATCCTTCAACGGTGCCAACCGTGTAGGTCCCCTCCGTAGTAGGCCAATCCTCACCAAAAAGGAAATTCGCATTCATCGCCAATTCTGCTCCAAACAACTTTGTGGTTTCGGGCACATTGAACATGGCCACCTGCACATCGGTCAAGGCATCAAAGAAATCAGTCTGATCGGGTGTCAGGTTTGATGCCAGTGTTGCAGAAACAATGGCTACCCTGGCATTGACGCGATAGAGGGGTAGGGGTATGCCTTCAGAGAATTTTGTGGCAACTACTTCGCTAGCAGCGTATCCGTACTGGTTAAGGCCCGGCTTTAAGGTGATCTCTGCTGATTCTCCGGTCATCGGCAATCCACTGGCAATGGCAACCGGCAGATCCATTGTTATATCCGTTAGTTCTGTTTTGGTTGCTACTGTACCAATGTTTGAATTGGCAACAACCACCATGGTCTTTGGTCCGGCGTGGGTTGCAATTCCCGTTACTTCGGTCACATCCGTTCCTGTAACTATTTTATAACCGTCGGGCGTTTCACCATGGAAGAGGTAAACTTCCAGTGACTTGATTGCACTTTCCGCAGGCAATCCTGCTGCAAGTACACCATTACCACTTAAGTCGCCTGTTGCTCTCACTACCGGTCCGTTGCTGGAGGGTACCACTTTCACCGACACGGTGGATTCAGGTTGTCCCTGCAAGTCAATCTCATCCTCATTGTTACATGCCATCATGCCAAGGGCGATGACACCAACCAGTAAAAATTTTCCGATTTTCATAATTTAAATCATTTAAAAAAAGTTAGTAATCCGTTGAGTTGTTTAGGTAATTCAATAATTGTTAATCTGTCTTGTTCTCGTTAATCTATCTATATATATGGTTTGTATTGCATCCCGGTAAACAGTCAACAGCATCAATCCTTGCCGATCATGTAGATGAGTGAGATGGCAGCTTTTGTCACACCCAGGTAGTGGTTGTCATCACTGTGCAGCTTTTCACCGCATTTCACGCATTTGAATTCATCGAACGTGAGGTAGGCATACCCGGCACCCAGGCTCAGCTCGAAATTCCACATTGTAGAAAGCTTCCACTGGTAACCATAACTGAATCCCCCCCCATATGCGTAACCTTCATACCGGTGTTCCTTTAGTACTTTCAACCGTCCTAGAGGAATGTCAATTCCTCCCACGTTATATTCACCTGCGAGAAGGTGGAATCCCCAGAAATGACCGTCGAAAAGATCTTCCTTCCAGTAACGCAGTTCCGGTTGAATGATCCAGTGTTTCACCTTCTTGTTGTCCTGGAACATGAAAGGGTTGATGCCGCCCCCAATCTCGAGGGTATACCTCTCATTCAGCGAAAACTCCACGCCTGCATTCAGGGTCCCACCTACAGCCCAGTGGGCTAAGTTGGTTTTGATGCCGGTGCTTTGTGCGTCCACTTTGCCACAGAGTAATAAGTACAAGCAACCAAGTAATATTATCTTTTTCATACGCTTTATTATTTATCAACCTCTCTGTTATGTGTGGTAATCTTGATGGTCCGATTACTCACTTTGCAATGTCTGCATCCATAATTACAATGCAAAAAAACGACAATCTCAAAAGAGCGGTTTGTCCTAATTGTGCAATTTTTTGTCGAAAATCGTCTTTAACATTTGCTAAATTGTGACTGAAAAAGCATGGGTGTGTCGTAAACTACAGATTATCAGCGGTTGAATTGTGAAAATAATTTTATAAAAAAAAGCGTAAAAAAGTGCCAAAAAAAGCAAGGTTAGCGTGTATTTCTAATAAAAAAAACGAAAAACCATCTTGATTTACGAATTCTTACCTGTTTTTTTTTATTCGTACCCTGGTTATACCTCTTTAGTTATCATTTTGTAAAATACGGACACTGGAATTGCCATTGTATTTCAACTGATAAAAGAGAGCAGTCTGATAGCTCTCTGTTGTATGGTCCACACAAGCAATGAACGTGGCTGGGAATAACAGCGTGCAACCCGCTTAGAAGTGCACAGCGGACCTTGAAAAGTTCAAAAGGGAGTGTGTTATGCGCTTTAATTGACGGAGTGGGGGAGGCGCTGGAATGAGGTGGGAGTCATGCCAAACTCTTTCTTAAATGAGCGGGAGAAATAGGCGAAATCACTGAAGCCGCATTCCATGGCAATATCACCGATAGGTTTCTGTGATTTAATTAGATGTTTCTTTGCTTTATTGAGCCTTACCTTCAGAATATAGTTGGAGGTTGTCATGCCAGTGATGGCTTTGATCTTGCGGTTCAGTTGTGAGCTGCTCAGGCATACTTCAGATGCCAGTATCTCTATAATGCTGTCTGCATGATCTATCTCTTTGTATATGATGTCTGTCACACGTTGCAGAAACTCAATGTTGGCATCGTTTTTCACATCGTTGTAATCGTTCCTCTTGTCGATATTCGTCATGATCTGTTCGTACTTGTCACGAATCATTCTCCGTGTAGACAGCAACTGATCTATGACCACCATCAATTCATCTTCCTGAATCGGTTTCGGCAGTATCGCATCGGCACCGCATCTGAATCCCTCTATACGTTCTTTCTTCGTATTAATAATGGAAAGAAGTACAACTGGTATATGATTGGTGGCACCTGAGTTCTTGATCTCTTTGCAGAAATCGTAACCACTCATCTGTGACATGATCACATCAGAGACAATAAAATCGGGTATTTTTTCATTTGCGGTTTGTATGGCTTCTTTTCCGTTTGTGTCGAGCAGTACATCGTATTTTTCACGTAAAACTGATGCAATAAAATAGTTCATGTCGCTGTTTTCTCCCAGGATCAACAGCACCGGTATCTCTCTGTTTACCGATTGCTGTGGTTGGGTCTCTTCGGCAGCTATTGTATCGTATAATGGCGAATGATGGATGGTGATAGATTTTTCTTTCTGTATCATATCCTCATTTTTGATTGGGAGCGTGAAAATAAACCGAGAGCCTTTACCCACAACACTTTTCACTTCTATGGTGCCCTGAAGTTTCTCGATCAGTTTTTTTGTTAATGTTAATCCGATGCCCGAACCATTCTGTTTGGAACGTTCACTCTCACTCTGATAAAACATATTAAATATATAAGGTAGATCTTTTTCGCTGATAACTACCCCTGTGTCTGTGACCTCAACCTTACAGACTTTATTCATGATGTTACAGTTTACATCGACTGATAATCTACCGTTCTCCGTGCTGTATTTGATGGCATTGCTCAGGAGATTGTTCATGATGATGCGCAGGTAGTCCGCCACATAATCCATGTAGAGTTCCGAAACATTGCAACTGAATGTATATTCAATTCTTTTTGCTTCAGCCAGAGTTGAGAAACATTCAAACAGGTATTGAAAATAGGCGATGATATTTCCGTTAATCTTATTAACTTCTTTCTCATTCTCCTGAACAGCTGCCATCATTGATATCTCATCGATTAAAAGATAGAGATTTTCGGATTGACGTGAGAGTATGTCCAGATCTACCAGGTAGTTGTTGTTGCTTTTGTTGAACAGATTTTTTTTGAAACGTTCAGCAAGACCAATGATAATATTGACCGGTGTCATGAATTCCTGTGAGATATTCACATAAAAACCGGATTTCAGCTTTTCAAGTTCGAGCACTGCCTCTTTCTTACGTATCCGGAGTCTGTAGTTCTGAATTAATATGATGAATAATCCAAGCAGAAAGAGCAGAGAGATCAGTATAACATTGATTGAATTTTGTTTCTTCTTTTCAACGTTTTTGTAATGAGCTGTCAGCGTGTTTAATTCAGCCTTGTTCAGCTCTTTTTCATAATTCACCCTGTAGTTCGTGATCCGATGGATATTCCGGGTCTTCCTTAAAGCATTCCCATACAAATCGCTGATGGAATGTTCCTCCAACGCCGCAGCAGCGTTTCCCTCCTTTTTATGAAGATCAGACAGAAGCAGGTGTGCCCTTTCCAGGTAATTTGGCAGGTTGAGTTCGTTTGCCACTTTTAACCCTTGATGCAGGTAATTTTCGGCATCGGTAAAGTGGCCGGTTATAATATTCAGACTACCAAGTGAGAAGCAGGCATCCAGCCAGTTTAATCTGTCTGAGGTATGATGGAGCGTGTTGTACGCACTTTC
>JAAYGM010000185.1 GCA_012727735.1 Bacteroidales bacterium | reverse complement strand
ATATTGAACTCACTCTGGAGTCGTGTTTCGGTTGAGCGAGCGGTGGCGGTGACCAACCCTCTGTTGGCGTCCTGAAAAGCAGCCAGTCGCGACTGGGCCTGCAGGAAATCCTTGCGGGCAGTCTCATAACTCTCCTCCACAAACTGCAGGTTGTCCTCAAGTTTCTCCGACTTGAACGATGCCACATACTTCTCCAGCGTGCGATAAATCCGGTTGGTGACTTCTGCTGCCGGTCTGGCTTCCGGAAAACTATAACCTATTGAGACAGACCCCTCCTTGGAGTTAGAAGAAATCTGTATAGCTCCCTGAATGGCATTGAATACCCTTTTTTCTTTCGCATTAAGCGAATATACTGTCATCGTGTCTACTTGTTTAACAGTTTCCTGAACCGGTTCCTCTTTTCTGAAACTGCCGAGTATCACACCGGGCAAGCCGAGGGTATACTTTTTGATGCTGCCCAGGAGATTTCTGTCCTGATACTGTTTCTCGGTATAATACTCATACAGCGTGATTGCTTTGCCGTCGGATTTCTCCGTCACAATGGGGGTCTGCATGATCTCAAGGGTGAAAGGTACGCTTTTAACGATCTCGGGATAGATTCCGGGAGACAAAGTTCCACCGGAGATTCCTCCGGTACCCAGGTTTACCCCCATCATCGCGGCCACACCACCCAATCCGCCGGACTTGTTCTCACCACTCTGGGGCACCACGGTGCAGCCGGCGGTATAGCTTACAGGAGAAACCATCGCTACAAAGATGCCGATGAACAGGAAGATGGCTGTAACGGTCAATATCAACTTGCGTTGCACCCACAGCTTGCGCAGCAGGTCCACCAGATCTATCTCATCACTCTCCTGAACGGGTTGGGGTACTGTGGGGATGTTTTGTTGTTCCATAGTTTCGTTCATCTTATTTAACCAGGTTGGAGATCAACAAGGCGATTGTTGCAAGTGAGGTGGTCATACCCATGATTCCCTGCAGCGACAACGGCTCACGCTCGGGGCGTTCCGGCACGATGATCTCGCAGCCGGGCTCTATCTTTGCCCAGCGGCCGGAGGCCACCTGGCCGTTCATATAGACCACGTAGGGGCTTCGTTTCTGCGCCAGGCGGGAGAAACCGCCGGCCTGGCTGATGTAGTAGCCCAGCTTTTTGTTCTTCCTGTAGGTAACGGTGTTGGGATAGGAAACGGCACCTGAAATGCGCACCGTGGCCTCAAACTCCGGTATGGTCAGCACATCGCCGTCGCGCAGGATGATGTCTTCCGTACCGCCGGGGTTCTTCAGCGCCCTCTCCAGGTTGATGCCCACGGGGCGGCTGCTCAGGTCCACCTGTGCCAGCTGTTGCTCGATATTAACCCTATCATCTTCTTCGGTGACATCAGCCTCCAGTTTCAGCCTGAGTGCTTCACGAGCCTGCCTCAGCTCGGCCGCCGTCAGCCTGCGGGTGAGGCGTGCACCCTTCACGTAGGCATACGGGGTCAGACCTCCCGACCGCTCCACGAATGACGAGAGCCGCTCATCTTTCTTCAATTTTGCATACTGACCGCCAAACAACACCTCTCCGCCGATGGTCACGTTCTGCTGCACCTCGTAGGCGGGTGAGCGGCGTATCACCACCTGGTCGTAGGGCTGCAGCGTGAAGCCGGGATCGCTGGATACAATCTCACCGTCGGCGAGGGTGAAGGTGAACCGTTCACCCGATTCTGTCGGCACGGCGGTGCCGGAAGGGTTCTTGATGCGGCGGTAGACATCGACGCGGGCCGTGGAGGCGGCTTCGGTCAGTCCCCCCGCACGGAGGATGATATCCTCCAGCGTCATATTTGTCGCATAGGGATAGCTGTCGGGGTAACGCACTTCACCCCCGATGTAAACGGTGAAATCACTCTCGAGCGAGAGTACCGAGGGGATGTGGAGCAGGTCGTTCTTCTTCAGTTCGATGTCGGTGATCTGCCCGCTAAGCAGCGCCTCCAGGCTGAACGACTGCATGGAACGCGTGAGGTCCTCGTTCTCGCGATAGAGCAGCACACGCTTGAGGTAGGCATCGCCGGTAGTGCCCTGTGCCACCTTCACCAGGTCGCCCACGGTGCGGATCTGCTCACCCACGGCATACCTCCCGGGACGGTAGACCGATCCGGTCACCTCCACCATGTTGGCATAATTCTCCAGGATGTTGCCCACCTCGGCACGGTCGCCATCTTTCAATTGAAAAAAGCCATATTCCGCCTCGCTAAGGGTGTGGGCCTCCATCTCTTCGCTCCCCTTGCGCAGCACAGAGATGGTGCCGCGGTAAGCGTTGCCGCTGTAGCCGCCCGCATAGCGGATCAGGTCGTCGAGCGTCTCACCCTCTTTCAGCTCGTACCACATGGGGCGCTTCACCTCACCGGCAGCCTGTGCCAGTATGCCGTAAGGCTCTACCATCACGATGTCGCCGTCCTGCAGGGTGATGTCGGCCATGTTGTTGCCCTTCATCAGGTACTCGTAGAGGTCGACCGTGGCGACAGCCTTGCCCGCGCGGAAGAGGCGGATGTTGCGGATGCTCCCGATGCGGCTGGTGCCCCCGGCGGCGTAGAGCGCGTGGAAGGCAGAGGCGAAGGAGCTGAGCGTATAGGTGCCCGGCCTGCCCACTTCACCCATCACGTTCACCTTGATGCTCCGCACGTTGCCGATGGAGATGGCCAGGAAGGTGCCGGGATAGGGATCGTCGAGATCTGAATAAATCACTGCGAACTCGTTTCTGATGCGGGTCTCTGCCTGTTTAACGTTCATGCCGCTCAGCTGGATGCGTCCCAGCCCCGGTATGGTGACGTGCCCGTCGGGGGCGATGGTGTAGCGCACGTTCAGCTCAGAGTTGCCCCAGATGTCGATCAGTATCTCATCGCCCGCACCCAGCACGTAGTTGGCGGGGGTGGGCATGTTCATGTTGGGGGCGAAGGTGAGGTTCTGACTGGTGAAAAAAGATTGCCCGTACACTCTTTCCGTGGGGGAACCGGCATCTTCTGCCGCTTCGGGGTTCTCGGTGAAGCCGGCCTCACCCCGGAGCACATCGTCCTGAAGGGTGTTGTCGGAGGGAACCGCGGCAGCGGCATCACCCTCCTGGTTGAGGTACTGGTCACGCAGGCGTTGCACCTGGGCAGGGGTAACCCCCTTTTTCGACATTTCTTTGATGATCTGTTCCTGCGACATGCCGGCATCGCGGTACTGCTTGAGTTGTTCTATCACCTGGCTGTCGCTGATCTGGGCCAGCACGCCGGCCGACACGAACAGGAACAGCAGCAGGAGCGTAACAAATCTACTATGGGTTACTTGCATGGGAATGAATGATTTCATTGTGAAATTAACTATTTTGAAGAGAATATTACGAGACTTTCAAACACACTTCGTGACTACCGGTCACAGGGTTCAATCCGCGCGGCAGTCCATATTAATCCAAAGCAATTGCAAAAATAGTCATTTAACCGTAGGTTTGGTTGAATTTTGAATAGAAAAATGGTTATCGGGAATAATTCTGCATTGCATTGCCATAGAACAGCATTGCTGATGGATTGTTTGGGTGTCGTTTTGTCAATGCGCAAAAAAAAGGCCTCCATGTGAGGCCT
>JAAYGM010000184.1 GCA_012727735.1 Bacteroidales bacterium | reverse complement strand
TGGTTGCGCGGTTCATCGGCCCAGGGGTAGGACATCCATATGGCGGCATCGATTACCTTCTCTCCATCCAGCACGCCCGGTATCCGGGCATAGAGGCTCTTGCCCGGTTCAATGCGGGTGCTGGTCTTCTCACCCGGCAGGAGGATGGGTACAGGGATCCAGGCCTTGTAAGCCGGTTTACCTTTTCCGCTCTCCAGCCTCTCCAGCAGGTTGGTCACAGCCCGCTTCTTCGACTCGATGGCATCCTCGTGCGGAGCCAGCCGGTAGCAGGTGATCAGGTCGCTGTGCTGCGCCAGTCGTGTTGAGACGCTGCCATGCAGGTCCATGGAGGTGGAGATCAGCACGTGGCTGCCCACCAGCTCGCGGATGCGCACGATGAAGTCTCCCTCCGGATCGTCGAGTCCCTGCACGCTCATCGCGCCATGGATGTCGAAGAAAAGACCGTCCAGTGGCAGCGTCTCCTTCAGCATCTCCAGTGTCTGGGTCACCAGCGACTCATAGGCCTCACGGGTGACGATACCGCCCGGCATGGCATGACCACGCAGGGTGGGGAGCCACTCGGCCCGGCCGATGATCCCTGAGTCGGGAGCCATGAATGGGTAATAGGTGAACACTTCCTCTCCGACTCTCGCCCTGAAGGCATCCTCGTGTGATACGGCAGGTGAGAAGGTGCTCGACTCAATGGCAATGCCGGCGATGGCAATACGGGGCAGTTCTTTCTGACTGCCTGCATTGTTGCAGCTTACGAAAAGCAGCAGCAACATCATCGGAAGAATGAATAATATTTTTTTCATTGTGGCTTATTTTGATGTTATTTGGTTGATCACATGGATGGTGTGTGTCGCGGCGAGGCAGGCTGTCTCTGTCCTGAGGCGTGTCTCACCGAGCGTCACAGGTTCAAAACCGTTCGCGATTGCACTCTCTACCTCCTCCCGGCTGAAGTCACCCTCAGGTCCGATCAGGATCAGGGCATGCTCCCCTTTTCTATAAGTCTGTGCCAGTGGCTCTCTGGGCAAGTCGTAACAGTGGGCAATGAATTTCCTCCCGTTGAAGGGTCGGGAGATGAGATCCTTCAGCCTGACCATCTCCTCAATGACCGGTAAGAAAGCCTGCTGCGACTGTTTCATCGCCGAAACGGCGATCTTCTCCAGCCGCTCCCGCTTGATCTCCCTGCGTTCAGAGAAACTGCTCAGGATGGGGGTGAAGAGGTCTGTCCCAATCTCGGTGGCTTTCTCCACAAACCACTCGTTGCGGTCCATCTGTTTGGTAGGCCCGAAAGCGATATGAAGTGTGTAATCCCTTTTTCTCTCCTCCACCGATCGATGCAGGATGCTTACAACACAATGTTTGGGATGCGCCTCTATCAGGCTGCAATTGTAGAAGGTTCCTCTGCCGTCGGTGACGGTCAGCCGGTCACCTTCCTTCATGCGAAGGACCTTGATGCAGTGTTGTGATTCCTGTTCGGGAAGACGGGGACTTATAAGTATATCAGGGCAATAGAAGAGCGTATCAGCCATACTGCTCAGATTCAGGATTTGTTCTCTCTCCGGTTGATCTCATCACGCAGGCTGGTCGCCAGCTCGTAATTCTCATCTTTCACGGCTTCCCAGAGCCGCTCTTTTAACACTTCGAGACGAAGTTCAGACAGCTCCCCACCGGTCTGGCCAGGCTCTTCCTTTAACGGTTCAGCAGGCGCGGAGGGTGTCTGTTCATCGAACACGATGGCCATCTTCTGCATGATCTCTTCCGTGGTGTAGATCGGTGAGTTGGTGCGTATGGCCAGTGCTACGGCATCCGATGTGCGGGAGTCGATACGATACTCCTGCCCGTTTTGCTGCAATAACAACTCCGAGAAGAATGCCCCATCTTCAAACTTGTGGATCAACACCTCCAGCAGTTCGATGTGCAGCTCCTTCCAGATGGAGCACATCAGATCGTGCGACAAAGGCCTGGGGGGAGTGATCCCTTCCATCACGATGGCAATGGACTGCGCTTCAGGGGTTCCGATGACAATGGGCAGACGGCGGATTCCCTTCTCTTCCGCAAAAATAAGCGCATAAGCCCCGGCTTGCACCTGGCTGAATGATATTCCTAATATGGATAGTTTTATTTTATTCGACACAGTCTAACTCTTTTATTTTGTTCAGAAACAACTTCAAATATAATGAAAATCCCGAGACAAGCCAAACATGTTTGCGCATCTCATTGGGGCATCTTATATTTTGTAAATATACTATTTTTTAGGGAGAAATGGTTTCTGTCGCCATTTTTTTTAAAAATTTCTCCTTTTTCGATGTGGAATGATAAAAAAATAGTATCTTTGCACCCGAATATGAAACATGGTGGTTGTAGCTCAGCTGGTTAGAGCGTCGGATTGTGGTTCCGAAGGTCGCGGGTTCGAGCCCCGTTTTCCACCCACATCTCATTTTGAACATGAGATTTTTATTCTCTTCAGATTTGTTTTAGGTAATCACCTGTTTCTACACGGGTGATTTTTTTTATCTCACCCGCCGGCGGAATTCAGCACATACAACAGCTGTTGCGGCCGCTACATTCAGCGACTCTGATGTGGCTCTTCCGTCGGGGAAATTGGGAATGAACAGCTTCCTGTTGATCTGTTTCATTACCTCACCCCTGATACCTCTCCCTTCGCTTCCCATCACGATAAAACCGTTGCCCGAGAGTGGCTCACTGTAGATATCTGCTCCCTCCAGAAAGGTCCCATAGACGGGGAGATGACTGTAGTACTGCAGGAAAGCAGCAAGACCGGTGTAATGCACTTTCACGCGTGCTATGGCACCCATCGTTGCCTGCACAGTCTTGGGATTAAAGATGTCGGCACTATCCTCTGAACAGATCACATGTTCAATACCAAACCAGTCTGCAATACGTATAATCGCACCCACATTGCCCGGATCCTGCACACCGTCAAGAACAAGACTCAGCTGTTCATTCAGGTCGATTTGTTCAATCACATCATCGGGACGATAAAAAACAGCAATCACCTGTGGTGCCGTTTTCAGAAAGGTGGCTCTCTTCAGCTCGCTCATGCTCGCCTCCACAACCTCTTCTGCTTTTATCTCAGGGTGCGCATTGAGTATTTCCGGCAGTGCGGCGATGAACTGACACCTGCATGTGGCAAGCAGATCGAAAACCAGCTTCACCCCTTCCGCTACAAACGTATTGTATTCGCTGCGGTGCTTCTTCTCTTTCAGCGATTGAATATATTTTATCCTGTTCTTGCTTAATCCCATTGTTCTTCGTTGTCAGTAGTCGGTTTTCAGGCAATAAGCGGTAAGTATTCAGCATTATATCGGTGACTCATGCTGCTTTCTGCGATTTGGGTTTTCATTTTTCACTTTTCATTTCTCAAATCCCACATTATCCCATTATCCCATCGGCACTTCGGTTGAGGCTGTAAAAGTAGCAATTTATGCGATAACCCCTTTCAGATCCGGTAAAATATTCCGAAAAACGGTCAGATGGTATCATAAAAAATAGTAAACATATCATTTATTTAAGGGCGTTAATTTCAAAAAATCGTTATCTTTGTGGCTATTCAGCAATGAAAGTGTAAAAAAAAGAAGAATTAATTTATAGCATAATAACACGCATATTACCTTTATTTTATGAACGAAATTACATTAATGAACAGTGCAGCCGATAACATTCGTATACTATCGGCATCGATGGTAGAACAGGCGAAATCGGGTCATCCGGGTGGAGCCATGGGTGGAGCAGATTTTATCAATGTCCTGTTTTCGGAATTTTTAGAGTATGACCCTGAAGATCCGACATGGGATTCAAGAGACAGATTCTTCCTCGATCCGGGTCATATGTCGCCGATGTTATACTCCGTCCTTTGTTTGAGTGGTAAATTTTCGTTGGATGAATTAAAAGGTTTCCGCCAGTGGGGAAGTCCTACGCCGGGACATCCTGAGATAGATGTACAACGTGGTATTGAGAATACATCCGGTCCCCTGGGCCAGGGCCATGCATACGCTGCCGGAGCAGCTGTGGCAGCCCGGTTCCTTCAGGCACGGCTGGGAGATGTGATGGATCATACCATTTACAGTTACATCTCCGACGGTGGTATTCAGGAGGAGATCTCACAGGGAGTAGGCCGCATTGCCGGTCATCTGGGCCTGAGCAACCTGATCATGTTTTACGATTCCAACTCTATTCAGCTCTCCACCACAACCAACGTTGTGACAAGCGAGGATGTAGCAAAAAAATATGAGGCATGGAACTGGAAGGTGATCTCTATCGATGGCAATAACGTGGAGGAGATACGCAGCGCACTGACCGACGCGAAAGCTGAGAAAGAGAAACCTACCATCATCATAGGCAATACCATCATGGGTTGGGGAGCACTGGCAGCCGACTGCACTTCGTTTGAATGTCAGGTATCCACGCACGGACAGCCATTGAGTGCTGCCGGTGCCGATTTCAATCAAACAGTAAAAAATCTGAAAGGTGATCCTGACAATCCCTTCACCCTTTTCCCGGAGGCGAAAGCACTCTACGAAAAACGGAGGGAGGAACTGAAAAAAATCGTCGCAGCTAAAAAAGCCAGACAGGATGAGTGGACGAAAGCCAACCCTGAGCTGGCGGATAAGAAAAACAGATGGTTCGCCCGCGAACTGCCGGAGATAGACTGGAGCGCCATCCAGCAGAAGCCGGGTGTAGCCACCCGCGCAGCCTCAGCAACAGTGTTAGGCGTGCTGGCGCAACAGGTGGACAACATGCTCGTAGCCTCGGCCGATCTCTCCAACTCCGATAAGACCGATGGCTTCCTGAAATATACCACAGCACTCACCAGGGATGATTTCTCCGGTGCCTTTCTGCAGGCGGGTGTTTCCGAATTCACCATGTCCTGCCTCTGTATCGGGATGAGCCTGCATGGAGGTGTGATCCCCGCATGCGGTACATTCTTTGTCTTCTCGGACTATATGAAACCATCCATTCGTGTGGCAGCACTGATGCAGACCCCGGTGATCTTTATCTGGACACACGATGCCTTCCGTGTTGGAGAAGATGGTCCAACCCATCAGCCGGTGGAACATGAAGCACAGATCCGTCTGCTGGAGAAACTGCAGAACCACGACGGACATAACTCAGTGCTCGTACTGCGTCCTGCCGACGCCAATGAAACCACTGTCGCATGGAAGATGGCCATGGAAAATGCCGCCACGCCAACAGGGTTGATCCTCTCACGTCAGAACATCAAAGACCTGCCTGCAGGCGGTGGCCGGTATGAGGAGGCACTTCAGGCTGAGAAAGGAGCCTATATTGTGCAGGATGAAGAGGGTTTCGATGTGATCCTGCTGGCCTCAGGGTCGGAGGTAGCCACGCTGGTGGAAGGAGCTGAACTGCTTCGTGCCGAAGGCGTGAAAGTACGTATCGTTTCTGTACCGTCGGAAGGATTATTCAGGGCTCAGTCCCGCGAATACCAGGAGTCGGTATTGCCGAAAGGAAAGAAGAAATTCGGTATGACTGCCGGACTGCCGGTGACACTCGAAGGACTTGTCGCGGGTGACGGAGCTGTATGGGGCCTGAACTCATTCGGCTTCTCTGCACCTTACGATGTCCTCGACGAGAAGCTGGGCTATACCGGCAAGAACGTATATGAGCAGGTGAAAAAACTGTTGTAATCACCGAGAAAGGATAATTATGTCACTATTTGATCATTCAGTCAAACCGATCGCAATTGGTTCCGATCACGCAGGATTTGAACGAAAGCAATATATCATTCAGGTGCTTGAGGAGAAAGGAATTCCTTATAAGGATTTTGGCGCTTATACATCTGAAAGCAGCGATTATGCCGACTACGCGCATCCGCTGGCAGATGCTGTGGAGAAGGGTGAATGTTACCCGGGAATAACGATCTGCGGGACAGGCAACGGCATCAGTATGACAGTGAACAAGCATCAGGGTATTCGTGCTGCTTTATGCTGGAACAAAGAGATCGCCTTCTTTGCAAGAGCGCATAATGATGCAAATATCCTCTCCCTGCCGGCACGTTACCTGAATGAGGAGGAGGTCTATGAGATCCTGGTCACTTTCCTCAACACCCCATTTGAGGGTGGACGCCACGAAAGAAGGATCAGGAAGATCCCCTGTGGATAGTTTGCTGACATAGATACATCCACAAGCCGGAAGACTATTTCCGGCTTGTGGCCACTATTTACTCATCTATTGATTGTGTGAGGATGAAGAAACACTATTTCTTACTTCTGCTGCTGCCCTTTCTCCTTTTGTCGGGTTGTGACGATATGAGCAGGCAGATGTCCGGTAACCCGAGAACCAATTTCGATGCTCTCTGGACAATACTGGACAGAAATTATTGTTTCTTCGAATACAAGGAGATCGATTGGGATGCGATATACGGGGAGTATAGTGCCCGCGTCACATCCGACATGAATAACGATGCCCTCTTTAAGCTCATGGGAATGATGCTCGCGGAGTTGAAGGATGGCCATGTGAATCTTTCCGCATCACACGATATTACCCGCTACTGGAACTGGCAGGATGACTTCCCTCCCAATTTTGACCCCGCTGTGCAGAAACATTACCTGGGTGGTGAAAATGATTACAGCAGAGCCTCCGGTATGTGGTACCGGATTCTGGAAGATAACGTGGGTTACCTCTATTACGGAAGCTTCACAAGTGATCTGGGGGAGGGTAGTCTCGATCAGGTGCTGGACAGGCTGGCCATATGCAGTGGGCTCATTATTGATGTGAGGAACAACGGTGGCGGCAACCTCACCAACGTTGAGAAAATCACAAGTCGTTTTTTTAATGAACGGCAGCTTGTAGGTTACATCTCACATAAGGTAGGGCCGGGACATGGTGATTTCTCACCGCTCTTTCCGAAGTATGTGGAAAGTTCAGACAGGGTGCGCTATCAGAAGCCGGTGGTGGTCCTCACAAACAGAGGATGTTACAGCGCTACCAACGAGTTTGTCAGCATCATGAAGAGTGCTCCCGGGGTGACTGTGATTGGAGATAAAACAGGTGGTGGAAGCGGGTTGCCTTTTTCTTCTGAACTACCTAACGGCTGGTCGGTCCGTTTTTCAGCCTCTCCCATGTTCAATGCCGGCAAGGAGCATATAGAGTTTGGTGTGGAGCCTGATATATATGTCAGTATGCTGCCGGCTGACACGGAAGACAATAAAGATACCATCATTGAAACGGCGCGGACTATTTTAAAGAAACAGTGAGGCCCATCCCCTGCAATATTCTGTATCGCGCTGTTACATACACGTTGCTGGCAATCTGCCCACACCCTGGTAAAAAATCAAATATTTTCATTAACCTTTGTTCAAATCAGGAATTATGTTTACAAAAGAGATCTATATCAAAAGAAGAGAGAAATTGACGGAGAAGTTTCAGACCGGGAAATTACTCTTTTTAGGAAACGATGAGTGTGGCATCAACTATGCAGATAACACCTATTTTTTCCGTCAGGACAGCACTTTCCTCTATTACTTTGGTATCAGTAAACCCAACCTGATTGCATGGATCGATATTGATGAAAACAAAGAGTATCTCTTCGGCGATGATCCCACCATCGATT
>JAAYGM010000183.1 GCA_012727735.1 Bacteroidales bacterium | reverse complement strand
TCATAGCTGAAAATCGCGCAGATGGTTGGTTGTATCAAGCCGACAGGTATCCGGATCTGAAAGGTGAGCTACAGGGATTGGCGCAGGACAGGAATGCACGGACAGTGCTGACGGCAGTGGAGGTGCTCCTTGAAACAGGTTACACGATTCCTGAAGAAGCCGTATATAAAGGGTTTTCCCATGTAACCTCCATCACCGGCCTCATGGGCCGGTGGCAGCTACTGCAGTCATCACCCAGAATCATCTGTGATATTGCCCATAACGCCCATGGCTTGCGATATGTGGCAGATCAGTTAACCTCGGAAAACTACGACAGGCTGCATATTGTTTTCGGGATGGCCAACGACAAGGATCTGGATTCCGTGCTGGCCATCATGCCCGCAGAGGCGCACTATTACTTCACCAAAGCATCCGTGGAGCGGGCATTGAATGAAATAACACTACAGGCGCATGCCACAACATACGGTCTGCAGGGACTCAGCTTCGGGAGCGTGGAGGATGCCGTGAAAGCAGCCAAAGAAAACGCCGGTGAAAATGATCTCATCTTCATCGGCGGCAGTTCTTTCGTGGTGGCAGATGCGCTGCCCCTGTTCATCTGATTACCAGATCATCACAATCCTGAAATTGTAGGTCGCCTTCGCATCATCATCTCTAATACCATCGGAGGGTTCAATAAAGAATGTTGCCCTGTTGGTCAGGATACTGTATTCATAACTAATGGTTTCGGTGAAAATAAAAAAACCACCCTCACCATCAGCCAGACGGTAACTTTTTACATAGGGAAGCTGCACCTGCACCTCGTTCACATTCTGTTCACCCAGAAAAACATAGCCGATCACAGCCCCATCCTCATAAATGAAATCATCAATGTAATCCAGTTGCTTTTGCACCTCCCACCTTCTGTTGGCAGGACTCCAGCTCCATTCAGAAGCATTGACAGTGATATTTTCAACATTCCATGCTGTTTCCACGATGTCATCATTGTTGTCACTACAGGAGGTTGCAAAAAATGCAATCCCGGTTAAAAATAGTCCCGCGAGTAACGAAGTAAATAGTTTTCTTTTCATGTGTGTTAATATTAATAATTTCGAACGTTCATATAATAAGACGTGAATAGCACATTATCGTTTAAATAAAACAATGTCAGGAAAGAAAAGTTTTTTCAATTTTACTTTTTTACCGGGAATCGATTTCTTCTGTCTCACGACAGAAAGGGACGAAGCAGTACCTGTTCAGCAAATGAAAAAAGCAGGTATACCTGTGATAGTTCCATTAGTCGGTGAAAATCACCCCACAACCGGATCGCAGATTACTACACCACCACCTGATGCCGGCCCGCATACCGGCTTTCTGACACACGGGTTGCATCGGCCGACATGAAGGCGATATAGGTTTCCACGCTATCGCCATGCCATTGCGAAGGCAACAGCAACTGAGACACCAGGCTGCCTCTCTTGCCTGCATGCAGATCAAATACTGCTAACTTTTTCTCAGCGTTACAGGCAAGCAGCATCACCTGATCATCCTGCATGGCCTCTGCATCACGGGCATCATCCCACCTCACAAGCAGCGCTCCCCCGGAAACGGATGCCTGCAGGACGGGGGATGCGGGAAGCGGGCCTTTTGATACAAGCACATTCTGATAATCGATCTCAAAATCACCTGTCTCACCTTTCACGGCATGCTGTACATTGTACGACATGGCAGCATTGAATGCACTCTTCATTCCATCGGCATCGGTTTGAAAACCAATTCTGAGCAGGGGGGTAAATGTTTTCAAAAATGCCAGGGTGATGGAAAACCTGCTGCGCTGGGTAACCTGTTTCTTTGATCCGGGATCTTTCACATGTGCCGGAAGGCTTCGCACATAATAAGCACCATTCCGTGTTACACCCACCACGTTGCCAATTTTGCCGGTAAAGCCTCCCCATAAACCATTTTTCATTGTTGCCATACGATTATTCTTTCATTGTTAAACTTAGTTTTTTCGCTGATAATCATACATCTATGTATTTTTCAAAGTAAACAATCTTATTTTAGAAATCCAAATACCGGGTCGCTTTGTCTTCATTTGTCTCCTGTTGGCTGCATTTGTCCGCGTTTGTCTCCTGTTGGCTGCATTTGTCCGCATTTGTCGCCTGTTGGCTGCGTTTGTCCGCGTTTGTCTCCTGTTGGCTGCCTTTGTCCGCGTTTGTCGCCTGTTGGCTGCCTTTGTCCACATTTGGCACAGGCTAATCTAATTCCCTGTGAATCGCTTTATATGGCTTTGAACTGTATATCTATTCAGCTGTAACAAGCCCTTTACTGCTTCGGATCAATTCGAACAATATTCGAACGATATTCGAAGGAGTAACGAAGGAGTAACGAAGATAATAAGGCTTTACCCTGATTGAATATCGCTGCATCACCGATTGATTCCGGAATGAAAGCGCATGGTCAGTCATGCATGCGAAAGGATGAGATCTATGGATAAAAGAAGTTAAAAACAGGGAGATAGATCACCTCAGTTGTAACCGGAGATTGCGGACATTTGTCATA
>JAAYGM010000182.1 GCA_012727735.1 Bacteroidales bacterium | reverse complement strand
TTCACCATGGAGGAGACAGAAAAGCAGGAGCGCGGCACCGATATCATCCTCTATCTGGATGATGAAAACAAAGAGTTCCTGGAGAAAGAGAGAATCGAATCTCTCCTGAAGAAATATTGCAAGTTCCTTCCCGTGCCTGTGCTGTTCGGCAAGAAACAGGAGTGGAAAGAGGGCAAGTATGTTGACACGGAAGAGGACAACGTTATTAACGATGTCAATCCTCTCTGGAAACAGAAACCTGCGGGGCTGAAAGAAGAGGATTACCTGAAGTTCTACCGCGACCTCTATCCTATGTCGATGACGGACGAGCCGCTCTTCTGGATTCATCTCAATGTGGATTATCCCTTCCACCTCACCGGCATTCTCTATTTCCCCAAAATAAAAAGCAATCTCGATCTGCAGCGCAACAAGATTCAGCTCTACAGCAACCAGGTCTACGTGACCGACTCTGTGGAGGGGATTGTGCCTGAGTTCCTCACACTGCTGCATGGTGTCATCGATTCACCCGATATACCACTGAACGTCTCCCGCTCCTATCTGCAGAGCGACCACAATGTGAAGAAGATCTCCAACCATATCACCAAGAAGGTGGCAGACAAACTGGAAGAGCTCTTCAAAAAAGAGCGCAGCCAGTTCGAAGAGAAGTGGGACAGCCTGAAGCTCTTCGTCCAGTACGGCATGCTCTCTGAAGAGAAATTCTACGACAGGGCAGCCAAATTCACCCTGCTGAAAAACAGTGACAATAAGTATTTCACGCTTGACGAATACAAAGCACTTACCGCAAGTGCCCAGACAGACAAGAACGGAGAGCTCATCTGGCTCTACACCACCAACAGTCAGGAGCAGTATGCTCCCATCGAAGCTGCCGGAGAGAAGGGGTATGATGTACTCCTGATGGATGGCCAGCTCGATGTACACTGGATAGGGCTCATGGAACAGAAGCTGGAGAAGACCCGCTTTGTGAGGGTGGATAGTGACACCATGGAGCACATCATCGAGAAAGAGGAGACCTCCATTGTGGAGCTAAGCGACAAACAGAAGGAAACGCTCACTGAAACGGTGAAATCGCAATTGCCGGCAATTGAAAAAACAGAGTTCAGCGTTGATTTCAAGTCACTCGGCGAGAGAGCCAAACCGATACAGATCACCCAGAACGAGTTCTCCCGGCGCATGAAGGAGATGGCAGCCATGCAGCAACAGATGGCCTTCTACGGTGAGATGCCGGACAGTTATCAGGTGGTGTTGAATGTACAGCACCCGCATATCAAGGAGCTGATCAGTGCCAGCGAGACAGAAGAGAAGGAGGCGCTTATCGCCCGTATTTCTGCCGATAACAAGCTGAAGCAGATGGTCGACCTGGCTCTTCTGGCCAGCGGCATGCTGAAAGGTGAAGCGCTCAACAGCTTCGTGAAGCGGAGCTTTGAGATGATCTGACACTGACAGCAACTGTCAGCGACGACAAGAAAACCGGTAAACAGCACTTGTTTATCGGTTTTTATTTATCTTTGCAACCAGTAAAAGAGAGATACAAATGAACAAAACCTACGAGGTTACCTATTCCCCTTTTCGTGCTTTCACCCGTGAAGAGTGGCGCAAGCTGGAAGATCATCCCATGTTCCCCATTTCAGGGATCGACCTCACCAAACTGCAGGCTCTCAATGAACCACTCACAACCGAGGAGGTGGAAGATATCTATATCCCGATGGTCCGCCTGCTGCAAATCCATCTCACACACTACCGCAACCTCCACAACGAGCGCGATCAGTTCTTCGACAACACCAGCAAGCCCATCCCCTACATCATCGGCATCGCGGGGAGTGTGGCGGTAGGTAAAAGCACGACGGCACGACTGCTGCAGAAACTGCTCTCCATGACACCTGAAAAGCCGAAAGTTGAGCTGATCACCACCGATGGCTTCCTCTATCCCAACGAAGAGCTGGAGAGACGTGGGCTACTCAATAAAAAAGGATTTCCCGAGAGCTATGATGCCAAACAGTTGTTGTCGTTCCTTTCCAGTGTGAAATCGGGACGGGATACACTCGAAGTACCACTCTATTCACATCTCTACTACGATGTGATCAAAGACAAGGTACAAACCATCAACTGCCCTGATATACTCATCGTGGAGGGAATCAACGTGCTGCAGGTGACCACCGGCAGAAAGCCGAAGCGGCGGGTGTTCGTCTCCGACTTCTTCGACTTCTCCATCTATGTCGACGCCAGCGAGCGTGACCTGCGGGAATGGTACCTCGAGCGATTCAAGAAACTGCAGCAGACCGCCTTCCGCGATCCGGACTCCTACTTCCACCGTTACGCTACCTACTCCGAGGAGCTGCTGATGAAGTTCGCCAACGAAGTGTGGGATGAGATCAATCTGGTGAACCTCCAGCAGAACATCCTTCCCACCCGCTTCCGTGCCGACCTGATACTTGAAAAGGGTGAATGCCATTTTGTCAGGGGTGTGCGGATCCGGAAGATATGACCCTTCTGTTTTGCCGGTTTGCTTCTTGTTATAGCAACTCTATCTGATCATCGTGTTGATTCTTTCATTCCCTATGAATGGCCTTAAATGGCATTGATCTGGATGTAAATTGAGTCGCAACTGACTCTTTACTTCTTCGGATCTGTTCGAACGATATTCGAAGGATATTCGAAGGATATTCGAAGGATATTCGAAGGATATTCGAAGGAGTTACGAAGGAGATACGAAGATAATAAAGAGCATTCCATGCGCAGGCCAGCGTCGTAACAAGTGGCACTCCATTTTGATCGGACAAAACATAAAAAAAACCGATACAGTGTGTTGGTCCTGTACCGGTTCAGTTGTATCAGATGCATTGACGCTCCGCTAGAAAGCGTTCCGTATGCTGGCTGCGATCTCTTCAAATTCCTCTTTCGTGAGTGCGACTCTCGGGTTGGCAAGGTTCATATCACCCTCTCTATTGATCGGTATGAGATGGATATGCGCATGGGGAACCTCCAGGCCTATCACCATCACACCTACCCTTTCACATGAAACAGCAGCACCGATCGCTTTCGCCACTTTTTTGGCAAAAACCATCATCTCAGCCAGGAGGCTGTCCTCCAGATCGAAAAGGTAATCGGTTTCCTGTTTGGGAACCACCAGTGTATGTCCCTTTGCCATGGGGTTGATATCCAGAAAAGCAAAAAAACGGTCGTCTTCTGCAATCCTGTAAGAAGGAATCTCTCCTTCGATAATTCTGCTGAAAATGGTTGCCATAAATGAATTGTCAGATTGAAATGTCGATAATCTCTAAGGTAAGCGAACCCGATGGCACGGTGATTTCTGCCACGTCCCCCACTTTTTTACCCATCAGCCCCTGAGCGATGGGCGTGTTGACGGCAATCTTTGCCTTTTTCAGATCGGCTTCGTTTTCAGAAACCAGGGTATAGGTCATTATCTTCTTCGTCTTAAGGTTTTTCAGGGTTACCTTGTTCATAATCTGCACCTTATCGGTGCCGATGGTGCTTTCGTCAATCAAACGGGCACTGGCGATGAGACTCTTCAATTGAGCAATCTTACCCTCAAGCATCCCCTGTGCCTCCTTTGCAGCATCATACTCCGCATTCTCCGACAGGTCACCCTTATCCCTGGCCTCTGCAATCTGCTTTGATATCTCGGGCCTCTGTACCGATTCCAGCTCTTTGAGCTCTTCTTTCAACTTCCGAAGACCCTCTTCGGTCATGTAAGTCACAGTCATAATAATTTTTCTCCCTCTTTTAATGTTGCATACAATGAACACAAAGAAAAGAATTCCGGCCTCTCTTTTTAAGACCGGAACTCCCTCTTTTCCATGATGTAATTACACAAAGATAAAAACTTTATTCTAAATATACAAATTCGCGGAATATGTTTTACAACAGTTTATTCAGTTCGGCCGACAACTGAGAATAGTCTTCAATTCGTGTCACAAGATCTCCCTCACGGTTCAGAATGAATGCAGTAGGGATATCTCTCACGTTATACATCGAAAGCAGACGCGCATTGACCGATTGCGGATCGCGCACGGTGATCCATGGCAGGTTGTCAGCCGATGTTTTCCAGAAATGTTCATCCGAATCGAATGAGATCTGATAGATCTCAAACCCTCGCGACTGGTATTGCCTGTAAATTGTATGAAGCCCTATATTGTGTCTCGGTGAGAAATCGGCATTATAGACCACAAAATCGAGCAGTACCACTTTCCCTTTCAGTGAAGTGAGTGCCACCTTTCCGCCATCCACCTCCTGCAAAACGATGTCAGGCAAGCCCGAACCGGTCTCCAGCGGTGCATTTTCCAGCAGCTTTGCCTGCTGCTCCTGCTGTCTTCTGGTCTTCAGCGCGTTCATCGTGAACTCATAGAGATGCTTTGTACGCTCTGTATCGGGATAATATTGATTCCATGATGTGGCAACAGCTCCGAACATGGGATAATCCTTCCGGCTGTAAGGATCAAAGATCAGATAATCATTGATCTTCTGAAAAACGGCATAATAGGCGGCAGCACTCGAGGGGTTGCCAAGTATGACCGGTGTTATCTCCGCTTTGTAATCAATCAGTGTTGTATCCAGCAGTGTGAGAAAGGAGAGATCATCGAGCATCCCCTCCTTATGCCGGTTCTCAAGGTCGGTGATCTTTCCGGCTGTCTGTACCACCAGCGCATCAACCCTCTTCATCTGGTCGTTGGCAGGAGAATCCTTCACGGTAAAGGTTCGGTAGAGATCAGCGGCATCGGCCTCCACCTGTAGTACCTCGGTTGAATCGACGGCGAAGGCTGCGGTCTGATTGCCGAGGCGAAGCTGATAGAACTCCGGATTTACCGGTGCCGGCTGCCTGAATGCAAAGGCCCCGTCGCTCTTCAGGATCGTCGAGTCGAGCAACAGTGCCCCTGCCAATCCGCGATGCTCCAGGTAGAGGGTGTCTCCCTCCGCATTGCCAATAATCCCCTCAATCCGGAAACTGTCTCCTTTCTCACAAGCAAACAACCCGCCAATCAGCAGGATCGATAGAACGATCTTTTCAACACTTTTCTTCATATTATCATTTTTTGAGAGTGCAAACTTAACCATTTTTCAGGAAAAACCGGTAATGCGCCCCTATTTTTGTTTCATAAAAAACAATCACCGATCACTCATAAAATATTGTTTTTTTATAAAAAAACGGCGTTATTTTAAAACTAAATTACACAACAATTGTTACAAGAAGTGATAAAAATACTGTTATTTTAAGATTAATCAATTCCTATATGAGACAAAAAAACCGGATCACACTCCTCCTCTGTGCATTGTCCGTTTTGTTGCTGAATGCACAGGATCGTCCCTTTCAAACATGGGCTGCAGGCATCAATGCCGGATTATATGGCGCAGGTGCTCAGGCAGCTACCTCTCTTCATCCTCATTTAAGACTGAGAGCAGGTTTTGACTATCTCACCTACACCCACAGGGAGGCTATCTCTCTAGAGACCACGGCAGAACCTTTGGAGGGTTATGAAATGACCGTGGAAGGAGAGATATCAGAAGCAAGTATTACATTTCCCAACTTCAAAGCATTGCTCGACTATTATCCCATGCGCAACGGCATCTTTTGTCTGACCGGCGGATTCTATCTCGGGTCGAACAGTATCTCGGCAAACGGGCTCATCAGAGATTATCAGCAAATAAAAGATCAGTTGGGAGAAAATCCTGCATTTGAATATGAAGACATGGTGATCCGCCCCAACAACGACGGCACCTTCGATGGAAAACTTCTGATGGGAAACAGCATCAAACCCTACATCGGTCTGGGACTGGGAAGAACCATCCCCAACAACCGTGTCGGTGTTAAATTTGAGCTGGGCATGGTCTACCAGGGTCAATACAGTCTTGAGAGTAAAAACGTGAATGAAGGGGGTCAGGATTGGCTCGACAGCCTGATGGAGGAGGAGGACTTACCGGTATCACAAAACATGCTAAACTGGTGGCCAATGTTGAATCTTTCACTCACCTGCCGGATTAATTAGCACACTTCCTATAAAAGTACGACCTGCAGGCCGTGTATTTTTTAAATATTTTTGTGCTATTTTTTGTTATTAACAAAATTTGTGCTAATATTGTATCCGAATATACAAATCTCTATTTGTGCTATCTTCTCTGAATCTGAACACAAAATCTCAACTGAGAATTATATAATTATGCGCTGACAGCAATAGGACTGGAACAACAATTGAATTTATACAACATGTACGCACATTTACAACTACTTATCCCTGGACCATCACTGGCTTTATCAGGCGGAAACAGCATGAACCTGCTGCTGATTTTGTTGCTGCTGATCCTTACCATTTTACTTCTTTCGCTCTATATAAAACGGATAAAACACAATAAAGAGTTACGTCAAACTGAACTGATGCGCGCCGATTTTTTCTCCAGGACTTTTTATCAGTTTCGCACACCCCTTACCATCATTTCAGGATTGAGCAGACAACTTCAGGAAGAGAAAAACAACTCCCCTCAGAACAGGTTGACCTATCTTACGGCCATAGAGAGACAAGGGCGCAGTCTTTCCAACCTGGTAAACCAGCTGCTGGATGTCTCCAGCCTGAGGAATGACAATATACCCATTGAGAAGGAAAGAGGTAATCTGGTGACATTCATGGAGATGCTCGCCGAAACATTCTCTCACTTCGCAGAAAAAAAAGGTGTTGAAGTGGTATTCTTCTGTGAAGAGAAAGAGATTATAACTGATTTCGTTCCCAGGTATCTCAATAAAATATTGCAAATCCTCTTTTTTAATGCAGTCAGCAACAGTAATGAAGGCTCCCGGATATTACTGGTACTGGAAAAAAATCAGTTAAGGAAGAAAAACATTCTGATCAGGATAATCAATCAGGGAAATACGATCGACAAAGCGCAGCTCCCTCATCTGTTCGAACCGTTCAGTGATGATTCGGGCTCGCATGAGCAGGTTTTAGAGAGGATAGGACTGGCTTTGGCAAAACAACTGGTGCTGATGCTGCACGGGACCATCAGCGTGGATAGTGACCAGAGTAAAGGCACCACATTTACTGTTGAACTTCCCTGCTGCAGGAAGAGGAGCCGAACGCATGCTGAATGGCTACCCGAAAACAGTAAATATCTTCCTATCGTAGAAAAGCTGCCCATTGAAGAGGACGAAGAGTTATTCTCTACAGGTCACAACGAAAACGATCCCAGGACCACCATCTTACTTGCAGAGAAAAGCCGAGACGTGGCACTGTTTATACGCTCTTTGTTCGATGAGGGGAAGTACAACATCCTTTATACCAACAATGGAGAAAAAGCATTGGAAATGGCCAATGCGTACATACCCGATATTGTAATCACTGTGATCAATATGCCCGGAAAGAATGGATTGGAATTGACCAGCGCGTTACGTAATTCACCTTTACTCAATCATATACCCATTATCATTATCACAGTCCGGAGTACCGAAGCTGATCAGATAGAGGGATTGAAGTGCGGTGCCGACGCCTATATCCGCAAGCCTTTTGAAGGTATTGAATTGAAACTGCGCGTGGAAAAACTGCTTGAATCGCGAAGCTTGTTAAAAGAGAAATACCAACGAACCAATATAGCTATCGATCGAAACGGTACAAACGGAAACACAAATTTAAACTTTCTGAGACAGGTTACCGATATCATTCACCGAGAGATGAAAAATCCGGATTTCTCATCGAAAATGCTGGCAGATGAACTGGCTATAAGCGTATCACAACTGAACAAGCGGTTGAATACCGCAATCGGAGCTCCCTCCACCACCTATATCATTCAGGTGAAACTCTCCTATGCCAGGAAGATACTTGCTTCACAAAACAAGACCATTGGTGAGGTAGCAGCAGCATGTGGCATCATCGATGTAAATTATTTCTCACGTCTGTTCAAGAAACATACAGGGGTCACACCGACACAATATCAACGGCTCCCGGTCACACAAAACACAATGTAGGCGGCGAAGGTCTCTCTGCATAATGAGGTTGATTCTCACCCATAATTCAATTTTTGAAAACGGCTGTAATGAGATAGGAATTTCCAAAATGAGTGTGAAAATATATTTCTTTTAATAAAATTGGCAATAGCACATTTTTATGTTTGTATGTCAATGTTTTATAAATTATCATGAGCAAATTATACTAACCAGCTAAAATGTTAAAGCGCATTTATTCCTACAATTCAACAGATTAATCCTAACGACAGGTCAGCGAAAACAGTAAGTTTGTCATCGATATAAAAAAGAGGGTTTGAAAGGACACCTTAAATTTTTTAAACGGACAGAGCGTGTTAAAATCATAAATTTAAAAAACAACGTGAACGGTCAGAGAAAACATTCTATACGTACAGAAGAGATGCCCTCAACGTATCACAATCGAAACATCAGTAATATTCAATCCTTTAGAGCCTTGAACATAGCATTTCCGGAGAATCATTCACAAACAGTGCAGAAAAAATAAATAAAATATATAAACGTACGTATATGAAGTATAGATTAATTCAGAAAGCCAATCCGCTCGAACCGGAGAAGACCCGCAAGTGGTATGCGAGCCCGGTTAAGGCTGGAACAATCAACAATTACCAGCTGAGCAAGAGTATTTCGAGCAAATCTGCTCTTACTCGTGGCAACGTAATGAATGTAATAGAGAACCTGGTAGACGAAATACCCAGGTATCTGACCGAGGGTTACAGTGTAAACCTGAATAATTTCGGCACATTGCGTCTTTCACTTTCCAGCGAAGGTGTCAGCGAACCGCAGAAGTTCACGGCTGAGAATATTAAGAATATGCGTGTTGTATTCACCCCGTCACCAGAATTTAAAGATTCGTTGCAAAAGATGCAATTTGAAAAGACAGATATGTAGGTAACAACTGTAAAGAAAGGAGGAACCCCAAATATTGAAAAAAGAAAGAGGAATTATGAGAATGATAACCGCAATATATTTGCGGCTTTGTTCATTAAAAGAAGCATTGAGAGATTTCAAACAAATAGAGAACAGAAAGTGCAATATCTTAATTTATTATTAAATTTTTAGTTTATGAAAAAAAAGTTATTATTTAAGTTATTCATCTTTGCAGTAATTGGCGC
>JAAYGM010000181.1 GCA_012727735.1 Bacteroidales bacterium | reverse complement strand
AGATGTGCAACCTCTCCTCCTTCTCTATAATACCGGAAAAGGAGCCCGGAGCAGCAGGATTTATGGTGGGTACCACCGAGTACTCCGTGCCCCTGGCCGACAAGATGGATGTGGAAGCGGAGTTACAAAAACTGAAAACCGAACTGGACTACACCGAAGGGTTTCTGCTGTCGGTAAGCAGGAAGCTGGGTAATGAGCGCTTCGTACAGAATGCCAAACCGGAGATCGTGGAGAACGAACGGAGGAAACTGGCCGATGCCGAGAGTAAGATAGCATCGCTGAAAGAGAATATCGCCACACTGGAGAAATAATAAATATACCTGATTGTCGGGAAATTAGATGCACAAAACCATTGCAAAGGAAATAATGAAAGATGCGCAACTATCTTTCCTATATTGCTGACACGCTTTCCGAGGAGATCGTTTCCGCCAGACCTCTCACCGGGGGTGATATCTCTTCTGCCTATCTTCTTAAAACAGGTGAGAGGACTTATTTTCTCAAGGTAAACAACAAACCGTTTGCAGAGGAGATGTTCCGCGCGGAACATAAGGGTTTGCAGGCGATCGCCGACACCCGCACTATTGCTGTTCCCCATGTGCACCTGGTCGATTCTTACGAAGGGAATTCATTCCTGTTGATGGACTTTATCGTCAGTAAACGTCCCGACAGTGCCGACTATCAACGGTTAGGAGCAGAAGTGGCACAACTGCACCAATGCACCCTGGATGATTTCGGGTTTTCTGATGATAATTTTATCGGCAGCCTTCCGCAGAGCAACCGGCCTCACTCAACCTGGGCATCATTTTACTGGGCTGAACGTATCCTGCCGCAACTTCAAAGAGCTGTCGGTGAAAATCTTCTATCCCGGAAAGAGATTCCTGCAGAAAATAAAGCAATCTCTCGTTTCAGTGATTGCTTCGGCGAGGTGAAACCCTCATTACTGCATGGTGATCTCTGGGGAGGAAACTACCTGATCACCAAAGAGGGAACACCCTACCTCATCGATCCGGCTCTCTACTACGGCCATGCGATGGTTGATATCTCAATGAGTCACCTCTTTGGTGGCTTCGGAACGGAGTATTACGACGCTTATCATGAGATCATTCCCAAGCCTGCAAACTACGCTGAGCAAATGGAGTTGTACCAACTATACTACCTGCTGGTACATCTCAACCTGTTCGGCAGCGGATACCACTCTTCTGTCTCATCGATATTGAAAAGATATTTCTGAAATGATTCCATATTACCTTCTAAAATGCCAGATAGGGTTCCAGTCGCCAGATATCATCTGATGTGAACTCATCAAGCATGGCCAGCTCGTTGATGGAAAGGATATCTCCCTTTCTTCGCCGAAGGCTGGCGATCACCTTCACCTGCTTGTAGTTCAGATAGGGATGCCTGAGCAGCTCCCTGAACTCATCACGGTTCACCTGGAGCTTACGGCAGTGGTCATCCGGCTCAATATAAGGGCTTATGCGGGAGTAGCGTTCATTATCCATGCCATACACCTCCATAAGCTGCTCCTTCCTCACATAGCCCCCCAATAGCTCCCTGTACTTCACAATGCGGGAGGCATAGCTGCTGCCTATGCCGGGAATCATCTTCCAAAGTGTTGTGTCGCTCTCATTCAGGGAGATGGTCTCACCTGCGGTAAGTTTCTCGTTTACAGGAAAAGGCGTGTAACGTGTTCCCGCCTCTCTCCCATTGCGTGCTCCCTCATCACGAAGATCGGTTTTTCCCGCGGTTCCCCGTCTACCGACAGACTCTTCAGGTAGATCATCGCCTGAATAAATTCCTTTTTCTTCACGTTGATCCCTTACAGCAGGAGAAAGCTTCCGTTCTTGCAGGGTGGTCCTGAAATCCTCGAAAGCACGTATCAGAGAGTCGTTCTGCCTCACAATAATTTCGGAAGAGTTTCGGTAGCTGAGCACGGCGTTCAGCAGAAGGGTCAGCACTATCAGGACAAGTAACAGAATTACCGCAATTTTAGATCCCCTCTGAAAATGAAGAAAATCTTTCCAACGCATAACATAGATTCATTTTATTCCCCAGGATTAAATAGCATAAAACAGAATTCACATCAAGACAGAGACGGAACTCTGCCTGTTTGCAACCTATTCACTCAAACAACACCATAAAGTTAGAAATTAAATCGCTTTCCTTTTTTATAAATAGCCATAAATTGTATCTTTGGTATATTTTAATTCAAAAAAATATCGTCACATCGATGATTTCCGTATAGCATGGTATTAAACTATATTTGGATTGCTTTTTTCATCATCGCCTTCGTAGTAGCACTGGTAAAACTAATCTTCTTCGGGGATATGAACGTCTTTACCGATATCATGAACTCTACATACGACACAGCCAGAACAGGTTTTGAGATATCTCTCGGACTCACGGGGGTACTCTCTCTCTGGCTCGGTGTGATGAAAATCGGTGAACGGGGCGGTATGGTGGAGATGTTTTCCAGAGCTGTTGCACCGCTCTTCTCCAAATTGTTCCCCGAAATCCCAAGGAATCATCCTGCGTCAGGATCCATGCTGATGAACATATCAGCCAACATGCTGGGCCTCGATAATGCCGCCACACCTTTCGGGTTGAAAGCGATGCAAGAGCTGCAGGAGATCAACGAACAGAAAGATCAGGCATCAAACCCCATGATCATGTTCCTCGTACTGAATGCATCGGGACTGACGCTTATCCCGGTGACCGTGATGGTGTACCGCGCTCAGCTGGGTGCTGCCAACCCGGCAGATGTATTCATACCCATTATGATCGCTACCTTCGTAGCCACCCTGGTGGGTATTGTTGCTGTCTGCCTCAGGCAGGGTATCAATATCTTCAACAGGGCGATCATGGGTTTTCTGCTTGGTATGATCGCCATCATTTCTGCAACAGTACTTGCTTTTCAATCGATGCCCCAGGATCAGATCAATATCGTCTCCAGTCTGGCAGCCAACGTGATTCTCTTCTCCATCATCTGCCTCTTTATTGTAAAAGCGATGCAGAAAAAGATCAATATCTTCGAAGCCTTTATTGACGGTGCAAAAGATGGATTCAAAACAGCCGTCACCATCATCCCCTACCTCATCGCGATACTGGTCGGTATCGGCGTCTTCCGTGCCTCCGGTGCGATGGATTTCCTGATGGAGGGGCTGCGGAGCCTGGTGGCGATGACAGGAACAGATACACAATGGGTGGACGGGATGCCCACCGCACTGATGAAACCCCTAAGTGGCAGCGGTGCACGCGGGATGATGATCGATACGATGAAGACATTGGGCGCCGACTCATTCGCCGGCAGACTCTCCGCTGTTTTGCAGGGTGCTACCGACACCACTTTCTATATTGTGGCTGTCTATTATGGTGCGGTGAACATTAAAAATTCACGCTATACCGTTCCCTATGCGCTGTTGGCGGATTTGGCAGGTATTATAGCGGCCGTTTTCGTGGCTTATCTCTTCTTCGGATAGAAAAAAGCGATTCTCCACGTTAAAATATTTTAAAATTATGGCGATTACATTTCAGGCGGAGGGGATCGGTCTTCCAAAAATAAAAAAAAGAGAGACAGCAAACTGGATCAAAACCGTTGCAAAAAATTATAACAGGAAGGTAGGTGAGATTGCTTACCTTTTTTGTGATGATGAGAAAATATTAGAGATCAACCGCACTTATCTGCAGCATGATTTTTATACCGATATCATCACTTTTGACTATTCGGAAGAAGATACGATCTCAGGGGATATTTTTATCAGTATCGATACCGTTCGCTCCAATTCACAAAAGTATCAGACCGAATTTATGGAAGAGCTTCACCGTGTAATTATTCACGGTATACTCCACCTCTGTGGGGTGAACGATAAGTCGGAAGAGGAGGAGACCGAGATGAGAGAAGCTGAGAACAGCGCCCTCACCCTGCTGAAAAACAGTCAGTAACTATTTACAATTTAACCCGAAAAACCTGCCTGACTATTCACATTTGTAAACTTTATAGAATATTATTATGCCAATTCCTTTCTCGTTCATGTTTTACAACACCGAAAATTTTTATGACATTGTTGATGATCCCCTTACCATGGACGATGACTTCACTCCCGAAGGGAACAACAATTGGACCGAAGAGCGGTTCAACGATAAGGTGGAGAAGTTAACAAAAGTAGTCAAAGATATCGTAAAGCCTGATGTTCCTGATATCATCGGACTGGCCGAGATTGAGAACAAATTTGTGCTGGAAAGCATCCTTGCCGGCATGCAGATGCAGGGAATGAAACAATATAGTTTTGTACATTATGACAGCCCCGATGAACGGGGATCTGACGTGGCAATGATTTATAACACACAGTCGTTCAGAGTACTGGAATCAAACCCGGTGCTTGTTCATCTGCCGGGCATTGAAGATCGTACCCGCGACATTCTTCATGTGAAGGGAGAGACCAACTCAGGGGAGATACTGCATCTGTTCATCACCCATTTCCCCTCCCGCAAGGAGGGTACAGACATCTCTGAACGGAGGCGATTTTTCGTAGCAAGTGAACTCAGGAACGCGGTATACAAGGTGACGAGTGAGAATCCGGATGAGAACATCATTATCATGGGTGATTTCAACGATACCCCCGATGATAACAGCGTTGATGAGGTGCTCGGAGCGCAGAAAAGCTTTGATGAGATTAAAAACCTGCGCCTCTACAACCTGCTCTACCCGAGGTACAGTAAAGGGATCGGCAGCACTTACTACAAAGGCTGGTTGTTGTTCGATCAGATCATCGTCTCCGGTCATATGTTATCGTCTGAGAAAATCGACTGCAAGCCGGAATATGCCGATGTGTTCAATGCACGCTATCTGCTCCACTTCGACCGGAATAATCGCGTGAAAACGAACCGTACTTTCAGAGGCAGCTATACCGGAGGTTACAGTGACCACCTCCCTGTATATCTGCGTATTTATCTGAAATAATGTCCCTACAAGGGCTCTTATCGGTAATTAACAGTTCAGACGCAGGTAACTTTTTCTTTTTTAGTATCTTTGCATCCTCAAAAAAGCTAAATGAATTTTAAATACGATATTATTGTGGTGGGTGCAGGTCATGCCGGGTGCGAGGCAGCTGTGGCTGCAGCGAACTTGGGTTCCAGGACGCTGCTCATCACCATGGATATGAACAAGATTGCCCAGATGAGCTGCAATCCTGCCGTGGGCGGTATTGCCAAGGGGCAGATCGTACGTGAGATTGATGCATTGGGGGGCCAGATGGGTATTGTGAGTGACAAGACCGCGATACAGTTCCGCATGCTGAACCGGTCAAAAGGGCCTGCCATGTGGAGTCCCCGCGTACAGAGCGACCGCATGAAGTTCAGCGAGACATGGCGTGATATCATCGAAAATACGCCCAACCTGGATATGTGGCAGGACACCGTTACGGAGCTGCTGTTCGACAACAAAACCGTCACAGGAGTGAAAACACGCATGGGTGTGGCATTCACATCCGGAGCCGTGATCCTGACAAACGGCACCTTCCTGAACGGGCTGATCCATATTGGGACGGTGCAGATTGGCGGCGGCCGTATCTCTGAGCCTGCATCATTCGGCATGACCGAGCAGCTTCGCGATCGGGGGTTCAGAACTGACCGGATGAAAACGGGAACACCGGTACGCATCGATGCAAGGAGCGTTGATTTTTCGCTGCTTGAAGAACAGAAGGGAGACACCGATTTTCATCAGTTCTCCTACCTCCCACAGGTACAACGAACGCTGAAAGAACGCAGCTGCTGGATCGCATTCACCTCGGAAGAGGTGCATCAGGCACTGCGTGAAGGGTTGAACGATTCACCACTTTACAACGGGCAGATACAAAGCATTGGCCCCCGTTACTGCCCGAGCATCGAGACAAAAATCGTCACCTTCTCCGAGAAGACAAGCCACCAGCTTTTTCTGGAACCGGAAGGTGAAACGACGAATGAATACTACCTCAACGGCTTCTCCTCCTCCCTACCCCTGCAGACACAACTGAAAGCACTGCAAAGCATCCCGGCATTCAGGGATGTACATATCTTCCGTCCCGGATATGCCATCGAGTATGACTTTTTTGATCCTACACAGCTGCATGGAACACTCGAGACAAAAACGGTGAAAAACCTCTTTTTTGCCGGGCAGATCAACGGGACAACAGGCTATGAGGAGGCAGCAGGACAGGGTATCATTGCAGGCATCAATGCCCACATCAACTGTCACGGAGGTGATCCTTTCGTGCTGCACAGAGATGAAGCCTATATCGGCGTTTTGATCGACGACCTGATCACAAAGGGGGTGGATGAACCCTACAGAATGTTCACATCCCGTGCGGAATACCGCATCCTGCTCCGTCAGGATAACGCCGATGAGAGACTGACAAAGAAGGCCAACTTGCTGGGCCTTGCATCCGGCGAGAGAGTGCAGCTGCACACGAGAAAAGAGGAAAAGGTGGAGGAGATCATCGATTTTGTGCGTAATTTCTCCATCAAAGCAGAGCGCATCAACCCTTACCTCGAGCGCATCGGCACTTCACCCTTAAAGCAGGGGGTGAAACTGCTGGAGCTGCTCACACGTCCGCATATCGACCTGGAGCTGATGGCACAGGATGTGGCACCACTCAAAGAGGTGCTTGAGACCATCGATGAACGCAGGGAAGAGATCATTGAGTCGGCCAATATCAGGATAAAGTACAGTGGCTACATCAAACGGGAACGGATGATGGCAGATAAAATCACCCGCCTGGAGGAGATCCGTATCAAAGACAAGTTCAACTACAACAATATTCAGTCGCTATCGACGGAAGCAAGACAAAAACTGACAAAAATCAATCCTGAAACCATCGCACAGGCAAGCAGGATTCCGGGTGTTTCACCCAATGATATCTCCGTCCTGCTGGTTCTGATGGGACGATAAAAATTACAAATGTTTCACGTGGAACATTCAACAAAAAGACAAACTAATAATCAAATAATAATGAGCATTGAGACATTAACAGCGGCAGTGAGGAACATCCCCGATTTTCCCATCCCCGGTATTCAGTTTAAAGACATCACCACCCTCTTTCAATCGCAGGAGCACCTGAAAGAACTATCGGATATCCTGTATGAAAAATACAGAGACAGAGGGATTACAAAAGTGGTAGGAATTGAATCGAGAGGCTTTTTTATGGGGCCGGCTGTAGCCATTAAACTGGGTGCGGGATTCGTACCGATCCGCAAACCGGGGAAGCTTCCCTACAAGGTGATTGAAGAGACATACACCAAGGAATATGGCGATGATGTGATCCAGATTCATGAGGATGCATTGACAAAAGAGGATGTGGTGTTGATTCATGACGACTTGCTGGCAACAGGGGGCACCATGGTCGCCGCTTATAACCTGGTGAAAAAACTGGGTGTAAAAAAAATATATATCAATTTCCTGATCGAACTGGAGGAACTTGAAGGACATGTCCTTTTCCCAGACGAGGTAGAAGTTAGCTCTGTATTAAAGTTTAAAGTCTGATCACATCCCGGCAAAGGGGTTGTCTGCTCATTTTTGTTTTGTTTCGAATTGAAAGAGAACAAAAATGAGCTTTATTTTGTATTTTTGCCAGCCTGACATCACACTTTCATCTTCTTATGACCGACGATATAAAAAATACCCTTGCCGTCATTCCTCATCAACCGGGCTGTTATCAGTTTCTTGATGAGAAAGGCACTGTGATATACGTCGGGAAAGCGAAAGATCTGAAGAAACGAGTATCTTCCTACTTCAATAAATATCAGGAGCACCCAAAGACGCGAATCCTTGTAAGGAATATCTGTAAGATAAAATATATCGTTGTCAACACGGAAGAGGACACTTTTCTACTGGAGAATAACCTGATCAAACAGTTAAGGCCACGCTACAATGTACTTCTGAAGGATGACAAAACCTATCCTTCCATCGTGATCAGAAATGAATATTTCCCACGTGTATACAAGACCAGGAATATTGTGAAAGATGGATCCAGGTATTTCGGACCCTACACCTCCGTACAATCTGTGAATGCATTGCTGGATATATTTAGAAACGTTTATAAAATACGGACCTGCAGGCTGAATCTGACACCGGAAAATATTGCTGCCGGCAAGTTCAAGGTATGCCTCGAATACCACATCAAGAAATGCAAAGGACCTTGTGAAGCCTTACAATCGCTCGATGATTACAACAAAAACATCAGTGAGATTACGGAAATACTAAAAGGGAATGTCAACATCATTGAGAAACAGATAGAGGAAAAGATGCAGTCACTTTCAGATGAACTCCGTTTTGAGGAGGCACATGAACTGAAAGAAAAGTTGCAGCTGATCCAAAACTTCAGGGAAAAATCTCAGGTTGTAAGTAATTTTGATTACAATCTGGATGTCTTCTCCCTGGAGCAGGATGAGAATTCTGCATACATCAATTATCTCCATGTTGTGAAAGGAGCGGTGAATCAGGCATACACCTTTGCGTATAAAAAGAAACTGGATGAGACAGCCGAAGAGCTGCTCGGACTGGGTATCGTGGAAATGAGACAGCGCTATGGAAGTCAGTCGAAGGAGATCATCGTACCATTTATACCCGACCTGAAGCTGGCGGATGTGGAGTTCACGATACCACAGCGGGGAGATAAACGCAAACTGCTCGCACTCTCCGAGAAAAATGTGAAGCAGTTCAAACTGGACAAACTGAAGAAAGCCGAGATGCTGAATCCGGAGCAGCGGACGACAAGAATATTGAAGACAATGCAGAAAGATCTTCAGCTGAAAGAGACACCCTGGCACATCGAGTGTTTTGACAACTCCAATATTCAGGGTACAAATCCCGTGGCGGCGTGTGTTGTCTTCAGGAAAGCAAAACCGGCGAAGAAAGAGTACCGTCATTACAACGTGAAAAGCGTTACAGGACCCGATGATTACGCATCAATGCAGGAAATCGTTGAAAGACGCTACTCTCGGCTGCTTAACGAAGGCTCTCCCCTACCCCAACTCATTGTGATTGACGGCGGTAAGGGCCAACTCCACGCTGCCGTAGATTCGCTCCGGAAAATCGGCCTCTATGGCAAGATCGCTATCATAGGCATTGCAAAGCGGCTGGAAGAGATTTATTACCCCGGCGATTCCGTACCACTCTATATAGACAAGAACTCTGAAACGTTAAAATTGATTCAGCAACTGCGCGACGAGGCCCATCGCTTTGGGATCACTTTTCACCGGCAGAAAAGAAGTAAGTCGCAAATCGTATCAGAGCTGGACAGCGTAAAAGGTATCGGAGCAGAGACAAAAAAGAAACTTCTCTCCCACTTTAAAAGTCTCAAGCGGATCAAAGAGGCGAATCGCGATGAGATTATCTCCATTATCGGAAAAAGCAGGGGGGAAATTATTTATAACTGGATCAGCGAGACAAAAAAATAAAGAGCGTTTATGCGAATAGTAATTCAACGGGTATCAGAGGCAACAGTCTCTATTAATGGAGAGGTAAAAAGCAGCATCGGTAACGGCTTGTTGCTTTTCGTAGGTATTGAAGAGGAAGATAATAGTGAAGACATTTCTTTTCTTTGTAAAAAGAGCATTAATTTGCGTATATTTGACGATCAAAACGGTGTGATGAACAGGTCTGTTTCTGAAACAGAAGGTGAAATTTTAGTTGTTTCACAGTTCACGCTTCACGCCAGCACGAGAAAGGGGAACCGACCCTCCTACATCCGTGCCGCAAAACCCGAAATCTCCATACCTATGTATAAGCAGTTCTGCACAACACTCGCTGAGTTGTTGCAGCGGCCTGTACAAACGGGAGAATTTGGTGCTGATATGAAAGTTCAACTGGTAAACGACGGTCCGGTTACTATCTGGATTGACTCTAAAAACAGGGAATAAATGACACTACAGGAAGCACAACAACAAGTAGACAACTGGATTCAGACCTACGGTGTACGCTACTTCAGCGAGCTTACCAACATGGCTGTCCTTACCGAAGAGGTGGGTGAACTGGCACGTATTATGGCACGTACCTATGGTGACCAATCGTTTAAAGAAAGTGATCTTTCAAAAAATTTAGCCGATGAAATGGCTGATGTTTTGTGGGTATTGATCTGTCTGGCCAATCAAACCGGAATTGATTTGGAGGATGCACTAAAGAAGAATATTACAAAGAAAACAGAGAGAGATGCAAAAAGGCACAGGGAAAACCAGAAATTAAACAAATAAAATAACAGGCGAAGATGGAAGAAGATAAGTATGTAAAAACCCTGAAGAGTTATCCGTTCAAACTTACGGATGCAAAGGTATCGGAAAAGGTTAACGAACTGCTCGGTGAGAAAGTGGATGAAAACAGATCTGTTGAGGTCTACAGGAAGCTTTACAGCTGTATCGACCTGACAACGCTCAACACCACCGACACGAAGGAGAGCGTCTGGAAGTTTACAGATAAAGTAAATAATTTTGACGGTGCACACCCAGAAGTGGATAATGTGGCTGCCATCTGTGTCTATCCCTATTTCACCGCCACCGTCAAGGAAGCGTTAACGGCAGATGTTAAAATTGCCGCTGTTTCTGGTGGTTTCCCTTCATCGCAGACCTTCACGGAAGTAAAGATTGCCGAAACGGCACTCGCCCTGGCGGATGGTGCAGATGAGATTGATGTGGTGATGAATGTTGGTCTCTTTCTGGGTGAAGAGTATGAAGAACTGTGTGAAGAGTTGACCGAGATAAAAGAGGCATGTCGCCATGCCACCCTGAAGGTGATTCTGGAAACCGGCGCACTGAAAACAACGGAGAATATTCACAACGCCTCCATCCTGTCACTCTATTCCGGCGCCGACTTCCTGAAGACATCCACCGGCAAAGGATATCCGGGTGCTTCTCCGGAAGCTGTTTACGTCATGTGTCAGGCGGTAAAGTCATACCACCGGAAAACCGGGCGTAAAGCAGGCATAAAAGTATCTGGTGGTGTTGCAACCACAGAAGATGCATTAAGATATTATACCATCGTGAAGGAGATCCTTGGCGCTGAATGGTGCAACAACACCCTCTTCCGCGTGGGTGCAAGCCGTCTTGCCGATGTATTACTGTCAGAGTTTCAATAAAAAACAGAAGTATAACCAAAATATTAACTCAAAGTTTTAGTCAAAAATGAAAATTAAATTTTATCTGTTTGTCGTGCTCGGTTGTTTGCTATCACTCAATCTGCTAAATGCACAGGAGCATAAAGTAGTATCAGGTCAACGTATACTACCTTACTGGAAAGATGTGAGCGTAGTACAGGTCAACAAGGAATATCCACGTACACAGTTTATGACCTACGACAACAAAACGGAGGCATTAAACAATCGCTTTGATGAGAGTAAATATCATCTTTCCCTGAACGGCCTGTGGCAGTTTTATTTCGTGGATGAGTACAAACAACTTCCCGAAAACATCACCGACTCAACCGTTTCTCTTACCGGCTGGCAAGAGATCAACGTGCCGGGAAACTGGGAAATGCAGGGCTTTGGCACTGCCATTTATGTGAATCATCCTTACGAGTTCGTGGAGCGTGATCCCCGTACACGTTACCCTAAAATTGCACAACCCTATATCCCTGAAGAGAATCCGGTCGGCGTATATCGCCGTGAGATAGACATCCCTGAAAACTGGGATGATCGTGAGATCTTCCTTACCATCGACGGTGCTAAATCGGGTGTCTATGTTTATATTAACGGCAAAGAGGTGGGTTACAGCGAAGACTCCAAAACAAGTGCCGAGTTCAGAATCAATCAATATGTTAACCCAGGCAGGAACACACTGGTTTTGAAGATATTCCGCTGGAGCACAGGGTCTTATCTAGAGGGACAGGACTTCTGGCGCATAAGCGGTATAGAGCGTGATGTTTTTCTGTGGTCACAACCCAAAACATCGCTCCGCGATTTCCGGGTGAAATCGACCCTTGATGATAGTTACAAAAACGGTCTTTTTGAGTTGGAAACGACCATAAGTAATTATATATCTGGGCTTTCAAATGCCGACGTAAGCTATGAGCTGCTGGATCCTTCAGGAAAAAGCGTTGCCACCGGAACAGAATCAGTCAGTATTCAGGGTAATGGTGAGAATGCCATCCGATTCAGTGCTGAGTTGCCCGGTGTTGCAACATGGACTTCAGAGCACCCGAACCTTTACAAGCTACTCATCACCGTCACAAAAGAGGGAGAGACAGCCGGAGAGGTTGTCCCCTACCCTGTCGGCTTCCGCCGATTCGAAATCAAACCGGTGAAAACAGGTGAGAGAACAGACAGGCTCTTCCTGGTGAACGGCCAGCCGATTAAACTCAAAGGGGTAAATATTCACGAAACCAACCCCAAAACCGGTCATTACGTGACCGAAGAGTTGATGCGGAGAGATTTTGAGCTGATGAAGCAGCACAACATCAACACGGTTCGATTATCTCACTACCCGCAATCGAGACGTTTTTATGAGCTCTGCAGTGAATACGGACTCTATGTCTATGATGAGGCGAATATCGAATCACATGGCCTCTATTACGGTGAACAATCGCTCTCCAGACACCCTGAATGGAAAGAGGCACATATGGAGAGAACAGTGAATATGTTCGAACGGAATAAGAATCACCCCTCAGTTACCATCTGGTCGCTGGGTAATGAGGCTGGCAACGGAATCAATTTCTTCTATACCTATAAGTTTCTGAAGGATCAGGAGCGTGGTTTCATGAATCGTCCCGTGAACTACGAACGTGCACTATGGGATTACAACACAGATATGTATGTACCACAGTATCCAAGTGCAGCGTGGCTGGAAGAGATTGGGAAAAGAGGCAGCGACCGCCCTGTCATTCCTTCCGAATATTCTCATGCAATGGGTAACTCCAACGGTAACATCGACATTCAGTGGGAAGCCATCAACAAATACCCCAACCTGCAGGGCGGATATATCTGGGATTGGGTAGATCAGGGCATGGAAGCCTACGACGAGCAGGGACGCCTCTATTACACCTACGGTGGTGACTACGGTGTTGACACACCCAGCGACGGCAACTTCCTCATAAACGGGCTGGTGAATCCCGACCGCACCCCCCACCCTTCCCTGGCCGAGGTGAAATATGCACATCAGAATTTCGCGTTTGAAGCGGTTGATTTATCCAAAGGATTATTCAGGGTGACCAATCGACTCTATTTCTCCAACAGCGAAGGTTACAGTTTCGGTTATCATATCACTGAAAACGGGAAAAAAATAGCTGAAGGCAGTTTGAATGTTTCACTGCTGCCTCAGCAATCGACAGAGATCAATCTCCCCCTTGATAATCTGCAGCCGAAGCCGGGACGGGAATATTTCATCAATTTCGAGGTGACCCAGAAGAAAGGGGCACTGCTTGTACCTGCCGGACATCTGGTGGCCATTGAACAGTTCGCTCTTCCGGTAACCGTACCCAAACAGGCATTCACAGACAGATCAGGTAATGCTGCACTGAAAATAACCGATAGCGATGATATCATCGATGTTAGATCAAGAAATATCCATTTTGTCTTCGATAAAAAGAGCGGCATGGTTACCTCTTACAAAGTAGGAGGAACGGAATACTTTCATGAAGGATTTGGCATACAACCCAATTTCTGGCGTGCTCCCAATGATAACGACTACGGAAACGGTGCCCCCAACCGTCTGCAAGTCTGGAAGCAATCGAGCAAAAACTTCAATGTGACCGATGCCAAAGCTTATGCTGAAGGGAATAATGCCGTGGTGGAGACAACCTATCTGCTTGCTGCCGGTAATCTCTACAAGGTGAAATACAGCATCTATCCCGCAGGAGTGGTGAAGGTGGAAGTAACATTCAACTCCACCGATATGGAGGAGAAAGAGATTGAAGCATCTGAAGCAACCCTTACCGCCACCTTCTCACCCGAAGCATCGGCAGCACGCAAAGCTTCATCTGTCCTCAGTGTTCCCCGCATAGGCGTACGCTTCCGCTTGCCGGCAAGAATGAACAAGGTGGAATATTTCGGTCGCGGTCCGGGAGAGAACTACATCGACAGAGCCTCCGGCTCGAAGGTGGGATTGTATCAGACCAGCGCTGAAGAGCTCTATTTCCCCTATGTCCGCCCGCAGGAGAACGGTCACAGGACTGATACCCGCTGGGTGGCTCTCACTAACGGAAAAAAAGGATTGCTGGTAGTTGCCGACAGCACCATTGGATTCAACGCACTGCGCAACAGCGTGGAAGATTTCGACGCTGAGGAGGCAACCCACCGCCCCTATCAGTGGAACAACATGAGCAGTGAAGAGATTGCCGATCGTTCTGAAGAGAAGGCAAAAAATAACCGACCGCGACAGACACATCTCAACGACATCATCCCGCAGGATTATGTGGAGGTATCTGTTGATATGAAACAGCAGGGTGTGGCAGGATACAACAGCTGGGGTGATCGCCCCCTACCCCACCATACGCTTCCTGCAAACAGGAACTACAAATGGGGATTCACCCTGGTGCCTCTGAAAGAGAGCAAAGAAATCACTGAAAAATCGGTCTTACGTTATTAAGCGAAAAATCGTCCTTTCTAAAAAGGCGGTCCATCGGACCGCCTTTTCTTTGTTTAAAACTTCACCGTTTCGTTACAAAAATAAGAGAACAAAAACATATATTTGTTGTTCAGATAAATAGTAAACGAAAGAACATACAATGAAAAAGAAACTTCTCTCTCTTATACTGTTATTCACCAGCATTACTGCGTACTCTCAACAGATCGCCAAAGGCTTTGTATATAACGATCTGAACAACAACGGCAGAAAAGAGCGTAGTGAAGCAGGTATTCCAAATGTTGCCGTCTCCAACGGTACCGATGTGGTACTCACTGACGCAAAAGGGGTCTATGCTGTTCCGGTAATCGAAGGAAACACGCTCTTCGTGATCAAACCCAGTGGATATAAAACAGCTGTGGATAAAGATTATATCCCTCAGTTCTATTACCACTACAAACCGGAAGGATCACCACCAACGATGACCTATAAAGGTGTCTCTCCCACCGGAAAGCTGCCCGAATCGATTGATTTTGCACTCTATAAATACAACGAACCGGAAAACTTCACTGCAATCGTCTTTGGTGATCCACAGCCCTACTCTTTGGAGGATCTGGACTATTTCACACGTAAGATTGTAGATGATGTGAAGAAAACAGAGCGTACGCTGTTTGGTATCAGCCTGGGTGACATCGTAGGTGACAATCTCGACCTGCAGCCTGTCTACAAGGAGCGTATGCGTCGTTTACAGCTGCCCTGGTACAACGTGATGGGCAACCACGACATGAACTATGACGCACCCGATGATGAGCTCTCTGATGAGACCTTCGAAAGAAATTTCGGCAGTGCCAATTATGCATTCAACTACGGCAATGCTCACTTCATCATCCTGGACAATATTCTCTATCCCGATCCCCGTGATAACAAAGGATACTGGGGTGGTTACCGTCTCGATCAGCTTCTCTTTCTGGAAAATAACCTGAAGCATGTGCCCAAAGATAAACTGATCATTTTATCGCAGCATATACATATGAAAGATGAAGCAGGATACCGTACAGGCGACAGACAGAGGATTTTTGATCTGCTAAGGGATTTTGACAATGTGCTGATCATGTCCGCACATACACACCTGCAGGATCAGATTGAGTACACAATCGAACAGGGATGGCAGGGAAAGAAACCACTTCATGAGTATAACGTGGGAACCACATCGGGCGACTGGTATTCCGGAAAAATGGATGGCGCAGGGCTACCTGACGCCACCATGCGTGACGGCACACCACAGGGATATGTTTTTCTGAATATCAACGGAAACAATTATGATGTGGACTACAAGGTTGCAGGTAAGGAGAATGATTACCAGATGAATATTTTCTCTCCGAAAGTCGTGCCGTACAAAGGGAGAAACACTTCGCAGATCGTGGTGAACTTCTTTATGGGCAGCAAAAATGATCTGGTGGAATACCGGATTGATAATGGTCCCTGGCTGAAGATGCGTTATACTGAAACCAACGACCCTTCCTACATGGAAAAACTGATTGAGTGGGATTTCACCGACAAACTACTCCCGGGGCGCCGTCCGTCCAACGCAGTGAACAGTACGCATCTCTGGAGCGGTTCTCTGAAGCTGGATCTGCCTCCCGGAGAGCATACCATAGAAGTGAAGGCTACCGACAGGTATGGCAAGCAACATTTCGGTAGAAGAAAATATACTATACTCGAATAGCCATTTTTTAAACCATAAAAACTGGTCGTCTGAATAACAGTTCAGGCGACTTTTTTTATTCCTCTCCCACCCCATAAAAACGCCATATTGTCTTCTTTAGAGCCATTTTTATGCTATTTTACCCCCTGTTTCAGCCATTTTGTCCTGTTTTCTCTGTGTAATACTTCAATTACACCACGGCATATATTTTGCATTTTATGTAGTGGAACAAGAGATAGAAAAGATAAAATTAACAAAATAAAAGAAAGGGTAAAACTATGACAATTATCAGACGTACGAACAATTGGTTGCCGAGTGTATTCAATGACTTTTTCGGTAATGAGTGGATGGAGAACAACAACAAATCTGTTCCTGCCATCAATATTCAGCAAAACGAGAATGGATTCACGGTAGAGGTTGCAGCACCGGGAATGACAAAAGAGGACTGCAATGTAAGAATTGATGATGACAACAACCTTGTGATCGATTTCGAGAAGAAGAGTGAAACAGAGGATAAGGACAAAAAGGGAACCTATCTGAGACGCGAGTTTTCATACAGCCGTTTCCAGAGAAAGATGATCCTTCCCGACAATATCGAGAAAGATAAAATCGCTGCGAAAGTGGAGAATGGTGTGTTAACGGTAGAGATACCTACTGAAACAGAAGAGAAAGTCCAGGTATCGAGACAGATTGAAATTCAATAAGCCGGTATAAATTTGATGTAGCATAAGGGTGAAACAAAATAGTGTTACACCCTTATGCTTTTTTGCTGACTATTGGCAGCAACACCAAATTATTTTATATCAATAACTTCGTTCTTTCAGATAGGAGAGAAACAGGTTCATGAGTGTTTTAATCTCACTGTTGAACATGAAATCATTGATGATCGTTTCTGCTTCTGCAAGATATTCGTCCATCTTTTCCCTGGCATACGTCACCCCATGATACTTTTTTGCGAAAGCAAGCAGAATAGAGGTGTTCTCATCCGAATAATCACGTGATTCAATGATCTGCAGCATCTCTGAAGAAAGATCGCGTGGAGCATTTTTCAAAGCATAAATCAGTGGTAGCGTAATTTTACCTTCCCTGATATCGTTACCTGTAGGTTTTCCTACATCGCTGTTGTAGTAATCAAAAATATCATCTCTGATCTGAAAACAGATGCCCAGAATTGTGCCCAGCCTGCTGAATTTTGAAATCATCTCACTGCCGGCACCGCCTGTGATCGCTCCTATCAGAATGCTGGCACGCATTAAAGATGCTGTTTTCTTTTCAATCACATCAAAGTAAGCATTCTCATCTATGATGATCTCGCTGGCAAGTGAAAACTGATCCAGTTCACCCTCAGAGAGGTTCTGTCCCAACTCAGAGATGATTCTGACAATGTTCAGATCATTTGTCTTCACACTCTCCATCAGTGCTGTTGATAGCAGATAATCACCAATAAGCACAGCCTGTGTGTTGTCGTAAACAGCATTCACAGAGCGTCTGCCTCTGCGTTTCTCCGACTTGTCAATCACATCATCGTGAATGAGTGTGGCACTGTGCAACAACTCGACCGTAACAGCACCGTGATATGTTTCAGGGATGATACCTCCGCATGCCTTGGCAATCATCAGCACAAGAATAGGCCTCAACCGCTTTCCCTTAGAGTGAAAAAGGTAATTCACCATTTCGGTAATGCGCGGATTATCGCTTTTTACTGAATTATGCAGATATTCATCAAAAAGAAGTAACTCCTCCTGCAGAAAATCTTTAATTATCTGACTTTGATCCATCACATCCTGAATTATAACCTACAAAAGTAAAAATAATTCTCCGCTTAGCAACAAATATTCGTAACTTTACATTTCCTTATATGTTATTTCAGGTGATTATGAATAAAAACAAACTTTTCCTTCTCGACGCCTACGCGCTCATTTATCGCTCCTACTATGCCTTTATAAGAAACCCGCGGGTTAATTCCAAGGGGTTGAACACATCTGCCATCTTCGGTTTTGTGAACACCCTGGAAGAGGTGCTGCGTAAGGAAAATCCATCCCATATTGCTGTGGCATTTGATCCTCCGGGACCTACATTCCGCCACCTGGAGTTTGAGGCATACAAGGCGCAGCGTGAAGCAACGCCCGAGGACATCAAACGCTCCGTCCCTATCATCAAGGAAATTATCTGCGCGTACAACATCCCAATCCTGGAAGTATCCGGTTTTGAGGCAGATGATGTGATCGGTACCATTGCCAAACGTGCCGACAAAGAGCGTTTTGATGTCTTTATGATGACACCCGACAAGGATTACGGACAGCTGACAGAACCCCACATCTTCATGTACAAGCCCAGGTATGGCAGCAACGATTTTGACCTGATGGATGACAAGAGGGTGATGGAGAAGTACAATCTCTCTCATCCTTCACAGATGATTGACCTGCTGGGTTTAATGGGTGATGCCTCGGACAATATCCCGGGATGTCCGGGGGTAGGGGAAAAGACGGCCATCAAACTTCTGCTGGAGTTCGGTTCTGTGGAGCACCTGCTGGAGAAAAGTGAGCAGCTGAAGGGAGCACTGAAAAGAAAAGTAGAGGAAAACAGTGAACAGATACGTTTTTCAAAATTTCTCGCCACCATCAGAACAGATGTTCCCATCGAGGTGGTGGAGGATGATTTCACCAGAAAGGAGATCAACGAAGAAGCCATCAAAGAGATATTCGAAGAGCTGGAATTTCGCACACTACTCACCCGTGTATTGAAGCAGGAGCCCCGGAAAACAGTTTCGAGCCAACCCGCACAGGGTGAACTTTTTGCCACATTCGAAAATGAAGAGATTATTGCACCGGCAGAGCTGCCTGCCAACTTCACCGATATCCACACCACACCACATCAATACAGGATGGTACAGACAGATGAAGAGATGAGTGATCTCTCTGCCACGCTCTGTGCGCAAAAATCGGTCTGCTTTGACACCGAGACCACTGGTATTGATCCCTTATCGAGTGAACTGGTGGGTCTTTCCTTTGCATTCCGCGAAGGGGAGGCATACTACGTGCCAGTCTCCGCCGACAGGGATGAAGCGCAAAAACAGGTGGAGATTTTCAGGCCTTTCTTCGAGAATGAAGAGATAGAGAAAATCGGGCAGAACATCAAGTATGATATCCTGGAGCTGCGGAATTACGGTATTGTGGTGAAAGGTAAGTTGTTCGACACCATGATCGCACATTATCTGCTTAACCCTGAGACAGGCCACGGAATGGACTTTATGGCTGAGACCTATCTGCAATACCGAACCGTACATATCGCTGAACTGATCGGTCCCAAAGGGAAGAACCAGAAAAGCATGCGCGATATTGATCCTGCGATTGTGAGTGATTATGCGGCTGAAGATGCCGATATCACACTGAAGCTGAAGAATATCCTGGAAAAGGAGATTCATGCAAACAACCTCGATCATCTTTTCTACAATATTGAATCACCGCTTGTCTATGTGCTGGCTGATATGGAGTGGACGGGGGTTCGTCTCGACCTGAAGGCACTGAGCGAGCTCTCCGGTCTCTTCACGGAGGAACTGCTGTCGATCGAAAAAGAGATCACAGAGATGGCCGGCACAACTTTTAACATCAACTCACCCAAGCAGATAGGAGAGGTGCTATTCGACCGGCTGAAGATTGTGGACAAGCCAAAAAAAACGAAAACGGGTCAGTACAAGACAGGGGAGGAAGAACTTGAGAAAATGCGCTCCAAACATCCCATAATCGGCAAAATACTGGAACAGAGAGGGCTGAAAAAACTGCTCAGCACCTATGTGGATGCTTTCCCGCTGCTGATCAGCGAACAGACCGGGAAGATACACACATCGTTCAATCAGACCGTGGCTTCCACCGGCCGCCTGAGCAGCACAAACCCCAACCTGCAGAACATCCCTATCCGTGATGAGCGTGGCAGAGAGATGCGTAAGGTATTTATCCCTGATGAGGGATGCATCTTTGTCTCATCAGACTACTCACAGATTGAACTGCGCATCATGGCGCATCTGAGCGGTGACAGCAACATGGTGGAGGCATTCAACAAGGGGCAGGATATCCATGCAGCCACAGCAGCGAAAATATTCAAAATACCTATTGATGAGGTGACAGGTGATATGCGCCGAAAGGCAAAGACTGCCAATTTCGGCATTATCTACGGCATCACACCCTTCGGATTGTCGGAACGGCTGAATATCCCACGCAGCGAGGCGAAGGAGCTGATTGATGAGTACTTCGCCACCTTCCCCGGTGTAAAAAGCTATATGGACGAATGCATCACCAACGCAAGAGTGAAGGGTTATGTGGAGACGATCTTCGGCCGCAAGCGATTTCTGGCAGATATCAACTCCCGCAACGCAACCGTTCGCGGTTTTGCCGAGCGTAATGCCATTAACGCACCCATCCAGGGTAGTGCTGCTGACATTATCAAGACAGCGATGATACGCATTTTCGACAGGCTTCAACTAAAAGGAATGAGATCGAAAATGATCCTTCAGGTGCATGATGAGTTGAACTTCAATGTGGTACCCGATGAGCTGGAGGCAGTACGGGAGATTGTCACAGAGGAGATGGAAAATGTCTGTGAGCTGAGTGTCCCGCTGAAAACAGACCTGGGGGCAGGGGAGAACTGGCTTGTAGCCCATTGATTGCTATGCTTGACGGATTTGCGGAATATGGTTACTGGGGATTGCTGATTGCATCCTTTCTGGCTGCAACAGTGTTGCCTTTCAGCTCTGAAGTGGTATTTGCCGCGCTGGTTGCATCGGGAATGGATATCTGGCAATGCATCTTTTACGCCACCATAGGCAATGCCGCAGGAGGGGCCACCTGCTATTATCTGGGACGCCTGGGCAATGTGAAATGGCTGGAGAAATGGCTTAAGATCAAACCGGAAAAGCTGGAGAAAACAATACAATGGCTTCATGGCAAAGGTGCTGTGATGGGATTCTTCGGTTTTCTTCCTGTGGTAGGTGATGCGATGCTGGTAGCACTGGGCTTTATGCGAGCCAATAGTACCGTGGTAATGATTACCATGACCATCGGCAAATTTTTACGCTACCTGCTGATCGGTTTTGGTGTTGAAGGAATTCTTTCCTGGTTATGACTCAGTGTTCGGTTCT
>JAAYGM010000180.1 GCA_012727735.1 Bacteroidales bacterium | reverse complement strand
TTGAGAGATAGTTGATATAGTGCTCTTCCCTTCCTTTCACTCCATAGATGGGTGTTATTTCCACCCCGCCGATACCGGCTTCACTAAGCGTCTCCAGGTTGTAGGTGAGGTTTGTCGAATCCAGATCGTTGCCCATCAACCACCATCGTGTCCAGGGCTTGTTTTCATTTGTCTGTTCAGGCCAGTCGGTATCTGCTGCCCGGTTGTTGCATCCGGCAAGCAGCATTGTGAGTGTAGTGAAGAGAAGTGCAATTTGCTTTTTCATTTTCCTTGATTTATTTACCATGGTTGGTATATTCCTTGATTTTATTCCACTCTTTTCCGCTGATGCTAAAAGCGGTCCCATGTCTGGTGCCCTGCGGGAATGAGATCTGTTCTGAGACATCTTCCCATGTAACACCATCTTTCGAGCGTATGGCACCATATTTTTTCTCAATGTACTTGTCGAAATAGACATAGACATACTCCCCTATTCGGAGCGGTGAGGGTCCTTCCGCCCATGCTTCACCTGATATGTTAGCGGATACGGTCACGGGAAAACCCTTTTTCAGATCATCGGTAAAGACCACTCTCAGGTTTTTTTCTGCCGGCGCGGAGTTTTCATTCTTGATGATCATCCAGTATTTCCCCTCCTGCCGTATGAATGCAGCATCAATTACACTGAATCCCGGGTTAAAGAAGAGCTTCGTATCACTGAAGCTGGCAAAATCTCTCGTGTTGACGGCGTACTGGCGGTGGTTCAGCCCCTCCTCACTTTCGGATGTGGCCATTTCCGGGAACTTACCGGGGATGGTGGAGGCCCAGACAATATAGAAGAGATCATCCGCCTCATCATAGAAGAGTTCGGGTGCCCAGCTGTTTCTTGTTTCCGCTTCATGATACATCACAGGGATGGTACGCTGCTTTGACCAGTGAATCAGGTCGGGCGAGGAGGCGTATCCAATGTGGCGGTCCCACCACCCGGTGGTCCAGACCATGTGAAACAGTCCATCCTTGCCCCGGGTGATGCTCGGGTCACGCATCAGCCGGTCTTTCCCCACTATCGGTGTCAGGAGAGACGCTCCGTTGTTGAGGGGCTTCCAGCTCAACCCATCGAAGCTGTATGCCAGGTGCAGGCCATCTTCTCCATTTCCGGTGAAATAGGAGAAGAGAAAGACGTTGTTACCTGCCGGGAACGAAACGTCGTTGCTTTCTGTTACCTGTACGGGAAGGTTATCCTCTGAAGTGATATCGATCTGATCCATTTGCCAGTTCTCCGCATGCTTCACCGAACCGGCACTCCTCGCATTGATGGTGATGTCACTCAGGCTGAAGTGCTCCATTTTGGATTGCTCACTACCCTCCACACTGAGGGCTCTTCTTGCCTTATGGACTGTGATTCCGGAAAAATGGATGTTATTGAAGCGGGGAATCCCCAGTTCAGGTGGATCAACCGTTTCCAGCATTTTTACCCAGTGTGGGGGTAGCTCTTTCCCCTCAAACTCCTCGGGTAGTGCCGAATAACTGTAGGAGGGATTCCAGTTCATGGAGGCCTCAATGGCGGTGCCTACCTCTTCCATCACGATATCTTTGAGGTAGATATGTTCGGTTGTACCTCCCCTGTTCATCGCCGATTTGAAACGGAGTCCCACTGATGTGCCCTTTGCCCTGAGGTCGTGTGCCAGCACGTAGCGGATGCCACCCGAGGTCTCACTGCCGCAGGTGAAAAGGCCGCCACCGGCACGTGATATGCAGTTGCGGATCACCACATACTCGGTGGGACGGTTTACACGCAGACCGTCGGCGTCACGTCCCGCCTTGAGACAGAAATTGTCGTCGTTGCAGTCTATGTCGCAGTTCTCCACCAGGATGTGGGATGAGGAGTCGATATCAATCCCGTCGGTGCTTGGGCCATGTCCTCCGATGTTGTTGCGCACAATCACCCCGTCAACGGTACAGTAACGGGAATAAAGGAGGTGGATGGTCCAGAAGCCAGCCCTTTTGAATGTGACATCCCTCACCGTGATGTCTTCTGCTTCCGATATCAGGAGTGTCCGGGGACGCTTGCAGTCGTAGTCTACAATCCATCGCAATCCTCTTGCCTCATAATCTCTTCTCATCTCCCAGTAGTTATCCCAGAATGGTTTGCCCTGTCCGTCTATCTCTCCCTTGCCCGAGATTTTCACATTCTTCTCTCCAATCACATTGATCAGAGCCGAGGGCCATACCATCTCAATCCCTGCCACACGGGTAGGGATATCGGGATAATCATCTATCTGCTGGCTTCCCAGCAGTGTTACCCCTTCCGGAATGAGCAGATGCACCCCCTCTTTCAGATAGATGGATCCGGTGAGATAGCTGCCGGGGTCAAATGTGACAACACCGCCCCCTGCGTCTGCACAGGCGTCAATCGTAGCCTGTATTGCTTTGGTGTTCATTGTTGTGCCATCAGCAACAGCACCAAATGAGCGAACATTGAATGTCTGTTTTCCTTCCGGTTCACTGCGGGCACCCACATCTTTTGCCCAGGCGAGGTCTGTGATATCAAATCCGGCGAAAAGGGAGATGGGGAGTATCAGGAGTGCGATGATCAGGAGTCTCTTGGTGTTCATTTCTTGCTGTTTAGCTTCATAATTTCAACGGCTGTATTGATGATCAGCCCCAATCCATGTTTCTCATTGTCACCCACGGGACGATTGAAATAGAAAGGCAGATCGTTGCTGATGCCCGTTCCCACACATACATTCTTGAACTTGCCTTCAGATGTGATCTGAGTCTCTTTCAGGGCTTTCCATCCTGATCTGGCAATTGAGCCATAGGAGGGGTCAATCCATCCGTTGTTGATGGCTTTCGCAATGCCATAGATAAACATTGCTGTGATTGAGGACTCATCATAGGAGTCACTCTTATCCAGCAACTGGTTCCACATCCCGTTGGCATTCTGCCAGCGGGAAGCACCCCCGATCTGCTTCTCCAGCATCCCTATCATTTCTTCACGATCGGGATGATCGGCAGGCATCGCTTCTATCAGGTCGGCAAGCGAGATGGTAATCCAGCCATTGGCTCTCCCCCAGTATGCCACACCATTCCGGTCCAGGTCGGAATAGTAGCAGTGATAATAGAGACCTTTTGTCTCATCCCACAGATAGCTGTCCATCTGGATAAGTTGTTTGGCTGCTTCATCGAAGTAGCGCTGGTCACCCGTGAATTTGCCCATCCGTGTCAGGAAAGAGGTAGCCATATAGGCATCATCCGCCCAGACGGTCATCTCTCTCGGGAAGGTCCGGCTCAGTGTGCCGTCCTCCAGACGATCCTGCCCCTCCATGATATGCCTTGCGGCTGTATGGATGTAATCGAGGTACTCCTGTCTTTTTTCCAGTTGATATACCTCGATCACGGCGGCACCCATGGCACCGCAGTCGTCCAGCTCCTTCGTGTTCCACAACTGACCGAAAGGCCAGTGCCAGTGATTCCGGTCGTTACGGAATCTCTCCTTGAAATAGGCGTAGTTGTCAAATCCGAATGCCACATGAAGCTTGGCATAATCTATATATTTCGGTTCGTTGAGGTACTCACCCAGCTTGATCATGGCCATGTCCAGCACACCATTTGAATAGTGCCATTCGGTGAGCGGGCTTTTGAATCGCACATCTCTGCCATCGGGTATCTCCTTGGTGTTGTTGTATACTACACCATCATCCACGCCCACGAACTGGGTAACAGGTTGCGCCAGGATATTGTCGGCGACGACTCTCACGGCTTCCTCATCTGTTCGTTGCTGGGCTATCAGGGAGAGGCTAAGTAGTGAGAGGAGAAAGATGATTCCTACATTCTTTTTCATTGTCATTTTTTTTTGTGATGTTAATTTCCTTCAGGCTTAATGATGGAATAAAATGGTGTCAGAGACACGAAGAAGTTATCCGGATCATCGGGATGCGCCGGATCGAAAGGAATGTAACCTTCCCGAAAATAATCACCGATGGGTAAATTGTTGTCAATAATCCCTTTGATGATGCACCTTACCAGCTGGTCTCCCCCATATGCATTGAAATGGGTGTTGTCTGCCAACGCTTCTGTTTGTCCCGGGAAGGTGCCGGCAGGGTAGTGCACGAATGCTCTCTTCGATTGTTCCGGTCCCCAGGCTTCATACAAGGTCTTGCTCATCGAATTCAGATCGATCAGTGCCACCTGCTCCTGTTTTGCCAGTTCTCTCATCGCATCGGGGTATTCACCTAAAGTGTTGATAATCATATTGTCATCGTCGAATTGTCTACGGTGCATAGGGGTGACCAAAACAGGTGTGCCGCCTTTCTCACGTGTTCCTGTGATCAGCTGCTTCAGACTCTCCGTGTAGCTGTCGTAGGGTCCTTTACCGGGTCCTGTTTGCTTTTGGTCGTTGTGCCCGAATTCGATGAAGAGCCAATCACCCTTTTTCATCTTTGTCAGGATCTTGGCAAAGCGTCCCGCTGAGATAAATGAGTTTCCTGCCTCGCCCGATTCGGCATAGTTGGCCACCGCGATCCGGTCGTTGAGAAAGAGGGGAAGCATCTGTCCCCATCCGCACCAGGGCTCATTGTCCTGATCGGTGACGGTTGAATTCCCGGCCAGAAAGATGGTTGGGACCTCTGCCTTTTCAATCACCATCTCCAGTAATCCGGGCCGCCTGCCGTTGATCTCGAGGGTGAGCTTCTCATCCCAGTTTAGCTTCCCTGTTTCACGGGGTTTGAGTCTCACTGAACAGTCCGCATTGATTCGGGTATTACGGGTGTTTACCACAAATGAGCGTGTGATGGTGGTGCCCGCTTTTGACTCAACATTGGCAAGCATCAACCGTCGCGATTCGGATCGGATGGTGGTGTGGGTACCACTATGCCTGTTACCCAGTACCACTGTTACCCGGTAGTTACCCTCTGGCAGCCTTATGGAGAAGAAAAAGGGATCCTGCTCTTTTGGTGAACCGATCAGGTCGTACCCATACGGAGAATCATTACCGTAAAGCGTAGCAGAGCTCACCGTCTGATACCCCTCTTTGTAGCCATCTCCAAAGTAGAATATGTGCTTTTCGGCCTTTGCTTCAAACATAGTGATGACCAATAGTAGGAGCATGATCAGCCGGTAGAAAGTTCTTTTCCTGTTCATTTTCACCAAAACCATAATCTATAATGTTTCAGGGCATGTAAAACAGTTCTTCCAGGGGGATCGATACCGGTGAGTTGTCTGGGTTGGTCTCCATGATGTCGGCCATATAGGCCCACCATTTCTGTACGATCTCCAGTTGACCCATATCCTGTGATGAGCCTTCGCCGTCGCTCTTTTGTACGGCAAACAACACATTGGTCTCTTTGTCCCAAAAGATAGAATAATCTGAAACGCCCTCTTTTTTCAACAATTCACGCATCTCAGGCCATAGCTCATTGTGTCTTTTTTCGTATTCTTTTTCAAATCCCGGTTTCAGGTACATTTTAAATGCATTTCGTTTCATACAGGTATCGTTTTATTATGGTTTGATGTATTGATTCAAATGTAAGTCCGGTGTTGCCTGAATTCCTTCAATCAACGTTTTGCCGAACAGCAGTGCTCCATCGCGTGAGGTGTGTACCCGATCCTTGAAGAGTCCCGTTGTCTGCTCTTTCCCCATCGCTTCACACTTTGCTGCGATGAGATCGTTCATGTCGATGTAGAGCACGCCCTCCTCTTCTGCCACCTCTTTCGACCATTTACCGTAGGTCTCACTGTTACGGATCATCCTGTCGCCTTCCCAGCTGTTGCCGGGTGTATGCGAAAGAACTACGGGTATGGCTCCCCTGGCTTTGGCCTGACGGATATAGAGGCGCAGATAATGGCCGAAAGTAAAGACCTCCTCGTGACCGCCATTACGTTCCATGATCACCCATTGCGATTCATCACCGGTGCCTTTCAGTGAAGCCCTGGCTCTCCCGGTGTGGAGCGGTCCGCCATCGTTGTGGCCGAACTGTATGAGAAGGTAGTCTCCTTCGCGGATGCCACGCAGCACCCTGTCCCACAAACCCTCGGTGAAAAAGGTGCGGCTGCTCCTCCCACCCAGTGCATGGTTTTCAACAGTGATGCGTGTGGTATCAAAAAACTGATCAAAGAATGCACCCCAGCCCCATTGACCATTATCGCCCTTACCGGTGCCATTCTTCATGGTGGAGTCTCCAATCAGAAAAAGTACGGGATTGCTCTTTTTCCTGCTGCTGCCTGAGATGATCTGATCGGTGCGACCACCCACGCTAAAGATAGGTGCCGGTGTGGCCTGTTTCATATGATAGAATTGCACTGCGTTGTCGTTCATCCGGGGAAAGAGGTTGTTTAACAGTGTGATCATCTCTGCACCGGCCCAGATTGCAGGACCATAGCCATGTGCGGCAAAGACACTGGTAGGACGGCTGTAGTAAAAAGCGGGGTCGAACGCCATGCCGGTGCCCACGCAGGTCTCTTCCACCTGTCCCCGCTGGTTGATTTTCGTAGAGACGGCATTCCAGCCCAGCGTGGCGACCGGTCCGTAGATCACTGGACTGATCCATCCCTTGTTGATGGCTCTTGCAATGCAGTAGACATAGATTGCTGTTGCGGAGGTCTCCAGGTAGGAGTCGTTCTTGTCCAGCAGCTGGTGCCAGAAGCCGTCGCCCGATTGCAAAGCGGTCAGTCCGCTGATATGCGCTTTCAGGAGTTCAAGTATCTCACCTCTTCCGGGGTGGTGTGCGGGCAGCACATCCAGTGTCTCCACCAGCGTGAGCAGCGCCCACCCGTTGGCCCTGCCCCAGAAGAAATTGGGTTGCCTGTCGGCTGCCTCCACCCATCCGTGGCGGAAGAGTCCTTTTTCCTTCACGAACATCTTTTCACTGAAAAGGATGATCTGTCTTACAGCCTCATCGAAATAGCGGCTCTCACCGGTCATTGCACCCATCTGGGCGATGGCCGGGATGCTCATGAACATGTCATCGAGCCAGACACTGTTCATCTGAGGCCGTTTGCGGGCTAAGGTACCGTCATGGAGCCGATACTCATAGTGCATGATGTAGTTCATGTAATTGGCAATAACCGGTTCCAGTTTCATCCCGGGATCCATCTGTGATGCCTTGATCATGGCGGCACAGATGGCTCCTGCATCGTCGAGTGCCGCTGGTTTGAGGATCTGCCGCATCTGCGGATCGGTAGTACCGTAATCTCTCAGCACCTGTTCGAATGCCGGCCTGTTTTTTGAAATAAAGCGGAAGCGATCCATCACGTATGTTTTGTAACGTTCATCGCCTGTTGCTTCCGCCGCTGTCAGCATGGCTGCGTAGGTAACCCCCCATTCATAGCTCGATAAACGGAAATCCCCTTTTTTTAATCCGGTATACTGGTCAATCTGATCGGTTGATTTGATCTCCTCACCGGTCCGGTTGTTTACCAGGGTGGCGGGTGTCACCTCCCAGAGATAAGCCAGGATGCGGTCCAGATCCTGTTTGATTGTTTCTGTTTCCGGAACACCGTAGGGAATGTTGTAGTCAGGTTCCATCAGGTGCAACGGGGTGTTGAAGTCATTCACCTGTTCTTTTTTGTTTTGTGCATATGCAGGCAGCAAAACAAAAATCAACAAAAACAAAAGAGGAATAAGCGTTTTTTTCTTCATCGGGCTTTATTGTTAAAAAAATGTGATAGTGACAAAATCTTTCAACCTATATCCCCTGTAGGTAACTTCCAGCTCCATCCTGATTGAGTTGCCGGGGAGTGCTTCTTCCCTGTGAATGGTAATTGTGGGGGCTGTTTTCCCGTTCGACCACTGATAGCTGTCGTAGGGCATTGCTGTTTGCAAGGTGATGCTGTTGGAAGATGTTTCGATCTCATTGTCGTAAAACACCTTTTCCAGGTCGCTACCAAAATAATAACCGGGCTGTGTGGGTTGGTTGTATGCGACATTCTGGGTTGCCACACTGATCCTGTAAACCGGGTCCTGCATGAATGTATGGAACCTGTAGTTGGTTTCATGGGGAGAGACGTAGATTCGCAGGTTCTGGTTGTCGCTTGTTCTCAGGATCACCTCTTCACGCCAGTCACCAATAATGTCGGCAGCCAGTACGGGAGTGGACTTGGTTCCGTTGTTCCGCACACATTCGTCGCAATCGAAGATCTGATCAACAACTCCTGTCCCGGGGTTGTATTTGCTTATCTCTGTCCCGTTGAGCAATTCCCTGCTCAAATCGCCGTCCCACCAGCATGCCATATTGACGGAGATGCCCCGGATAGAGGGGTTGATAACCTCTCCATATACGTTCCTGATTCCACCGGAGGCGAGTGACCACATCTCCACCCCTCTGGAGGTGGGATCGATATCAGCAGCCAGCGCACGTCCTACATCGCTGTTGCTTTTCACCTGAAAGAGCACCTCACCAGTCGCAGCATCACGAAAAGAGGAGCCGTCGCGTTTGTTCTCATGGCAGTCCCACACCTGCAGTTTCCGGCTGGAGGGATCAAACACTGTTAAATGCATCGCATCACCGTGACCCATCTCCGTGCTATATAATCCTTTCCCATCGTTATCGATGGTGCAGGAGCCGTAGACGATTTCATCTCGTCCGTCGCTGTCCACATCACCCACCCTGAGGTTGTGATTGCCCTGTCCGGCATATTTTTCATTGCCCGGCTCATCGGAATCGAATACCCACCGGTTTGTGAGCTCCCCGTTGCGCCAGTCGAAAGCGGCCAGTACGGTACGGGTATAATAGCCCCGGCACATCACCACGCTGGGATATTCACCATCGAGGTATGCCACACATGCCAGAAAGCGGTCTGACCGGTTGGCTCTGTCATCTCCCCATGATTCGGAACTGCCTCTTGCAGGGATATAGTCGATTGTTTGCAGTGCTTTGCCTGTTTCACCTTCAAACAGCGTCAGGTACTCGGGGCCTGACAGAATCCTGCCTTTGTTGTTTCGGTGATCGGCATCGGGGTCCCCGATCACCACTCCGGTACCATCCATGGTTCCGTCACCGGTTTTGATCACTACCTCTGCTTTGTTGTCACCATCAAGGTCAAAAACGATGAACTGCGTATAATGTGCCCCGGCACGTATGTTTCTCCCCAGGTCTATTCTCCAGAGTTGTTCGCCATTCAGCTTGTAACAGTCCATGTAGACATTTCCGGTATATCCGTCGTGTGCGTTGTCGTGTGCATTGGAGGGATCCCATTTGAGAATGATCTCATACTCACCGTCACCGTCTACATCGCCCACGCTCGCATCATTGGCGTGATAGGAGTAGTGCTGACCGGAGGGTGTTACCCCGTCGGGCGGGATGTTCAGGGGGATATTGATATACCCGTAAGGTTGGTTCACTTCCACCTTCTGTTGTGTTTCTTTTTTACTGCCCTGTTCCTGTTGATTGATGATGTGTAGCTCGTAGTTCAGTTCCTTGTCAGTTGCATTCCTGTCCGAAAAAAAGGTTGCATTTTTCAAAGGTTCATAATTTACTTTTTCCCCGTTACGGTACAGTTCAAATGCAATGTCCGCGGGGTCGGAGATAAGGTAACGCCAGGAGAGATGGACTGTTTGCGGGTCTTCGCGTACCGCTACAAAACCACGTCCCAAATCCTCCTGTTTCAGTTTTTGAAAATCATAGGCTGGTTGGGCTGACATGATGCCGGTGGCGAGCAACAGAAAGCAGACAAGATGGTATAGATAGATGGATTTCATAAAATTGGTTTATTATTCTCCCCGGAAATCGAACCAGAGATTCATATGTACCCCCTCATCACCGATCTTGATCCGGATATTGGAGGGCTGACTATTGGGCCCTTGCTGCGATACCGGCTTGAAACTGCGAATGGCAGGGATCTCGTAGAGGAATGAGATGTCGCCTTCCGGGAACTCAGGATGTGCACGCCAGTTGGTCTTGTTGTCGTTCGGCTCCGCGGGTGTGAAGATCCGCATGAAGAGACCGTCGCTCTCACTGTAAATTGTGAAGGGAGACTCGGTGGTGTTGAGGGTGCTCCAGTAGGTGTTGCCGTGGTACCCTTTGAACTCGGGATAGACCAGGTTCCCGAAATCGGCCCCGGTGATGGTGTTGTTGTAATCCTTTTGCCAGATACCGTAATTGGCACCCCGTATACGGTTACGCCACACCCGGTAGGGTCCGCGTCCGAACCATTCCATGCTTTTCACTTTCTCTTCGGGGTAAGAGAAGGTGAAGCCGAAGTTGGGGATGTTGTCCTCGAAGATGGCCTCGTCGAAGCCTACACCTGCCCGTGCATTGTTGAGCGTCACGGCTTTCATATGTAACAGCCCCGCCGGAGTCAACTCCCAGCGGATGGAATCGACTGCACCCTGGTAGTAAGCGGTGAAAACGGCGTTCTCCCCCTCCTGACGATGTTTCACCTCTCTGATGCGGGCTTTCATGCCCACGGGTATGGGACCGTTGTTAAATGAGAGGATGCCGCTGCTGTTCCGCACTTCGGTGATCAATCCATCTGCTGCATGAAAGGTAACCGTCACATCTCCGGAAGATAACCTGATCGCATCCCCCTCTTTCACTACTGTCGCTTTTCCCTCTTGTGAGGTTTGTTCCAGCTGTTGCCGGGTGTAAGCAGCCGCGTATCGTATCGGCCAGGTCCATGTGCAGATCGCCTCATCGTGCCGATCCCATGCGGTGATCTCCAGGATGTCGCCCTCGAAGAAATTCCTGGGCAGCTCCATTCTGGCTTTGCCGGCTTCACGCGGGTCAATGGCAGGCAGGGTGACCTCTCCCGAAGCGATCAGCTGCTGTTGGGTTCCATTGCTCAACGGTGAGGAAGCGTTCAGTACCCTGTATTCCATCCGGTTGCTCTCCAGGTTGGAGAAGAGATAGTCGTTACGAACGATAAACTCCCCGCTGAAAGAAGGCGTGACAAAAAAGGGTTCGATCTGAATGGGTGCCCATACCTCACGCACGGTGTAATAGCTCCCCTCTTTCTCGCGGTAGGGTCCCAGAATGCCGTCGCTGCCGTTAGAACCGTCGGAATCGAGGATCCCTTCCTTGTCGGTTCGTTTCACGGCGTTATCGGAAAAATCCCACATGAAACCACCAGCGAATAGCGGGTGGGAGCTATACCTCTTCCAGAAATCTTCCAGTCCGGCACCATGTCCCTGGTCATACATGCCATGCATGAACTCGGTTGGCATAAAGACCTTGTATCCGTTGTTGAAGCGAGCCACACCGGTGAGGTAGGTGGGGTAGTGGTGTGTGTCCAGATCGTCAAAATCGGCCCAGGCATGAATCACATGCCTCTTCTGTGGATCATACTTGCGATAGAGCGGGTTGAGGTCGTGATTGAAGCCTCCCTCGTTGCCATTGCTCCAGAGGATGATGGAGGGATGGTTTACGTCGCGGGTTACCAGCGACTTCACCAGCTTTGATCCTACTTCGGTACCATAGGCGTTTTGCCATCCCGCCAGCTCATTCACGACAAAAATGCCTAGTGAATCACATACATCCAGAAAATGTTTGTCGGGTGCATAGTGAAACCGCACGGCGTTGATATGCATCTCCCTGATCAGTTTCCCGTCCATCAGGCTGATCTCCTTGTTAGTGGTGCGCCCACCGTCGGGGTGAAACGAGTGGCGGTTGATGCCTTTCAGTACCACCTTCGTGCCGTTCACGTAGAGCCCGTCCTGCACACGGAACTCCACTGTGCGGAAGCCGATACGCTCGGTGTGTTGATGTACCACCTTGTTGTTACTGTCCACCAGCTCCAGCTCCAGATTGTAGAGGTTTGGGGATTCTGTATTCCAGGGTTGTATGTTGTTCCAGTGAAAGCGAACAGCATGTTCGCTACCCGATGCCAGGGTTGAGGTCTGAATGGTGGATGAAACAGGTTGTTCATCACCATACAGCTTCACGGGTGCAATACGGGCATTCAACCTGAACCCTTCTTCGATCGGTGTTGTGATCACATCTGCATAAAGTGATCCGTCTGCTTTGGCATCTACTGCTATCCGTTGAATATTTGCAGCAGGTTTCGCTTCCAGATAAACGGGGCGGTATATACCGCCAAATATCCACCAGTCGGCTTTTCGTTCGGCTGCATTTACCAGCCGATCAGCCGATTCCTTGCTGACCTTTACCTCCAGGTTGTTCTTCCCTGTTTTGATATGATCAGTGACATCGTATGAGAAACGGTTGAACCCCCCCTGGTGCATTTCTCCCGCGAGGACGCCGTTCACAAAGACTTCCGTATCGGTCATCACTCCTTCAAAAACGATGGTCACCTGTTTCCCTTTCCAGTTTGATGGGATACGGAATGTGGTACGATAGGTACCGGTTTCGGTTGAGGGCTTGCCTCCTTTGATGGTGTACCAGCGTCCGTAACTGTATTCACCGAACCCCTCCAGTTCCCATTGGGATGGCACTTCTATTTTCGACCATTTCCGGCTGTTCATGCCGTCACTGCAATAGAAATCCCATGTTTTGGTGTCTCCCAGTCCCGTTCCTGAGAGATAAAGGGTTTCTGTCTGTTGGGCTGTCACCTGTAAGGAGAGGAGAAGAATCAGTAGCAATGTCAGTTTTTGCATGCTTTTATTTATTAAAATGGTATTTTTTAATCAGTTATTACACAACCTACAAATTTAACCAAATCAGGGAGTGTGCAACTAATAAAAATGATATTTTACCTGTAGGATTTGACATAGGTACATTGTTCACTCAACTTCCGGTACAGCCTTTGACTTTATCCTGTGATCTCTCTTCAGTTTTATTTCAAAACGCTGTTATTCGTTATCCAATATCCAAATTGGCCAATCTCCTATTTTTTTTTCTGTTAATTTCAAAATAATATCATATTTAACAGTTTATAAATCATATTTTTCAGTTATTAGATTTATGGTGTTGTTATATTTGTAATACGTTACTCACATATACCTGAAAATTATACAAATATCACTTACGATGTTTGAAAAATAGAGACCAAGTCGCAAATATGTAATTGCTTGTTTCAAAAAATTGAGTATTAAATTGTTGTTATACCTGCTTCCGGGTCCTTTTTGATTTTTCCAATATTATCACTAGTGTCCGGTAAAGGACAAGTTAAATGTTTATATATTGTTTATATTAAATTAGTTACACTCGTTTTTTCACTTGATCGATTTGAATTCATACTTTTGTTTATGTAATAATATTCAAAATTATGAATGCAGGCAAAACGGTTCTATCACAATTAATGATGTTTAGATCAGATTTTCAATTCCAGAGATGCGTTGATCGTTATAAGGGTGACTTCAGGGTAAGAAGATTCACCTGCAACGAACATTTTCTGGTTATGAGTTTTGCCCAACTAACCGCGAGAGAAAGCCTGCGAGACATAGAAAACAGTTTAACTGCTTTTTCATCGAAGCTTTATCACTCCGGTTTGAGATACGCAACTGCAAATCCACGTTCGCAGAGACTAACGCGAAACGCAATTGGAGTATCTATGCTGATTATGCCCAGGTTTTAATCAAACAAGCCAGACCTTTATATGCAGATGATCCCAATTTTAGATTGGATATTGACAATATGGTCTATGCATTGGACAGTACTACAATTGACCTGTGCCTAAGTTTGTTCCCCTGGGCAAAATTTCGAAAGACCAAAGGTGACGTAAAGATGCATACCGTTCTTGATTTAAGAGGATCAATACCAATCTATGTGGATATCACCAATGCGAATGTGCATGACGTAAACATACTCGATACGATCCCCATTGAAGCCGGCTCTTATTACATCATGGATAAGGGTTATACAGACTTCAATAGACTTTACAACAAGATTCACAAGGAACAGGCATTCTTTGTCATCAGGTCTAAGGACAACATCAACTTTATAACGGTTGAAAAACAGAACGTT
>JAAYGM010000179.1 GCA_012727735.1 Bacteroidales bacterium | reverse complement strand
TTCAGCAATAATCTCACATTTACCGGTAATGAGGAATCATCGGTAGAGAAGAATTACACCCAGGAAAAAATCAAGCAATCGTCCATCAGTTATGAAGCCAACAGGCTGAAGAGCTCCTTCGAGGATGCCGGACAGAGAGGTCTTGACATTGTATTCCAGGTTAGCAACAACGATGTGGCATTCCGCTATGAACTCCCGCAATGGGGTGAGAGAAGGGCCTGCGTGGTGGAAAAGGAAGCAACAGGATTCAAGTTCCCAGCATTCACCACTACTTATCTCTCTCCGATGATGGGTGCCATGGGTGCTTTCGCCAGAACATCCCCAAGCTATGAAAGCGGCTATACCAACGATGAGCCGGTGGGCAAACCGACCTATGGCAACCTGGGATATGTCTTCCCGGGACTCTTCCGCATCGGTGATGACGGTTGGGCGCTCATCTCTGAAACAGGCGTGACCAGTCAATACAACGCCTCCCACCTGAGCGATGGCACCAAAGAGGGTCTCTACAGGGTGGCTTATCCTGATATGCGGCAGAACAACGGCTTCGGAAGCAGCGGGGCACAGCTCTCGCTTCCCGGAGCTACCCCCTGGCGCACCATCACGGTGGGCAGCAGCCTGAAACCCATCGTGGAGACCACCATCCCGTTTGATTTGGTAGAGCCTCTCTACGAAGCATCGCAGGAGTACCAATACGGACGGGGTACTTGGAGTTGGATCGTATGGCAGGACCAGAGCATGAACTGGGACGATCAGATTAAATATATTAACCTGGCAGCGGAGATGGGATATGAATACATCCTAATCGACGCCTTGTGGGATACCAACATAGGTTACGAAAGAATGGAGGAGCTGATCAGCTATGCACACTCAATGGATGTAGATGTCTTTCTCTGGTATAACTCCAATGGAGGATTCAATGATGCACCGCAAGGCCCCAGAAACAGATTGAACACCTCCATCGCCAGAAAAGAGGAGATGAAATGGCTGAAAAAAGTCGGTGTGAAAGGGCTGAAAGTAGATTTCTTCGGCGGAGACAAACAGGAGACCATGCGCTATTACGAAGATATTCTCTACGATGCCAATGACAACGGGTTGATGATCATATTTCACGGCTGCACCCTGCCACGCGGATGGGAGCGGATGTATCCCAACTTTGTTGGCAGTGAAGCAGTGCTTGCCTCGGAAATGCTGATCTTCTCACAGGATGTGCGGGAGAAAGAGGCTTTCTACGCCACCCTGCACCCCTTTATCCGTAATAGCGTGGGGAGCATGGAGTTCGGAGGTGTATTCATGAATAAATTCCTCAACAGGGGAAACAGCAGGGGACAAAAACGTCTTACCACCGATGTGTTTCAGATTGCTACCGGCATCCTCTTCCAGAACCCGGTACAGATGTTTGCGCTGACTCCCAACAACCTGACAGATGTACCTTCATTCCTGATTGACTTTATGAAAGAGATTCCTACAACCTGGGATGAGACACGTTATATTGATGGCTATCCCGGTAAATATTCGGTCATCGCCCGCCGTCACGGTGAGAAGTGGTACATTGCCGGGGTAAATGCTCTGGAGGAGCCGCTGGAACTGGAGCTAGACCTGCCCATGGTAGCCGGAAAAAAAATGCATATCTATTCCGACAACAATGATAAGGAGGCTGTTATCAACAGTACGACCATCAAACAAAATGGTACTGTGGATATCACTATGCAACCTAACGGAGGTTTTGTGTTGAAACAATAGTGGTTTACTTTATTTCATCTATCCCGGACATGTGACAACTGTGAACCAGTTGATATTGAAAAAACGGACACCATCACCCATTCAATCATTACGATGATGACAAGAAAACTTGGAATTATTATTTGTCTTATAATAGGTCTTGGATCTGTACAGGCACAGGAGAAACTATACAACAACACGTTTCCGATCTCGGATGTGACGCTGCTCGAGGGTCCGCTGAAACATGCCCGTGACCTGAACCTTAAGGTACTGCTGCAGTATGACGTGGATCGCCTGCTGGCTCCCTATCGCAAAGTAGCCGGTCTGCCGGATAAGGCTGAGAGCTATCCTAACTGGGATGGGCTGGATGGCCATATCGCAGGGCACTACCTCTCCGCCATGTCGATCAATTATGCGGCTACCGGCAATAAAGAGTGTAGAGAACGAATGGAGTATATGCTGAGGGAACTTCGGGAGTGCCTGGAGGCAAACGTGATCAACAACGCGGAATGGGGCATCGGTTACATAGGTGGTTTTCCCAATAGTGCAGCGATATGGTCCGCATTCAAAAGAGGCGATTTCAGCATCTACCTGTCGGCCTGGGCACCTTTTTACAACCTGCATAAGATGTATGCAGGTCTGAGGGATGCCTGGCTCTATGGTGACAGCGATGAGGCCAAAGCGCTGTTCCTGCAGTTTTGTGACTGGGGCATCGGCATCACTTCTGCCTTAAACGATGAGCAGATGCAGACGATGCTCAATATGGAACATGGTGGTATGAACGAGATCTTTGCCGATGCTTACCAGATCACCGACAATGAGAAATACCTGAAAGCAGCCCGGAGATATTCACATAAGTTGTTTCTTGAACCCTTGTCAAAAGGGATTGACAATCTTGATAACTGGCACGCCAACACGCAGATACCCAAGTTTATCGGCTTCACTAGGATTGCCGAACTGAGTGGCGACAGAGCATATGAAGAAGCAGGGCGCTTTTCCTGGGAGACCATTGTGCAAAACCGCACACTCGCTTTCGGAGGAAATAGCCGCCGGGAGCACTTCCCCGGTGTGGCTTCATCCGGCGACTATATCAATGATGTGGACGGTCCCGAGACCTGCAACTCCTACAACATGCTAAAGCTTACGGAGGATCTGTTTCGCATGCAACCATCGGCACAATACGCCGACTACTATGAACGTACGCTGTTCAACCATATCCTCTCCACCCAGCACCCGGAACATGGAGGATATGTATATTTCACCACTGCACGTCCCCGGCACTACCGGGTCTATTCCACACCCAACAAC
>JAAYGM010000178.1 GCA_012727735.1 Bacteroidales bacterium | reverse complement strand
TCAGCTTCTTACCGTCGGCGGTCACCCGTGAGGGTTGTTTCTCCAGGTGGAAGGTGACGATGATGTTGCGCTTGTCGGACTGGTGGAAGCCGTTGTCGTTGGGTGTCATCTCCATGCGATAGCCGTCGGGTAGCGTGGTGCAGGTGAAGAGGGTGCGCGAGGAGACATCCTCCAGGTAACCCAGGTCCTCACCCTCATCCTCGTACAATTCAAAGCGGGCGGTCTCCTCCTCATAGTGGGGGTAGACATGCACCCACAACGGGTAATCGGTCCGCTCATGGATAAATTGCATCACCGGCATCATGGGGATGATGGATCCCTTCTTCACGAAGAGGGGGATCACGCTCAGCGGTGCACGGTAGGCGATGGTCTCACCGCCGAAGTAGGTTTTTTGGGGATCGTGGAAATCGTACCACTCACCCTCCGGCAGGTAGACACGTCGTACCCGCTCGCCCTTGCGCAGCACCGGCGCTACCAGCAGCTCCTCACCGAAGAGAAACTGATCCTCTACTGCTACCGCCTGCTCGTCGGAGGGGTACTCCATGAAGAGCCCGCGCAGGAGCGGCAGGCCGCTGTCGTGCGCCTCACGCGCATAGCTGTAGAGGTAGGGGAAGAGACGGTACTTGAGCTCGATGGCTTCGCGGCTGTGCCGCTCGGCGGCCTCACCGAAGCGCCAGGGCTCCACGGCATTGTCGCCCTCATGATGGGCACGGCTCAGCGGGTTGAAGATGCCGAACTGCATCCAGCGGGTGTAGAGCTCGGCCATGGCGGGATAGTCGGTGATATCACCGCAGTAGCCGGAGATGTCGGTGGTCCAGAAGGGGATGCCCCCCAGCCCGGCGGAGATGCCGATGGCTACCTGGTTGCGCAGCTGCGCCCACCCTTCCAGCACATCACTGCCATTGCCACTGTCTCCGCTCCACCCGAAGGTGTAGCGCTGCAGGCCGGCATAGGCGGCACGCGTCATCTGGAACACACGGCGGTTGGGGTTGCGCTTTTCGAACTGCTCCTTCACCACCTTGTCCCAGGTGAGACCGTAAACGTTGTGCACCTCATCGTGCATGCCGATATGGTGCTGCATGTGGAGACGGTCGACATCCTCCTCGTTGCTCCAGGCGGGCTCTCCCATATCGGTCCAGAAGCCGGCTGCACCGGCATCGAGGGGCTTCTGCTGATAAGCACCCCACCAGTCGGCCACCGCCGGCAGGGTGAAGTCGACCACGCCGCTGTTGCCGCCCCAGGGCCAGGGCATGTCGTATGCCTCGCCGGTGCGTGCATCACGGACGAAGAAGCCAAGCGAGTCGGCCTCGGCCCACTGTTTCTCGTTGGGCTGTGAGATGACGGGGTCCTGCGAGAGGATCACACGGATCCCCTGCTCCCGGAGCATGGTGAGCATCTTCTTAGGGTCGCTGTAGTTGCCCTTGCGCCACTCGAAATCCTGGAGGTGTTGTGTCCACCCTATATCCTGGTAGATGATGTCGATGGGGATCTGGCGACGGCGGAACTCCTGCGCTATCTCCAGCGCCTGTGCCTCCTTGGTGTAGAGGCCGCGGCTCTGGGCGAAGCCGAACGCCCACTTGGGGGGCATGATGGGCTTGCCCGTGAGGTCGATGTAGCGGCTAAGGATCTCCTTGTAGTCCTTGCCGTGGATGAAGTAGTAGATGAATGGCCCGTCGGGTGCCTCGAAGCTGTAGTAGTCGTCGGAGCTCTCACCGAAGTCGAAACGGGTCTTGTAGGTGTTGTCGAGGAAGATACCGTAGCGGTAGCTGCTCATGAAGAAGGGGATGCTCTTGTAGAGCGGGTCTTCGGTGGGACTGTAACAGGGGCGGTCGCTGTTCCACATGGTGTAGCTGTGTCCGCGCCGGTTGAGGGGTCCGCTCTTCTCCCCCAGCCCGAAGAACTGCTCATCGCTGCGCAGCAGCTTGTAGGCTTTCTTCGCCGTGGAGTCGGACAGATGTCCCTTCTCCATGTAATCGCTGTAGATGAGCTTCTGCCACTTGTCGAAGATCTGCAGCTGCATCGGGTTCTTATTGAGACGGATACGCAGTGTGGGCGTGAAGAGCTCATAGGCGGAGGTCTCTTCGTTCACCGTGATCTCACCCTGCCCGGCGGGTTGCTCATTGACCACAGCGAAAGAGGGGTTGTTCCGTTCGAAGGTGCCGGCAGGATCGTACCATATCCTGATCACGTCGCTGTTCACGAGGGTGAGGGAGAGCTTCGCACCGTCGGCGGCATGAAACACCACCCTCTGGCCCTCCTGACTGTAAGAGGTGACCTCAGTGCCTGACGCCCCCGCCTCCCCTGCCTGCATAAACAGTGGCAGCAGGAGCAGCGTGAGGAATAGTTGTTTTGCTTTGTTCATCCTAATCTTATTTATTCATTCAACTTTCACATTTACCCCTTCCGCAAATATTATTCAGCCGGGGCATCCGTTGAAAGTGCAGTTATTCATACTCCAGCACGACCATATCCCAGTATTTCAGGAGAGGAAGAGTGAAGGTGACATTATCTCCTTCAAGGGTGAAGGGGAGCGACATGGCAGCACCGCCCTGATGATCGGGGGAGGCGCTCCACACCTTCTTCACTGTCCTGTCGCTCTTCACCGTGAGGAGAGCGTCGGCAACAGCTGCAGGCTCCTTCCGGGTGCCGTCGTTATCGCGCCACTCCATGCTGCCTGCATCGGTGAAGTTGATAAGGTGAATCACATCGCGATGGAGGAATGATTTACCGGTGACGGCCACGCTGCCCGCAGAGGCAGGCCACTTTTCGGGGTTGAGCTTTCCATCTGCCGAGATCACATCGAACTGAGCAGTCTCACCACCGTCACGCAGCAGGTTCTGATAGGCAGTCATAAAATCGTAGTAGTGCAGCAGCGACTGCTTCAGCCCGCTCTTCATCTGCAGGTTGTTGTTGGGAAAGTACTCATTGGCGAGGTAGTGCTCACCCAGCTCGAGGTGTGCCCCGCCAAAGGAGAAGATGACCGCGTTGGTCAGCAACACACCGGGGGCGTTCATAAAGCCGGTACTGCCGGACCGGTCGTAGTTCATGTAGGCAGCCAGCACGGTGCGCTTGCTGCCTCCGCTGCGGCTGTCGTTGTCGGTGATCACCCGCGCCAGATCTTCATAGCTGTTGCGCTCGCCCCACACCTCGGTATAAAGGAAGTCGGTCTCGCCCTGTGCTATCTGATCCTGCCCGTAGCCGCTCACGGCGTTCATCACCAGCTGCTTGCCTGGCTGTGCCTGCTTCATGGCGGTGATGAAAGGGGCGTAGGTTGTTGTCAGGTCGACCGTGTTGCCGTCGTAGTCATACAGCGTGCCACGGTTACCGAGCTGGTCGATATGAAACCCGTCGAAGTTGAAGACACGGTACACATCATCGTGACGTGCAGCGAGATAGTTTTGCCATTCGCTGTTGCCGGGGTTGGTGAGCCATATGCTGCTGCGGAAGGGTGGATCGAGATGATGGTTGTCCTTGTCACCATGGTAGGGATCACGGTAGAGGTACCACTCTTCGGCCACCCCGTCGGAGGGAGCGTTACTGAGCGCCCCGAAGGCGAGGTTGTAGAACATCGTCTTCATCCCCTTCTCATGTGCTGCATCGATATAACCCTCTACGGTACTGAGGTAGTTGGTGCGCCCTATCAGGTCGGGCCAGCTCTCCAGCGGGTTGTCGGCCGTGCCGGCGAGAGGACGGTGATGATCGTGCATCCAGTCATAGAACTGCAGCCCGTTGATGCGATAACGGCTGAGCGTGGCTATCTGCTGCTCTATCTGTGCCGGCGTGAGAAGGCCGTAGGAGGAGAGGAAGCCATAGCGGGGGAAGCGTGTCCAGTCGGACGAGACATCCACGGCGATGGTCTGCAGCAGCTGCTCCTGACCGTTACCGGTCTCGTAAAGTGCGGCCATATATCCCCTGAAATCATCTGACGGAGGGGTCCATTGCCACTCTCTGCCGTTCACCGACTCCTCCTTCAGCAGCTCTCCCAGGTGGAAGTAGCGGACTGTGAGCGGGGCCGACGGCTTCTCCTTCAGGGTGAAGGTGACCGGCTCGCCGGGGTTGTAGATCGCCTTGTCGGTACGCAGGTCGATGCTCAGGTAGGTGTCGCCATAGGTGACGGGGTTGTTCTCTGTATCGTAATAGTCCTCGCACGCGGCGAAGAGGAAAGGGATGAACAAAAGGAGTGTGGTGATTCTTTTTAGCATTTTATCTTTTTTACTGCATCGACCCTGCCGGGGTGTCCGGCAGGGTGACGCACAGTGAGGTTTTATTGTTTCTCTATGATGACGGTCTCTCTGAGTTGATCGAGCAGGATGGTGTAGTTACCTGCTTCCAGAATCTTCCACTTATAGTCGACCCCTGCACCGGGATAGTGAAAGATCATCTGTTCTTCTGTGCCGGCAGGTGCTTTATTTGCTTCACCGGCTAAGAACCATGCACCATTCCAGTCGCTCTGTTTATCGAGTGAGAACTTCATCTCTCCCCCCTTGAGGTTACCGCTCCATGTGAAGATATGGGGATCGGCGGTGCTCTCCATGGATGTGGCATTGCCGATGTCCCACGCGCCGGGCGTGGCATCACCCACGAGGTAGACCATGGGGAACGGAGTGAAGGGTACGATATCGATCTTCATCTCACGCATGTCGAGGGTAATCTTGTAGCGTCCGCCGGTGATATCCCATTTCGTGTCGGGATCACCTGCCCACACCTCTACATCGAGATCAACACCTTCGGCAGTGCCGTTTATGGCGGGACGGAAGAAGGGTGCATCCCAGCTGCCCTGCTGTGTGCCTATCTTGAACTCACCACCTGCGGAGAGATCACCGTTGTAGTGGAAGAGATAGGGATCGAGTGCATCGGCACGCATAGGCTCGAAGTTCCAGCCGGTGGGGTTGCCCACGAGCCAGAGTGCACTGTAGGCTGGTCCCTCGCCCTGTTCAACCGCGATGGTGAGCGTGGCCAGGTTGACTGTGATGGTATAGGTGCCTGCCTCGGTGATGAGGAACGGTTCATCGTAGGGATCATCGAAGCTTTCACGCAGGTAGAGCGTGCCTCCGGCCGTGCCCTTGTTGTAGGAAGGGATGAACTCACCGGGCGTGGTGATGAACTTGAAGGTTCCGGCAGCGAGTGAGCCGCTCCAGCTGAACGTGCGCGGCTTGTTGGGCACCTTGCGCAACTCGGTGGGATCATCGGCATTCCACCCGTTTGGGGTGGCATCACCTATCATATAGAGGGTAGAGGTGATAGGCTTGTAGGTGGTGACGGCGAACGAGGTGATGTCGGATACCGACGGCTCGATGGCATCGGCAGCGACGGTGGCGGTGACAAACGCCTCCAGGCTGACCTCCTCACCGGGGGCGACAGCGAACTGCTCAAGCAGCAGGTTGTTCAGCTCCTCGTTGCGGTAGCTCTTCTCATAAGCCTCACGCCCCATCTCAAGGGTGAGCCCCCCGGCAAATTGATTGCCGGCAAGGTCGATCTGCAGCGTGTAGCTGATGGCGGCGTTGGTGCCGCTGTTGGTGCCGCTGGTCCAGGTGAGCTTCAGCGCCTCGGCATCGGGGTTGGCGGCATCGAGCACGATCTGCGGTGCCGACGCTTCTATGCTGAGTGGGTTATCACCCTTGTTAAGCTCCATCAGGTTGTCGTCGCAGCGTGTAAAAAGTGCTGCGATCATCAACAGGATAATCAGGTAACTATATCTCTTCATAATCGTTTACTTTTATTGGATTAATAACCCGTGTTTTGTGTCAGGTTGGGGTTGGCATCGCGCTCTTTCTGCGGGATGGGGAAAAGGAGATGCTTCTCCGCAGCGTTGGTTTTACCAATGGAATGGAGAAAGTTGAGTGCGTACTGACCGTTATCCCAGCGGATGAGGTCGAACCAGCGATGTCCCTCAAAAGCGAGCTCTATACGCCGCTCGTTGCGGATCATCGCGCGCATCTGTTCCGTGGTGAGGTTCTCCACATCGGCACGGTCGGTGAGACCGGCTCGGCTACGTACCCGGTAAAGAGGCTCTTCGGCCTCGGTGGTCCGGCCCAGCTCATTGAGTGCCTCGGCCTTCATCAGCAACACATCGGCAAAGCGAAGGACAGTGACACTGGCGGAGTTGGTGTTGTAGTCGGGGGAGACGGTGAGAGGCACAAGGAACTTGCGGACATTGTAGCCGGTATTGGACATGTTGGACTTGTAGTTCTTACCATCGAAGGGTGGACAACCCTCGTAGAGGATGGTCTTCTCCATGCGCAGGTCGCCCTCCTCATAGCTGTCGACAAACTCCTGCGTGGGCTGGTTCCAGCCGTAGGCACCGCCTACCCAGCCACTGTTGCGGGGACCCATATAGGTGCTGAGCCAGTTGGCCTGGTTCTCATCATCCCAGAAGCCTGCCTTGGTGAGGCCGTAATACTGCACCTCGAAGAGGGACTCGCCAGTGTTCTTGTGACGCTCCTCCCCGCCAAAGTTGTCGCTGTAGTCGGCATTGAGGGTGTAGCCGAGGGTCTCTACCAGCTCGCTCATCTGCAGCGACTCTTCATACATGCCCAGCGTGAGATAGACCTTGGCCAGCATGCCGGCGGCGGCACCCTTAGAGGCACGACCCACATCACTGCCGCTGTAGGACTCCCTGACGGGCAGCAGACGCACTGCCTCCACAAGGTCGGCGATGATCACCTCATCGTAGATGGTGCTCCGCGCGGTGCGCGACGGCAGCAGGTCATCACCCGGCTTGGGTGTGGCAACGGTCATAGGCACATCGCCGAAAAGCTGTACCAGGATGAAGTAGTAGTGTGCACGCAGGAAGCGGGCCTCACCGAGGATCCTGTTCTTCAGGTTCTCATCGATATCCATCTCGGGCACACTCTCCAGCACGGTATTGCAGTAGAGGATGCCGGGGTTGGGACCACGCCATATGTCGAGCGCCGCGGCATTGTCGGCCGTGGCGACGAAGTTGGCCAGCGTGACCGTCTCGATGCCGTCGGTGCCGCCGCCGGCGCCCACCTCGCTGTTGCCGGCGATGATGTCGAGGGCCCAGATGCGCATGTTGTAGAGCTTGGGCCGCTGCAGTGGCTGGTAGGCCCCGTTGATAAGGGCGATGGCGGATGCCTCATCCTTCAGTGCCTCGGCACTGGGATCTTCGTAGGGCACCTTATCGAGGAAATCGGAGCAACCGGCAAAGAGGGCTACTGCCGCAAATAATCCAATATAGATATATTTTTTCATCTGTTTATATTTTATGTGTATGTGACTTGCGCCTGCTGTCGGCATGCTGAATAGTATCGTTCTGTCAAGCCTCATCATCCTGTTAAAATTGAATGTTTACTCCCAGGCTGACCGTGCGGGTAACGGGATAGGTTCCCATATCGACACCTCCTGCGCCTACCTCAGGGTCGAAGCCGGAGTAGTTGGTGAGGGTGAAGAGGTTCTGACAGGAGAGATAGAGGCGTGCCGTACTGAGCTGCACCTTCTGTGCGAGGGCGGCGGGCAGCGTGTATCCCAGTGTGAGGTTCTTCAGACGGAGGTAGGAGCCATCTTCTATGAAGCGGTCGGAATGGCGTACGTTCATGTTGGGGTCACTGTAGACCGCGCGGGGAACAGTGTTGCTGGTGCCTTCACCCCTCCAGCGGTCGAGCACCTTCGTGGTCTGGTTCTGCGGGATGGACATGCTCTCCTGCCAGATGCGGTTGGCGTTGTAGATATCGGCATCGGCGATCCCCTGAAAGAAGATCTGCAGGTCGAAATCTTTATAGGAAAGACTGTTGTTCATGGAGAAGGACCAGTTGGGAAAGGGGTTGCCTATGTAGGTGCGGTCGTCGGCATTGATGACGCCGTTGTTGTCGAGATCGAGAAAGCGGATATCACCGGGGGCGGTACCGCCGCTGACCTGTACGGCATAGTCGTCTACTTCCTGCTCTGTCTGGAAGAGGCCGTTGGTGACATAACCGTAGAACGTGTTGACAGGCTTCCCCTCAGTGCTTACCTGCACCTTGGTCATGTTGATATCACCGCCGGTGAAGAGGGCGATGCCATCGTTCATCTTCATCACCTCATTCTGGTTGTAGGAGATGTTGAAATCGGTATCCCACTTCACGGCACTGGTGAGGTTGCGGGAAGAGAGGGTGAGCTCCACACCTCTGTTCTGCACCTCGCCGGCGTTGATGCTCGGCACGTAGATATCGGAGTAACCGGTGGTGATGGGCACGGACATGGGTACCAGCATGTCGCTGGTATTCTTCAGGTAGGCATCGAGCGTCACGTTGAGCCGTTGCCCCAGCAGCGCGATATCGGCACCGATGTTGAACTGCTTCACACTCTCCCACTGCACATCGGGATTGGGCATCACCAGCGGATAGAGCGTGGAGACAGGTGTACCGTTGAAGACATACTGACCGGTCTTCAGACGGGTGAAGTAGGCATAGTTATCGATCCCTCCCTGGTTGCCGGTCTCGCCGTAACCAAGACGTAGCTTGACATCATCGACCCGGCCGCCGCGCTCGAAGAACGCCTCTTCGGAGAGGCGCCATGCTGCAGAGAAAGAGGGGAAGGTGCCCCACCTGTTTTCCTCTGAAAAGCGGGAGGAGCCGTCGCGACGTACCGTGGCGGTAACCAGGTACTTGTTATCGTAATTGTAGTTCACACGACCAATAAGTGAGAGCATGGACCAGTCGTTGCGGCTCCCTCCCACGGTGGGGTCGGTGAGCCCGTTGTTGAGCTGGTTGTTGGCATCGCTGAGGAAGCCCTGCACACCGGCACTCATATAGTTGTAGGTGTTGTTCTGCGCACTGCTGCCGATCATGGCGTTGACCGTGTGCTTGTCGGCAAACGTGTCGAGATAGGTGAGGGTGTTATCCCACAGATAGGTGAGGCTCTTGTTGGAGGATTCGTTGAGGGAGGACTGAGGCTGGGGTATCGGCTTCCAGTCATACTTGGGACTGAAGCTGTTGTTATCCCAGAACTTGAAATCGATCCCCCCGAGCGACTTGAATGTGAGCTTATCGGCCGGCTTGATCTCGGCATAGATGTTACCCAGCACATTGTAGCCGTTGGTAGCGCTCTTGCTGAGAGTGGCGGTGCCGATAGGGTTGCGTATATCGCCAAACTGATAGGCGGGTTCACCGGGACCGGACCAGCTGCCATCTTCGTTATAGACAGGCTGCGTGGGCAGAGCGGCCATGGTGTTGCGGATATCGTACGATCCCTGCTTCTTCTCATCGTGACTCAGGGTGAGGTTGTGACCGAAGCTGATCCATGGGCGCACCTTCGACTCGCTGTTGAACTGTACGGTATAACGGCGGTAGGAGGTGTTGAGCACGATGCCCTCCTGGTCGAGCATGCCGCCGGAGACGTAGTAGCTGCCCTTGTCGCTGCCACCGGAGTAGGAAAGGGTGTAGTTCTTCATCCATGCATCCTGAAAGAGCTGGTCGAGCCAGTCGGTAGAGCTGCTCCAGAGCGTGGGATCGGCAAAATCGGGCCGCTGTGCCAGCTGTGAGGAGGGGGAGACGGAGTGATTGTAGTTGGCGATCTGCTCATTGTGCAGCGAGGCAAACTGGCTTGCGTTGAGCATCTGCGGCATGTTGGCGGCACTCTGGACACCCCAGTTGGCACTGAAGGCGATGGTGCCGTCGCCCGACTTACCCTTGCGGGTGGTGATGAGGATGACACCGTTGGCACCACGTGAGCCGTAGATGGCCGTGGCGGAGGCATCCTTGAGCACATCGACGCTCTCCACATCCTCCATGTTGAGGGCATTGATGCCCAGGTCGGTGGGGACACCGTCGATGACGAGCAGCGGCTCACTGTTGTTGATGGTGCTGATACCACGGATGCGGAACGAGACATTGTCGCCGGGCTTACCCGAGGAGATGACCTGCACACCGGCGGCACGCCCCTGCAGTGCTTCACCCACGCTGGCCAGCGGCTTGTCCCTGAGGGTCTCTCCCGAAACGGAGGCGACAGCGCCGGTGAGATCCATCTTGCGCATCACACCGTAGCCCACGACCACTACTTCATCGAGCAGCTGCGTGTCTTCCTGCAGCACGATCTGCAGCGTGCTCCTGCCTTCCAGCGATATCTCCTGCGTCAGATAACCGATGTAGGAGATGGTGAGGACGGCATCATCAGCCACCTCCAGCATGAAGTGACCATCTATATCGCTTACCGTACCGAGTGTGGTGCCTTTCACAAAAACGGATGCACCGATGATGGTCTCTCCGCTTGTATCCGTTATTGTTCCTGTAATAGTTTTCCGCTCCTGTGCCGGAAGGACCAGGGTGAAGAGGCTGCACAGTGTGAGCAGGAGCAGCCTGCCTCTTGTGAACCCTGAAATGATCATTCGCTTCTTTTTCATGTTGATTTGAATTTAATTAATATAACTGCAATGGAGGTCTTGAATATGACCTGAGATAAATACCCCTTATCTTTACAAATATATGCAGGATGGGGACAGAAGAAAAACAGGAATAGCTGAAATATAGATACACAAAATATCTTTAACGCTGCATATCAACACAATAACCTATTGACGGGGACCTAAAAAAGTGGATTGAGTATATCATTGATTGTCTCAGAATGACCCCTTTCTTCATCATCTGCATGAGCTGATCACACGGAGAAATCCGACCTTCATCACCATCTGCCCGAACTGATCACGCGGAACAATGGTATTATTCCACACGCTGGATGACTCCGATCTTCATCACCATCTGCTCGAACTGATCACGCGGAACGGCGGCTTTATTGCGTACTCTCGTACGGTAATTGTAGATGGTGTTGGCAGAATAGTGCAGGAAAGCAGCGATGCGTGAGCTGTCGCTGATGCCTAGCCGGATAAGGGCGAAGATGCGTAGTTCGACGTTGAGCAACTCTCCCGGCTTCAGGAGAAAACGCTCCTCTTCGTGCAGCATCGCGTTGAACTCCTCAACAAAAGTGGGATAGAGGCTGAGGAAGATATGATCGAAGAGTTGATAGAGCTCCCGCAGTTCCTGATCGATCATGTCTCTTGACTTAAGCATGCGGAACAGTTCCTCCAGCTTACGCTCCATCACCTTCTTGTTGAGTGCATGCTGGAAGTTCTCAAGCTTGTTGATATAGGCGGAGCAGAGATCGAGAAACTGACCGATGTAGGTCTCTTTGATCTCGTTGGCTTCGGAGAGCTCTGCGTTGACCTCCTGCATCTTCCCGTTGGTGAGGTTGAGCTGGGTGATGCTCTCCTGCAGCTCACCATTGAGATCGTTCAGCTTCAGGTTGGTTTGATAGAGCTTCTTCCTGATCCGTGCCACCTTGTGCATCTGACGCCAGACAAACAGTATCGCCACCACGAGAAAGAGCGAGAGGAAGCTCACAAGGAGGAGGAACGACTGGAGATCATCTTTCTGCTTCCTAAGCTTTTGCTGATAGGCTGAGTCGATAATGGGAAAGATGGTGGAGACCTCATAGGTCCTGAGCCTCGCATTGCAGAACATGGCATCTTCCATGGAGGATTTGATGCAGGCATAGGCCCAGTCGATCTCGCCCTCTTCGAAGAGTGATAGCGCCAGCGATTGCATGGAGGCATTCTCCTTGATGGCGTTCTTGATATCGCTGACGGAGGAGAGGGCGTAATAGTGCTGTTGCAGTCTCCTGTTGCCCTCTTTCCCGTAGACATTGCCCAGGGCGTAGCTGAGCACGGCCTTCTCGTGCGTGTCACCACCGGTCTGTGACAACAGCGTCAGCAGTATCTGCCGCGAGGCGTCGAGGCGGTTCTCATCGTAAAGCTTCTCGGCATAGACTATCCGGTAGTGATTGGATGACTTGTCGAGCACCTGCAGCAGTGAGTCGCGGTAGTGGTTGCTCTGCACCGCATATTGAGTGGCGTATGGGTTATTGAAAGCATAGCTCCTGTAGAGCTGCTTGTAGTTGTCGAAATACTTGATCAGCTGCCCTGGCGTGAGCGTTTCTCTTTCAATGGAGGTGAGCAGGTCGGAGGCTTCGAAGTACATCCCTGAGATGATATTGAGTGATGCCAGATCGAGCATTGAGTCGTTGATCCTTTCGGAGCTCAGGAGCTTCTCTCCTATCGCGATGTTCTCTTTCGCATAATAGATGGCCGAGTCGGTGATATATGTCTTGAACTCATTGAATAGCTGTAGGTTGACATCGTAACGCTGCTCATCGCTCATGCGCGGGGTGGCCAGCATCTTCCTGATGCCGTCTATCTGCTGCTCCTTCACCGCCATGTAGGTCTCCTTCTCCTCCATCAACCGGTATAGTGTCTGCAGCGTCTCCCGGATCTCCTCATCCTTGATCTCTGCTTCTGGCATTCCGGCATGTGGCGATGAAACGGCAGCGGTTTGCTGCAATCTCACTTCCCGGAACGGGACCGATGACAGGTTCATTCCTGTCTCCCGGCTCTGCAGCGGCAATGCAGAGATCCATAATAATGCCGCAGCCAGAAATAGGCTGACGGGAACTCTTATCACTATAAATATATATATATTAAACCTGTCAATCAATACAATCGGGATGAATGGTTAATGATATGATCTATGGTAACAAAGATAACGGAATTTCAGGGAAATCCAAAACAATGCTCCCCTACGCTGACACCCATGGAGACTACCCGGCATACGTGGACATGGG
>JAAYGM010000177.1 GCA_012727735.1 Bacteroidales bacterium | reverse complement strand
CCCTCAGGAAAGAAAGCAGGGGGTGCACCCGTGAACTTCGTTTATCACGCTTCCCGGATGGGTGCGGAGAGTTACGCCATCAGCGCAGTGGGTAATGACCCCTTGGGTGATGAGATGCTGGAGGAAGTGGAAAAAGCGGGGATAGGGCATCTGATCGAACGGGTAGATCATCCCACGGGAACAGTCCTTGTGGACCTGAACAGCGGTAACCCCAGCTACACCATTATTGAGGGGGTCGCATGGGATCATATCCCAATCACAACTGAGATGATCGCCCTGGTACAACGCGCCGATGCCATCTGCTTCGGCACGTTGGCTCAACGATCGGAGACATCACGCAGGACCATTCAGACGCTGCTGTCGCATGCCCCGGAGACATCCTGCCGTATCTTCGACATTAACATTCGTCAGCATTACTATTCAAAAGAACTCATCCTTACCTCCCTTGCTCATTGCAATATCTTCAAAATCAATAACGATGAGCTGGCACTTCTCAGAACATTATTCACGTTTGAATCAAGTAATGATGCCGATGCATGCATGTGGTTTGTAGAAACCTTCAAACTGAAATATATGATTCTTACCGCTGGTGCTGAAGAGAGTATCATCTTCACTCCCGGGCATGTTTCGCGGATAAGGACACCTGTTGTAGAGGTAGCTGACACAGTGGGTGCAGGTGATTCATTCACGGGGACATTCATCACATCAATCCTCAAAGGCAAAACGCTTTCTGAAGCACATCAGTCAGCGGTAGCACAGGCAGCTTTGGTTTGTACATGTGAAGGGGCTTGGGTTTCCGTTTAACACCCAAACATCAGAAATAATAGTGGGTTGGATCGAAAACAATAAATCTCCCTTTTTCGAGTTATGTAAGGGAGAGATTTCTCTCTCAATAAATGAGGTTGAATGTGTTGTTGAAAGACAAAATCGGTTTTCTGCTTGCAGGATGCATAAGTGTTGTTCTTTTTGTGGGGTGCTCTACCGGAAAGAACACCACCGTCACACGTGCGTACCATGAACTCACAACCAGATACAACATATACTACAACGCAGAGAAAGCCTATAACGATATCCTGCAGAATCAATACCTCCGTTTCAGCGATAACTACAGTGAGTTGCTCCCCTTCTATCCGCATACCCAACAGAATGAGAAAACGCTGCCCGGCGGCCCGTTCGACGTGGTGGTTGAGAAGACATCCAAAGCTATCCGGGAGCACTCCATCACTGCAAAGCCAAGACGTGATCCTGCGCAGCGGCAGACAGAAGCATTCCGACGGTGGTTGCAGCAGGAGGAGTTTAATCCCTTCATTCAAAAAGCATGGCTGCTGCTGGGAAAAGCACACCTGCAGAACAGGGATTATGAGCAGGCATTGGCAGTATTTACACATATGCAGCGTATCTATAAAAATGAGACCGGCCTGCTCCACGAAGTGCAGATATGGATGTTGCGGACCTACACAGAGACGGGGAGGATGTACGATGCGGAGAATATGCTTCATCTCCTGGGGAGCAGAACGGTTTCGGAATCACTGAACACGCTTTTCACAGAAACCTACACACATTATCTCTTCCAAAAAGGAGCATACAGTGAGGCGATCCCCTGGCTGAATAAAGTCATTAACCAGGAGGTCCATTCCGGACAGAAGAGACGTCTTCGGTATCTGCTGGGGCAGGCCTATGCTATTGTAGGTGAAAAGGAAAAAGCCTTTCACGCTTTTGAGGAGGTGAAAGGGCTCAGCACACCCCATCTGTTGACGCTGCACGCCACCATCAGCCAGCTTGCCGTGGCGCCGGAGGCAGCACAGCCGGCGATAAGAAGAGCACTGGCGAAAATGCGGAGTAAAACAGTAAGCGAAAGCGATCTGGTGAGAATGCAGTTTGCGCTTGATCCCAACCTTTCTGATAGTCTCTCCAGCCTGCAACAACTCGCGCAAGACAAAACAGCTGCCCTCACGGTATCGTTTGCCGGTGATTCAACCCTGTTGATCGCACAGAAGCATGACTCGCTCTACCAGAAAGCGTACCGTGCCTGGCAGGAGGGAGACACCACCACGGTACGATCGGCCTGGGAAGTATTTCACGAACTATATCCACGCTCAGGCTTGCTTCCTCAGTTCCTGTTACTGCATGCACTCTCTTATGCCCAATCGGGTGATGCGGCAGAGACGGAGAGAAACCTCAGCCAGTTGCTGGAGAGATTCCCTGAGTCCGAAGCCGCCCCCCTGGCTAGAAATATTATCGCCGGACTATCACAGGGAAGAAGGTTGACGAACAATACCTCTTTGCAGAGTCAGTGGGGCAGCTACCCCACCGCTCACGTTGATGCTCAGGGCCACCCGGGTGAGATCTCCCCATTCAGCACAGTGAGAGACGGTCCCCATCTGTTGCTGCTCACGTTCGAGGCAGACTCACCGTTTAAAAACAGGATTCTCTTCTCCACGGCCAACTTCAGCTTCTCACGGTTCAGACACCGCACCTTTGAATTCTCCTTCATCACTATCCCCGGGGGGGAGGCGCTCATCGTGCAGCCGTTTCAATCATACGATGAGGCATCCCGCTATATTTTGATGATGCAATCAGACTCGCTGTTCACAGCTCAGATACCCTATGAAGTGATCCCCTTCATCATCTCTGAAGAGAATCTCACCATCCTGCAGGGGCGTGGGACGATGGATGCATACAGGGTATTCAGCATTGAGAACTTCGGTGAGGCGACTGCGACAGTTCTGTCTGCCGTAAACGCTGTAGTGGATGATAGCGGAGAAAATATCCCGCAGAAAAGCGAGAATATGCTATCTTTGGAGGCGAAAAAGAGACCTGAGACCGGGAAGAGTGCAAATACTGCTCCACCCCTTGTGGTGGAAGAGAAGCACAACACTGCTGCAAAGTCTCATATAGCACCCCTTACAGAGGAGAGGCGCATCACCCCCGAAGAGCTGCAGCGGCAGCTTGAACAGAAAGCGGCAGCAGCACTGCAAGAAAAGAAGGAGCGCACATCCCTCCGTAGCAGGGAATCATTGCTGAAAGAGCGCGAGCGTGAGCGACAGGAGAAAATACGGCAGAGGGAGCGCGAGCTGAAGGAGAGAACACAAAGAAGGGAGACCGAACTGAAACAGCGGGAAAGAGAGAGAGCACTAAAGATCCGCGAACAGGAGAAGAGAAGGAAAGAAAAACAAAGGGAACAGGAAAGAACCCGCACACAATAAAAACAGCATGAGTAAAGTGAGAAAAATCGTTTTTGCCACAAACAACAAACATAAGCTGGAAGAGATCCGCAAGATAGCGGATAATCAACTGCAGATCCTCAGTCTTTCAGAAATCAACTGCAACGAGGAGATTGATGAAACAGGAGCAACGCTGGAGGAGAACGCACTGGTCAAAGCGCGGTACGTGAAGGAGAGGTATGGCTATGACTGCTTTGCCGATGACACAGGCCTGGAGGTGGAAGCCCTGGAGGGGGGGCCGGGTGTTTACTCGGCACGCTACGCAGGTGAGGGCTGTCACCCTGAAGATAATATGCAGAAGCTGCTGTCGGTATTGCAGGGTGTTGAAAGCCGCAATGCCCGCTTCCGCACAGTGATCGCGCTGCTGATCAATGGTGAGGAGCATCTGTTTGAAGGTGTTGTCAGCGGAAGGATTATTGAAGAGAAGAGGGGTGGCAGCGGCTTTGGGTATGATCCCATCTTCATGCCCGAAGGATATCAACAGACCTTTGCAGAGCTGGGCAACGATATCAAAAACAGGATCAGTCACCGGGCAATCGCAACAGAGAAGCTGATGGAATTCCTGATGAAAAGATAGATTGTTTCTCCCCGGTAAAAATAAACCCATTCACATAAATTGCCTATCTTTGAGAGCTAACCCTAAAAAAAAAGAGAACCTATGTCAACCAACATCCGCACAGGCATCATCGGTTACGGACTCTCCGGCCGCGTGTTCCATGCCCCCTTTATCGACGTGGTGGAGGGATACGATCTGACAAAGATCAGCACCTCCAGACCAGAAAGCATTGCCATGATTGAAGAGCGCTACCCGCTCACCGCTGTCATCCCTGACGGCAAAGGCATTATCGATGATCCGGAGATCGACCTGGTCATCGTCACCTCACCCAACACCGATCACTTTCGCTGGTCGCGTGAAGCCCTGCTGGCGGGCAAGCATGTGGTGGTGGAGAAACCCTTCACCGTTAACGTGAAGGAGGCCGATGAGCTGATTGAGATTGCCGCAAGACAACAAAAGATACTCACTGTTTATCACAATCGCCGTTTTACGAGCGATACCAGGACAGTAAAGAAACTGCTCGACAGCGGCCTGCTGGGTGTGATCGTGGACTACGAGTCGCATTTCGACCGTTACCGCACAAACCCCCGCCCCGGCGGCGCATGGCGTGAGCAGCCACTCCCGGGATCAGGGATCTTCTATGACCTGGGTTCTCATCTGATCGACCAGGCATTGTGGTTCTTCGGCATGCCGGAGGCGGTGACGGCTGAGATCAACCACCAGCGTGCGTGGGCGAAAGCAGATGATCATTTCGATGTGCGTCTGCACTACCCCACCTTTACCGCAACCCTGAAGTCGGGCATGATCTGCCGCATACCGGGACCCACCTTTATGCTGCACGGGACGAACGGATCGTTCGTAAAGTATGGACTCGATGTGCAGGAGGCGACAGTCGACGGTGGTGCCATCCCGCAGGGCAAAGAGTGGGGACGTGAACCGGAGAGCATCTGGGGAACGATCAATGCTGAGTACAAGGGGGTGAAGATGCAGGGAAAGGTGGAGAGTGAGCAGGGTGATTACCGTGATTACTTCATCAACCTCCGCGATGCCATTCTCGGTAAGACAGCCATCGCCGTGAAGCCGGTAGAGGCACGCAACGTGATGTATATCATTGAGCTGGCCTTCCTGAGCAGCAGGGAGAAGAAGACAATCGGGGTATAATACATCTTGTGCTGTCAACACCTCACTAAAGAAAGAAGATGGTCGCTCCGGCGATGCTGATTACGGCGCCGATCACCTGCTGGGCGGTGACCTTCTCCTTGAACATAATCGCCGTGGGAAGGATGATAAAGATAGGCGTCAGCGCCATCAGCGAAGAGGCAATACCTGTCTCTGTATGCTGCACGGCATATAGCGAGAGCGCCACACCGATAAATGGGCCAAAAACGGTGCCAACGGTGATCGCTTTCATCACCGTTCTGTCACTACTTGTCCGCAGCACACGCCTCCAGCGCTTGAGAAAGGTTACCAGCAGCGCGAAGGAGACAAACCCAAAGATGGCACGTATCTGTGTGGCTGCCACCGGATCATAATCGCCCATGCCCTTCTTGCTCAATATCAGCCCTACTGCCTGACCCAGCATTCCTCCCATGGCGTAAAGGAAACCACGCAGCGGCACATTCAGCCTCAGCCTCTTCCCCGCGACGGCAAGCATGATTCCCGAGACGCTGACCAGGATACCCAGGATACTCTTCAGATCAAGGATCTCATTCAGAAAGAACCACCCTATCACCGCAGTGACCATGGGAGCGAGGCTCATCACAAGCTGTGAGGTACGCGATCCGATGATGATATAAGATTTGAAAAGGAAGAGATCGCCCAAAAAGAACCCGATCACACCCGAGAGTCCCAGCCAGAGCCAGTTATATGTCGTCGCATCTGTCGGGAAGAACATCCCGCGCGTGAAGAGCGTGGTGACTCCCAGGAAGAGTATCCCCAGGAAGAGACGGATGATATTCACAGAGAGTGACCCGACACGACGCCCCGCCTTCTCGAAGAAGATGGCACTCAGCATCCAGCAGACAGCTGTGAGGAGTGAGGCTATCTCACCTGTGTGTGATTGAAAAAACATCGATTAAGCTATCTTTTAAGCAGTTTCAGAAAACAAACTGCAAATGTAAGGTAAAAATCTTAAATGAATCACCTCAGCCTATCGCTTCTCTCAATTTTTTCGCTGCCGCCTCAATTGTCTCTTCGCTCTCCAGCAGTGAGATAAACTTACTCCCGATGATCGCTCCCGATGCTTCGCGGCATGCAGCATCGAAGGTCTCCCTGTTGGAGATCCCGAAGCCTATCAGTCGTGGGATCTTCAGCTGCATCGCATTCACACGTCTGAAATAATCGATGTTTGCATCACTGAACACTCTCTTCGCACCCGTCACCGAGGCGGATGAGACCATATAGGTAAATCCGGAAGTATGCTCATCGATCAGGCGGATGCGCTCTTCCGACGTCTCGGGGGTGATCAGCATGATCACATGCAGGCCATGCCTCTCCGCAATCGCTTTGTAGCTCTCCATATACTCCGCAAAAGGGAGATCGGGGATGATCAGCCCGTCGATACCGCACCGGGCCGCTTCTTCACAATAGTGCTCAAAACCGAACTGCATAATGGGGTTCAGGTAACCCATCAACACCAGCGGTATGGAGACCGATTGTCGCACCCCGTCCAGCTGTTCAAATAACTTTTTCACACTCATGCCGTTCTGCAGGGCTTTCGCCCCCGATGCCTGAATGACCGGTCCGTCGGCCATCGGGTCGCTGAAGGGCACCCCAATCTCGATCAGGTCCACCCCCTCTTTTTCCAGTGCTTTTATCACTCTGACCGTATCATTGAGCGCAGGGTATCCGGCGGTAAAATAGACCGATAAGATTTGCTCTTTTTTTTGTTGAAATAGTTGATCAATCCTGTTCATAAATATATTTTTCAAATGTTTTGACTATGGTCCGCTATGGTATCTTTTGAGTTCGCTCACCACTACCACTCAGCTTAACGTATTAGTTGTTCTATAAATGTCTGTAATAACGATACATCTTTGATCGCGGGAGATGTCTCAAATCCGCTGTTCAGATCGACACCCATCAGCTGTGGGTGAGAGAACGCTTTTATAAGCTCAGCATCACCGGGCGATATGCCACCGCTGATCAGAAAAGGGATCGTGCCGCGATAATCGTTGAGCAGCTCCCAGTTGAACTTCTTCCCGGAGCCGCCATACATCGGTGTCTTCGTGTCGAATAGGAGGTAGTCGCAACAGCCTTCATAGCGTTGCACCTCCTCCGACGGAAAAGGTTGATCGGCTTTGACGCCGAACGCCTTTATCACCTTAAAACCCTCCTCTTTTAATTTCCGGCAGTAGGCCGGCGATTCATCACCGTGCAGCTGCAGGATATCCAGCCTGTTCTGTAGTGCTCGTTCACGAATAATCCCCGGCTGCTCATTCACAAAGACGCCCACCCTTTTCACCTTCTCCGGGATAAGACTCAGCTTTTCTCCTACGTAACGCGACGAGCCGGGGTAGAAGATAAATCCCATCCAGTCGACAGGCAACAGTTCCACGGCCCGGATGTTGGGCTCTTCACGCATGCCACATATTTTAATTATCATACTATTGTCAGTGGTCAGTGGTCAGTTATCAGAGGTCAGTGGTAAGCGGTAAGCCTGTTAATCTGTGAACCTACTCACTTTCCAACTTGCTAATCCACTAAACTATTAACGCAAAAACTTACTATACTATAAACGTACTAACGTAAAAACGTATAAACTTACAATCGTTGAACAAAGCTTCTGAGACTCTCACCCGGATCGGCTGTCTTCATGAAATGCTCACCGATCAAGAAACCCCTGTAGCCCGCATCACGCAGCTCCCGAACAATCACCGGATCGGAGATACCGCTTTCGGATACCAGCACCGCCTCCTCCGGGAGCAGGCCAATCATCCGGAACGACTTATCCAGATCGGTCACGAAACTGCTCAGGTTACGGTTGTTGATGCCGATAAGGTTGTTGAGCGGCGTGATATAATCCGTCTCCCGCTCATCGTGCAGCTCCAGCAGGACATCCAGCTGCAGCTGATGTGCCAGCTCCGTGAACCGCTCCGACTCCTCCTTCGTGATGGCGGCGGCGATCAGCAGGATGGCACTGGCACCTGCCAGCTTCGCCTCGAACAGCTGGTACTCATCCACGATAAACTCTTTCCGCATCACCGGGATCTGCACGCTCGCCACCGCCATCCGCAGGTCGGCAATCGTACCGCCGAAATAATGCTCATCGGTCAGCACCGAGAGTGCTGCAGCGCCTGCAGTCTCATAGGCTTTTGTCACTTCCGCAGCATCGGCCGGCCGGTTGATCCATCCCTTGCTGGGAGAACGGCGTTTGAACTCGGCGATGATCCCTGTGGATGATTGCTCCAGTACCTCTTTCAGTGAGTGAAAGGGAATCGTTCTCCCTGTGAGTTGTTTCTCCAGCATCGCAAAAGGTATTTCTGCCTTCCGGACGGCAACTTCGTTTTTTTTATGTGCGATAATCTCGCTTAAAATATCTTTCATTCTTTCTTTCTTTGTTTTCTCATTCATCGCTTTAATCTTCTGAACAAAACCTTATGAAATGAGCGATTGACATCTTTTATTGATTGTTTTACGATTTACCAAAGTGTATACCGTCAATCATCGAATCATTGAATCAGCACATCAGCTGTTAATCTCCACAAATGTCTCCAGCGTACGCAGTGCTTTCTTACCGTAAAGTGCATCTTTGGTAATCTCCAGGCACTCATCAATCGTTTTCTCCTGTTCGATGATCTGAACAGCGAACGCCGCATTGGCCAGCACTGCATTCATCTGCGCCTCGGTTCCCTCAGCGCTCAGCACCCGGCGGAAGATCAGCGAGGCATCTTCAACCGTATCACCCCCGGACAGCTCCTGCTGTGTCAGGGTGCTGAAACCGAGATCAGCCGGCATAAAGAGCTGCTCCCCCCTGTTCGACACCACCTTGAACTGGCTCGTCAGTGAGATCTCATCGTAGCCATCCATACTGTGGACGATACAGAATCTCTTGTTCTCCTCCTGATAGATATAGCTGTACAGTCTCGCCATGGCCAGGTTATAGACCCCCAGCAACTGGTATTTGGGCTGCACCGGGTTGACCAGCGGTCCCAGCACGTTGAAGAAGCTGCGCACCCCCAGGCTCTTGCGCACCGGCGCTACCGCCTTCAGCGCGGGACTGAACAAGGGAGCATGCAGGTAGGCAAGATGACAGGCATCGAGGCTTCTGCGCAGCCGGTCGCTGTCGGTGGTGAACCGCACCCCCTGCTGCTCAATCACGTTGCTCGCCCCGCTGATGGAGGTGGCGCCGTAGTTGCCATGCTTCACCACGTTGTATCCCGCACCGGCGACCACGAAACAGGCCGTGGTGGAGATATTGAAAGTGTTCTTCCCATCGCCGCCTGTACCCACGATATCAAGTGGGGCATAATCGGAGAGATCCACCTGCACACGCATATCAAGCAGTGCATCGCGGAAGCCGAGGATCTCATCCACTGAGATGTTGCGCATTAGAAAGGAGGTGATCAGTGATGCGATCTGTGTCTCGGGTACATCCCCTTTCACGATGGTAAAGAGCACCTCTCTGGCTTCCTCGCGGGAGAGATATTGATAATCGAACAGTTTATAAAGTATTTCTTTCATTGTGATGCTATGATGTAATATCAGCAGCGGCAGATTACCGGAACTACGGTCGCAGGGGACTTCATTCGGGTTGCTTAATGCCAGACATTCGTTTTTCGTTTTATTTTTTTAAATATTGGTCAATAATGGTGATTCCTTCAGGAGTGAGGATCGATTCGGGGTGAAACTGCACCCCGTGCAGATCGAGCCTGCAGTGCTTCATCGCCATGATATCGCCTGCCTTGTCCACCGCGGTGATCTCCAGGTCAGCCGGAAAGTTCTCTCTCGATACAATCCAGGAGTGATAACGTCCCACCAGGATCTCTTCCGGCAGTCCGGTAAAGAGATAGTCCTCAGCAATGATCTGTGCTGGGGTCTGTACGCCGTGAAAGACAAAGGGTATGTTCACCAGCTTCGCACCGAACACCTCTCCGATGGCCTGGTGACCGAGACAGACACCCAGGATGCTTTTGGTGGCGGCATACCGCCTGATAAGGGGGAGCAGCAACCCCGCCTCTTCAGGGAGACCGGGACCGGGTGAGAGGATAATCTTGTCGTATTGCTCCACCGACGCCAAGTCGATCTTGTCGTTCCTCACAACATCCACCTCGGTGTATCCCAGCGACTTCACCGCGTGAAGCAGGTTATAGGTGAAGGAGTCGTAGTTGTCGAATATCAATATTTTCTTCATTTCAGCGTTCCTTTTAAGCATTATACAATGTGGCAGCCTTGTCTATGGCTCTCTTCAGTGCTCCCAGCTTGCTGTTCACCTCCCGCAGCTCATACTCGTCGCTGCTCTGTGAGACGACACCCGCGCCGGCCTGATACCAGAGCTCGTTGTTGCGGCTGACGAAGGTGCGGATGGTGATGGCCTGGTTCAGATCACCGTTCAGGCCGATGAAGCCGATGCATCCGCCATAGGCACCGCGGTTGTGCGCCTCGATCTCCGAGATGAGCTGCATGGCCCGCACCTTGGGTGCTCCCGAGAGAGTGCCGGCAGGGAAGGTATCGAAGAAGGCACGGATGGGATCAGCACCCTCGTTGAGCGTGCCGCTCACGCGTGATACCAGGTGGATCACGTGCGAATAGAACTGCGGCTCCTTGTAGAAATCCACCTTCACATCGTGCGCGTTCCTGCTCAGGTCGTTGCGTGCCAGGTCGACCAGCATCACATGCTCCGCGTTCTCCTTGGGGTCGTTCAGCAGAAACTCGACCGCTTTCATATCCTCCTGGTGACTGCCGGTACGTTTTGTCGTTCCGGCTATCGGATCTATGCTGATACGCTGATCAGAGATACGGCAGTGCGTCTCGGGTGATGAGCCGAAGATGCGGTAACCCCCAAAATCGAAATAGAAGAGGTAGGGCGAGGGATTGATGGAGCGCAACGCACGGTAGACCTTGAAGTCGTCACCCGAGAAGGGTTGTACAAACCTGCGCGAAAGCACGATCTGGAACACATCACCACGGAGGCAGTGCTGCACACCTTCGCGCACGTACTGTTTATACTCATCATCACTGATGGTGCTGTACTCCTCCCCCTCGGTGAAGAAGTTATAGGTGGCGAAGTTACGCTGGTTAATCAGCGACTCCACCTTCTGAAGGTTGCTGACCTCGTTCTCTCCCTGCAGCTCAATAAGTGTGATCTCGTCGGTGAAGTGATTGAACACCAGCACATACTTGTAGAGGATATATAGCAGGTCGGGGGCATCGTTACGCTCCTCTCTGCTTTCACGCACAGGGATGTTCTCGGTGTACTTCACGCAGTTGAAGGTGGTGTACCCGAAGAGACCGCACTCTTTCTGCTCCTCACCGGTGACATCAAAACGGGAGATAAATCGGTTCAGTGCGTCGGAGACGGTGAAATTGTCCGACAGCGTCTCTTGCTCCTCCTCCCCGTCGGGGAAGAGCGATGTGCAGACACCTCTGTTCACCTCTATGCGTGCGATAGGTTTCAGTGCCAGGTAGGAGATGCTGTTCTCGTTGGCATGGAAGTCAGAGCTCTCCAGCAGGGCGGACTGTGGAAAAGTATCCCTCACTTTCAGGTAGACACTCACGGGTGTATGGAGGTCGCCCATGATCTTTTTGCTGTTTGTTTTAAATTTGTGTTGCATAGGTATTTGTTTTAGCTGTAAGCGATAAGCTTTATTAAACTTAATTTTTTGTCCTGGTTTTTATTTATAATCATCTTCATACTTGAAATAGGTCTCCAGATCCTTGTCTCCTCTTCCCGAGAGGGTGAGGACCACCACATCACCGGGAGCGAAAGTCATCTTTTCCAGTGCGGCCAGTGCATGTGCCGACTCCAGCGCGGGGATAATGCCTTCATTCCGGGTGAGCTCGAACGCTGCACGGAGTGCCTCATCGTCGGTGATGGCCAGCACCCGGGCACGTTTAACCTGAGCCAGGTAGGCGTGAATAGGTCCGATACCTGGATAGTCGAGCCCGGCAGAGATGGAGTAAGGCTCGGTGATCTGCCCGTCCTCTGTCTGCATCAGCATTGTTTTGCAGCCATGGAGCACTCCCGGTTTACCCAGGTGGATGGTTGCAGCCGACTCACCGCTATCCACCCCTTTACCCCCTGCCTCTGCCAGGAGGATCTGCACCTTGTCATTATTCAGATACTCGTAGATGGTTCCCGCGGCGTTACTGCCACCACCCACGCAGGCCACCAGCCAGTCGGGATAGTCACGCCCCTCCTTCTCTGTCAACTGTAGTTTAATCTCCTTGCTGATCACCGACTGCAGCCGCGCCACCAGGTCGGGATAAGGATGGGGTCCGATGGTTGATCCGATGATGTAATGGGTGTCGGCAGGGTGACTGCACCAGTCGCGGATCGCCTCATTGGTAGCATCCTTCAGCGTCATGTTGCCCGAGGTGACTGGCACCACCGTAGCGCCCAGCAGCTCCATCTTCTTCACGTTCACATGCTGCCGCTCCACATCGGTCCTGCCCATGTAGACGGTGCAGGGCATCTGCATCAGCGCGCAGACGGTGGCGGTGGCCACCCCGTGCTGACCGGCACCCGTCTCGGCAATGATCCGAGTCTTGCCCATCTCACGTGCGATCAGTATCTGCCCGATGGTGTTGTTGATCTTATGTGCGCCCGTATGGTTGAGATCCTCTCTTTTCAGATAGATCCTTGCCCCGTAACGCTCCGACAGTTGGCGGGAGAGATAGAGTGGCGAGGGACGGCCCACATAATCACGCAACAGTAAATCGAAATCAGCCTTGAAACGCTCACTTCCGATGATACGGAGATATGCCTCTTCGAGATCTGTCACACACTTGTGCAGAATCTCGGGGATGTAAGCTCCTCCAAACTCTCCGTAATATCCTTTCTCATTAATTGAAAATTGCTGCATATACTGTTCAGTTAAATTTGTATGCTGAGTCGGTTTTCTAAACCTGTTTTTAATCACTTAAATTCGTTTGCCGGTCTGTCGGTCGTTGCTGCTAAAAATCAAAAAACCCGTCGCAGGATTTGCGACAGGCTCTTTATATATTTTTCAATGAACTATAAATGCATGATTCTTCTCCTTACGACTTTGTGAGTTGTAAGCAGCGCCACCAATATCCGTTCATTAATAAATT
>JAAYGM010000176.1 GCA_012727735.1 Bacteroidales bacterium | reverse complement strand
TCTGTCCGGCAGATCATCGGGTCTGAACACTCGCTCAGCAGTCTCCGGAAGAAGTGCGAACGTAAGCAGCAGGAGCACAGGTGTAAACACCAGAACAAGTGTAAACAGCCGTAGTACGGCTAACAGTCCTAGGACTAGAATCATCGATAACTCAGGAAGAGCCATTGACTCGAGAACAGGACGTGTGATTGATCGTACAGGCACCACTTCAAGGTCAGGCTCAATCAACAGAGCCACGCAACCGGCCAGAACGGGCAGCTACGACAGTGGAAGTTCCTCTTCAGGCACTTATCAGAGAAATACAACCACTCCGACAAGAAGCCGCAACACCTATCAGAGATCGACAACTCCCACGAGGAACAATAGCTATTCAACGCCTTCCAGGAGTTCAGGTACAAACAGAAGCACGACTTACTCAACTCCGACAAGAAGTACGAGCACGAACAGAAGCTCCACCTACTCTGCGCCAACCCGTAGCTCATCATCGAGCTCATCCGGTTCAAGCAGTAGCAGCAGAAGTTCAGGAGGCAGCAGCCGTTCCAGCGGTAGTCGTAGATAAGGGCAGCGTGTTTCGTTGAATACAGAGATGAGTAGAGTACCGCTGCGTCTGATAGAGGTTACAAAGAGGTACACAACAGTTCCATGCACCTTAATGAAATAATGCAATAATCATATGAATAAATTCACTTACATTCTTTTCTCGTTGTTCATCCTATCAACACCCCTGTTCGCGCAGGGTGAGGTAGATGCTACCCGTTTCTCCCGTGAGGAGATTTACGGAACCGCCCGGGCCATGTCCATGGGAGGTGCTTTCGGCGCTTTGGGTGGCGATCAGACAGGTGTGTCGATCAACCCTGCAGGGATCGCTGTTTACCGCAGTTCAGAAGTGGTGGGCACGCTGAATCTATCGCAGGAGCGGTCCACGGTGGGAAGCCAGGAAGCGAACAAAACCCGTTTTGAAATGGACAATCTTGGGTTTGTTGGTTATTTCCCGTTACGTAACGATATGATCCCCCTGATCAATTTCGGTTTTTCCTATAACAAGCTGAAGTCCTTCAATAAGCATATTTCGGCTTTAGGAAGTCCAAACAGTACGCTTTTGGATTATATGGCCGACAGGAGTGCCGGTATTCAACCCGAGCTGCTGGAGATGGGGGATAATCTCCCGGATCCTTTTATGGATCAGCCCTGGTTGTCGGTGCTGGGATACAATTCCTGGCTGATTGATCATGTGGATGAGGAGGGATCTCAATACGTGCCGGTGAACACCGGAAACGAAAGAGCCATCAATGAGGTTCAACTGCGTGAGCGTGGTTATATCGATAATTACGATTTCACTGTGGGGACAACAATCAATCATGTGCTGAACCTCGGCCTCACATTAACCATTAAAGATATCTCCTACAGTCTTTCTTCTGATTATCTCGAAGATTTTGATAACGGCGGTTACACCCTCTCCAATGGGATCACGACCAGTGGAGCCGGGGTGGGAGCCAAGTTCGGAGCAATTTACAAACCTGTGAATGAATTTAGGTTTGGTCTGGCGTATCATACACCAACATGGTATGCATTCAGCGAAACCTATGAAGCGCAGATTGATGATGATATGACAGCTTATGTGACAGATCCTGATTATGAACCAGGTGTGACTAGTTCTGAGGTTTTCTCAAATAATTACGACCTGAAGACACCCGGGAAAATTGTCTTAAGCGCTGCAGCTGTTTTAGGGAACAAGTTCATCGGCAGCGTCGATTATGAGCTGGTCGATTACAGCAAGATGAAGCTGATGGTGCCCTCCGGATCATCTGATGATGCCGATTGGTACGGGATTGACAACGAATATATTTCAATGGACTTCAAACCTGCTTCGACCGTGAAGATGGGTATGGAATATCGATTTACACCGCAATTCTCCGGAAGAGTGGGTTATGCATGGATGGAAAATCCCTACGAAACTAATTTCAGTGAGAGTGGTGATGCAGCGGTTGCCGGATCATCCACCATCTACAGGATGGAAGGTGACACCAATTATTTTACCGGTGGACTCGGATATCGTTTCAACAGGAACTTCTTCCTGGATCTGGCAGTGGTATACAAAACGCAGACCGACGATCTCTATCCCTTCCCGAACCTCTGGACAGAGAATCGCGGAGAGCTGGTGATTGACGCTACTCCCTTTCACCTGAAAAATCAATCCGTCAGAGGATTGTTGACATTAGGATATAAGTTTTAAGTAATTGAATTTCTGTCATCAGTAAGCCAGGTGTAATTCGCCTGGCTTTCTTTTTATCCGGATTGAATAAAAAGCGTTATCTTTGTGTATCCGCAACGAACAAAAACAGACAGTATTTATGGAGGAAACAAAAGGTTATATGGCAGGTGACAATAAAAGGAAAGTGACCACTCATCGCCTGCTGGAGATGAAACAACGGGGAGAGAAGATATCCATGCTCACGGCATACGACTATTCGATGGCTTCGGTGATCGACCATGCCGGAATGGATGTGATTCTCGTAGGCGACTCAGCCTCCAACGTGATGGTTGGGAATACGACCACACTACCCATGACGGTTGATCAGATGATCTATCACGGTAAGTCCGTGATGAATGCAGTGAAAAGAGCCATGGTGGTGATTGATATGCCTTTCGGCAGTTATCAGGGTAACCCTGTTGAAGCGGTTTCCAACGCTGTGAAAATAATGAAGGAGACACAGGCAGACTGTCTCAAACTGGAAGGCGGCAGGGAGATCCTTGAATCGGTACAGCGTATTCTGAGTGCGGGAATTCCTATTATGGGGCATCTTGGACTCATGCCGCAATCGATCAACAAATACGGTACTTATGCCGTGCGCGCCCAGGATGAAGAGGAGGCGCGTAAACTGCTGGATGATGCGCATCTGCTGCAGGAGGCTGGATGCTGTTCCATCGTACTGGAGAAAATACCCGCTGTTCTGGCTAAGAAAGTGTCGGAGGAGCTGACCATCCCGGTGATTGGTATCGGTGCCGGACCTTATGTGGATGGACAGGTGTTGGTGATGCATGACATGCTGGGGCTTAACAAAGGTTTTTCACCCCGTTTCCTGCGCCGCTACGCCAATCTCTTCGAAGTG
>JAAYGM010000175.1 GCA_012727735.1 Bacteroidales bacterium | reverse complement strand
GCCTCGTGGTAATTACCCGTCACATTATGGATGTTTCCGATGGCGCCATAGACACGGGCTTCCAGCTCTTCATCCTTCAGTGTGAGTGCTTTCTCAAGCGAGATCTGCAACATGAGTTGTGCCGAGTCCATCTGACTGTTCATGTAGTAGGCCACGCCCAAGTTGCGGTAGAGCTTGGCTTCCATGGACGGGTTTTTCCCTGATCGGGCTTTCTCTATCCCCATGGTAGCGTACTTTTTTGATCTTTCAAAGTCATCCTCCAGCAAGCTCCAGCTCAATTCATCGCATAGCCGGAGGAACGTTTCCGTGGGAAGATTGTTGCGGTACAACTGTTGTTCAAGGCTATCCACATTCTGTCCATAGCTGCTTACTGAAAGAATGCACCCGGCAAGCACCCGGCTTATTGAAATGATCTTCTTCAGGCTTATCCAGTTTTTTAGGTTCATCATGTGCTTATCAGGGTTAGGTTTTACAGGTCACAGCACTATATCTATTTCATCATCAAAGATACTCAGTTCGAAGAATGGAAAATACCCCCTTTTAGGGGTATTTGGCAGGTAATCCTTTATGGTGATCCCGTATGCTTCTTCCTTTCCATCCTATTGCCACGGTTAAAGGAAAAGTAAATGCCTGGTATTCCAATGAGGGTGAATAGCAGAAAACCCCATTGCATCACATTCATAAAAACAGGGTCGGGTACGGCCTCTATCGACGAATTTTCAAAGTTCATGGTGAAGAGGAAGGTGATGATGCTCATGCTGATAATCTGGCCGAAAACGCGCATCGAAGCTGCGATGCCTGATGCTTGCCCGTACTGCGGCGGCTTCACCGAACTCATGATAGTGTTCATATTAGGTGAGGAGAAGAGAGCAAAACCGATACCCACCCACACAAGGATGGCGATGATCCACCCGATGGAGGTGGAGGGTGTAAGAAATGCCAGCATGGCCAGACCCGATGAACAGATGGCCATGCCCACGGTGGCGAAGTAGCGTGGTTGGATCCTGTCGGAGAGCCTGCCCACCACGGGTGAGAAGAGTGCCATCATCAGCGGTTGGGCGACGATCACTGCTCCCGCATCACGGGGTGAGAGACCCTGTATTTTCTGGAGGTAAAGGCTCAGGAAAAAGATGATGGCAAAGGTAGCAGTGTAGTTGATAAGTGCGGAGAGGCTTGAGTAGGTGAATAGCCTGTTACGGGTAAAGAGGCGGATGTCGAGCAGCGGGTGGGAGGTGTTGCTCTCAACCCGCAGAAAAAGGAGCAACAGGAGGAATGCCACCCCCATCAAGATCCAGCCTTCGCTGCCGGGAATAAGGGACGATCCGAAAACCAGCGTCGTGAGTCCTGCCATAAACAGGATGGTGCCCAGATGATCACCGTTGCCGGCGGGGCGACTGCTCTTGCCTCTACTCTTCAGAAAGCGTATCGAGATCAGGAAGGTGATCAGTCCAAAGATAGCTGCAATAAGGAAAAGAGAACGCCAGCCACTCTGAATGGTGAGGATGCCGCCGGCAAGCGGCCCCAATGCCAGTCCCGCGTAGACTGAAGAAACTGCTATGCCGAGAACCTGTCCTCTCTTCTCGGCCGGGAAGGAGGCCACCAGGATAGCCTGCCCTGTGGTGCCGGTGAAGGCAGCACCGGCACCCTGTATAAAGCGGCCCGCGATGAGCCAGTAGCCGTCGGGTGCCAGATAACAGAGAACGGACGATAATGTGAAAAGGATCAGGCCCCACTTGAAAAGCCTGCGGTTGTCGTTCCTGTCGCCCCATGTGCCGGTGGGCAGCATGAAGAGTGCCGTACCCAGAATGAAAGAGGTAATGATCCAGCTAAGTTCAATGGCGGTGAGAGAGAGGTCTCTTTCGATGGTGGGCAGTGCAATGTTCACCGCCGAGATAAGAAAGGTACCCATAAACGAGGTTACCGACACTACCAATAATACGGAAAGCGCTTCTCTTTTCACCATCATTCGTCTGTTTGCTGCTGCCGGATAAGGATTTAACTACCGGCACATCCTCACCTGCTCTCAATCACATGTTATTTCATTCTCAATAGGTTTCTCTGATATGCTTCACCGTGACAGGTGTCTTGTCGGCCGCCTTCAGCAGGGGTGAGGTGATCACGATGGTTCTTTTCTCTCCCGGCAGCAGGTCGATGAAGTTATCACTCAACTGTGCTCCCTGTATAGGGATCTCGATGAAAACATCTTTTGCCAGCTTTTTACTGGTGAGCGTCACCGTGTACTTCCCGTCGGCATAGTTCACCTTGGTTTTCACCTCTGTCATGGGCAGATCCAGCTTGTTGGGCCAGTAGAAGAAGTGATCCTTCGTGGAAATGATCTTTCCTTTGCTGTCGGTGAGAAATGCATGGATCAGGGTGTGTGATTTCTCTGCTTCCGTCACCAGGTCGGACAGCCTGAAGCGCTTCACGATTTGGCTTGTATTGGCTGCGGCGTTTATCTTCTCACTGAACTCTTTCCGTTTTCCCTTCGTGAAATCGATCACCTGTAGCGTGAGTAGGAGATCATTGCTGTCCTGCAGGTAATCGCTCATCGTGTAATAGTTCAGCACTTCACCCTTCAGCTCCACACCCAGGGCCAGCGGGGCGAAGACATCCCTCATACGGTAGTGCTGCGCCTTCCAGTTGTCGTAGTAGTCAATGCTTGCCCAGGAGACCACGGGCCAGCTGTCGTTGATCTGCCAGTAGAGCGCACCCATGCAGTAGGGTCTGCCGCGGCGCATCGCCTCCACCGACTCCTCCATGCCGTTGCCCTGCATCACGAGACCCAGGTAGACGAAATCCTCGAAATCTTGAGGCTCCCGGTAATACATATCCATATATTTCTTGATCAGCGAGTTGCCGGTAGATGCTTTCTGATGCACTTTCATCACCTCACTCTCGAGGCTCCACTGGTCGGGTGTGGCGAAGGTGCGGATGGTCTTCATTTCGGGAAACGACTGAAAGCCAAACTCACTTGCAAAGCGGGGCAGCCTGTCGGCCATCGCCTCAAAGGGCAGCTCTCCGTACCATAATCCCCAATCGTGCACATCACTGGCGGCGAACTTCTCGGGGTTACCCCAGTTGGAGTTGTAGGGAGACCCGTGAATGTAGCTGCGGGTGCCGTCATGCTCCTTCACCAGCGAGGGTAGCAGCTCCCTGAAGGTAGTGTCATAACCCTTGAACCACTCCTCCATCACCCCGGCGGGATAGTCCTTCTGCCACCCCCAGTGGCGCAGCCCTTCCTCCACCTCGTTGTTGCCACACCAGAAGGCGAGGGAGGCGTGGTTACGGAGTCGTTTGATGTTGTAGATGGCTTCTTCCCTCACATTGGCGAGGAAGGTGACGTCGGAAGGGTAGGGCACACAGCCGAAGATGAAGTCCTGCCACACCAGTATTCCCCTCTCGTCAGCCTCACGGTAGAAGGCTTCATTTTCGTAGATGCCACCACCCCAGACACGTATCATGTTCATGTTGGCACCGGCGAGATGATCGAAAATCTTTGTATAGTAAGCCTCATCCTGCTGTGATCATTGCAACAATCATACTCAATATACCCAATTATGTCAAGGATTGGCAATATACTAAGACTTGTCTATGCAGATGAAAATCGGAATGATGCGCCCAAAATATTGCTGGATG
>JAAYGM010000174.1 GCA_012727735.1 Bacteroidales bacterium | reverse complement strand
ATTAAACAGCATCTTCGTATAAAAGCTTTTTACGGTACAAGTGAAAATGCTGTTAACTGTCAGATATGGATAGCAATCTGCACTTATCTTCTCGCAGCTATTGCTAAAAAGAAACTGAGCATCCCTGTAAGTTTGTATACTTTCACTCAGACTATAGGGCTGGCTTTGTTTGAAAAAACGAATATCAAAGAACTCTTTAGTGGCAATAATAATTTAAATAAACAGTCCGATTATCCCTTTCTGCCACTTTGGGAAAATTAAACCGGACAGTTGTGCAATATTATATAAAACTAAAAATGAAAAGAATATTTAATCTCATCGTTCTGATCCAGTGCCTTATGATTGGATTACCTCTCCAGGCACAGATAGGATCCCGTTTTCCCTCAGAGAGAAAAGTTGTCAGGGATCCCGTGACCGGAGTTGATCTGGTCTTCCTGACCAGTAGCCCGGCAGGCGAAAGAAAAATCTACCCGACACACAATCAGTGGACCTCGGATGGAGAATGGCTGATCTTTCATTCGCAACGTGTGCCGGGAGAGGCAATGGCAGTTCATGAAGAAACCGGTGAAATGATTCAGGTTACCGAGGGTGGTTTTTCCGGTATGCTGAGTGTTGCCAGAAAATCGATGAAGCTTTATTATATGCGTCATCCGCGTGGGAGTAATGTAGCGAAAGGAACCATTGAAGTGGTGGAGACCGACCTGGCAATGCTTTTTGCCGATTCAAAGTCGGGCATACTGAAACCGGCTTCGGCATATGAACGGATCTGCGGTGTCACACCACCTGAGATGCAGGCTGGTGGAGATATGGCACTCGATGGGAGTGAAGAGTGGGTATGGTTTCGTGTGGGTAAGGAGGAAGCCATGAAGCAACTCCCCGAAGGGACCGAGATCACCAAGCCGTTTGGCCCCCGCAACATGGGAGCCGGCCCTGCCGGTATCGCCGGAATGAATATTTTAACAGGAGAAACAAAGTATGTGGTATCCGTTCCATTCCAGGTGGGACACATCCAGACAAACCCATGGGTGCCCGGACAGATTCTCTTCTGCTGGGAGACCGGAGGCAAATCGCCACAACGTACCTGGATCGTCAATGCGGACGGTATCGGCTTGCGCCCTCTTTATCCCGAGTCGGAATATGAATGGATCACCCATGAAGCCGTGATCTCTCCCGATGAGGTGGCCTTCGCCATCATGGGGCATCGTCCCATACAGGTGATAGATGATGAGACCAGACCGCAAGAAACTGACGTGAATGGTGCCAATCCGGGTCAGGAGGCAACATGGGGTCCTTCGGGAACACGTGAGAAGCCTACCGGACTGGGAATCGTAAACATCCGTACCAGAGAGATGACCATTGCAGGCCAGATCCCTTACGGAAGCGGTTTCTGGCATGTCCATGGCTCACCTGATAAACGTTTTGCGGTGGGTGATAATTTTGCACGTGAACTCTATCTGATTAATCGCGAGACCAGCGAGATGATGCTGTTGACGGCCGGTCACAAGACCACTGCCGCCGATCATCTGCACCCCACGTTCAGCCCCGATGGCACGAAAATTCAGATCCAGTCGGCAATGATCTCTGAGGATGGTCGTGCAATGGATATCTGTATTGTACCGGTACCTGACAAATGGCTAAAAAAATAACAATGATCATGCAAACAAGAGTGTTCATTCTCTCATTAGTAGGGCTGTTGCTGCTGTTGCAGCTCCAGGCACAGGAGGACCGGGGATACAAAATTTTTCAGTTCCCTCCCGACAAGATCCCCCGGATCGACGGTAACACAGACGACTGGTCGGAGTTCCCGGATGAGTATATCGTGGGGACAGATCAGCTCTGGGATGACTCGGGGAAGTATCCCGAACCCGATCCCCAAAACCTGGATGTGAAAGTGAGGGTAGCGTGGGTGAAAGGGCTCAACAGGCTCTATTTTCTCTACGAAGCCTATGACGACTATTGGGATTTCACCCATCCCGGACTGCATAATGATATCTTTGAGATTGTGGTGGATGGTGATCTCTCCGGTGGCCCGTTAATTGATGAACTTCATCCGCTTCAGAGTCTCGACTGGAGTGCAAGATATTTTGAATTCCATGGGGTACATGCTCAGAATTATCATATTTTTACCCCTGCCGTTGGAAAAGAGTGGGCACTGGCCTGGGGATCGCAACCATGGATCAGGGAACTGCCATACGCCAATATAGCCTACTCCTACGATTTCAAACCGGGTGAATCGGGAAAACTGATTGCCGAGTTCTGGATCACACCGTTCGACTATGCCGGCCGTGAAGGCCCTGAAAGAGCGGTAGAGTCTGTTTTGAGGGATCACAAGAAGATTGGACTGACCTGGGCTGTGATTGACTATGACGATGTGGATGATACCAGTAAGAAAGGGTTCTGGAACCTGTCGGAGCATCATAAGATGTATGGAAATTCCAGTCTGGGGACCATTTTTACCCTGATGTCACTCGACGATAAATACCAAAAGAGCTTTGTGGCTGACTGGTCTTTCATGATTGTTAATCCATCAGAGAGAATGGTAGCATTCAGGGATCAGAGCCGGGGAGAGATTTTCTCATGGCACTGGGATTTTGGTGATGGGACCACCTCTGACCAACAAAACCCGGTACACCGTTATCGCCAAGCCGGCAAGTACATCGTAGTTCTGACAATAGAAGGTCCGGATGGGACATCACGTTTGGCCAATGTATGGGATGTGGCTGTGGAGTAAGTTGAGATATGTTTTGATAATAATAATGTTAAATAATTGATGTTATGCTACACTTTCAGGAAAAGAGATTTATCGTTGTGTTTGTCTTTCTTACTTCATTGTTTTCGTCTGTAGCCATAGGCCAGCATCTACCCCGATTGGAGAAGAGAGGTGCCGTTACTCAGCTGATAGTGGACGACAAACCGTTTCTGATACTGGGTGGAGAGTTGTATAACTCCAGCAGTTCCAATCTCGAATATATGGAACCGCTGTGGCAGCAATTAAAAGATATGCACCTGAATACAGTACTGGTCGCTGTTTCCTGGCAACTGACAGAGCCGGAGGAGGGGAGGTTTGATTTTTCACTGGTCGACGGATTGATCCGGGAGGCTAGAGAGCATGACATGCGGCTCGTGCTGTTGTGGTTTGGCAGCTGGAAAAATGGGCTATCCCATTATGTGCCCGACTGGGTGAAACAGGATCCTGCCCGCTTTCACAGGGTGATACTTGACAATGGCAAAGCTACCGAGACAGTAAGTCCGCTGGGGTTGGAATCCGGGAAGGCTGATGCCAGGGCTTTCGCTGCTCTGATGGCGCATTTGAAGAAAGTGGATGGCCGCGAAAATACGGTTATCATGGTGCAGGTGCAAAATGAAGTGGGTGTGCTCGGAGCTGTGAGAGATTACTCAGAGCTGGCCAATACTTTTTTTCATCAACAGGTACCGAAAGCGCTTATAGATGGCTTGAAAATGTATGAAGAAGACCTCCATCCTCAAGTAAGGGAGTTGTGGGAGCGTAACGGACGTCGGGAAGCTGGCAGTTGGAATGAAGTATTCGGCAACAACCTACTTGCCGAAGAGTATTTCATGGCCTGGCACTATGCCGATTATATCAATGCTGTGGCTACTGCAGGTAAAGCGCAATACAACCTTCCCATGTTTGTCAACGCATGGATTGTACAACCTGAAGATAAAAGAGCGGGTGACTATCCTTCCGGTGGTCCTCAGGAACATGTTCATGATATCTGGCGCATTGCTGCTCCCAATATTGATATCCTCAGTCCGGATATCTATCTTCCCGATTTTCCGGCTATTACGGAAGCATATACCCATTCATGGAATCCTCTTTTTATCCCTGAATCGTTTGCCGGTGAATTGGGAGCAGCAAATGCCTTTTATGCAATAGGAAAACATGCGGCCATCGGCTATTCACCATTCGGCATAGATGGTATTGCTGATTCACCTCAGGCATCAGCTCTCTCAAAGTCATACAGCGTGCTGGAACAGCTCACTCCTTTGATCACCGGGGCTCAGTCCGATAACAGGATCACCGCTTTTATACTCACAAAGAACCAAAGCCTGATTACCCAAAAACTGGGAGGATATAAGGTGACAGCCTCATTGAGTCAGAATATGAGATCCGGTGAATTTTTATCCGATAATGGTTATGGCATTGTGATTTGGGAAGGTGATGATGCATTTGTGGTTACCGGTTCAAACATAAACATTACTTTTGTTCCGGATACAACCGGTCCCCGCATGGCAGGATTTCTGTCGGTATATGAGGGTGAGTATCTGAACGGGAGTTGGGAAAGCGGTCGTTTACTCAATGGCGACAATATCATGGTTAACTATGATCTGTCGAATGAAGCGCACCACAACAGAACCGGGACCGGAGCCAAACTGGGAAGTGATCCTTCAATTCTGAAGGTGAAGCTTTATCGATTCGAATAATCATAATTTTTGAACAAATGAAAACGAAACTATTTTTATGTGCCTTGCTCCTGCAGGGAGGTTTACTCACAGCACAGAACATGACAGATGCAAGCCTCTTCCTGCGCAGTGACAGTACAAGTTCCATCGGGCATGTCTCATCGGAATCAGGTGATCTTTACAACGCACTGGGTCATCACGGACCGGCAATTGAGAATGAATGGCTTGGACTGCGGCTCTATTTTGACAAAAAAGCAGCCATTGATGTTTATTCAAAAGCTAACCGGGGACTTGAACTCGCAGAGTATAAATGGTACCCCACACCGGAGCAGCAGATGAACGGAAAAGGTGCCGATTACTACAAGGTAGGTCCCACAGTTGGTCTGGGGGGCATCCGTTTATGGGATGGAGAGAATGTGGTTCCACTTCATCCGGTCGCGAATCGATCGGCAAGGGTGGTGAAAGAGGGTTCCGTCTCTTTTATGGAGATGCTGTCGGAAGATGTGCCCTACCGTAACGGCAAGGTGGATATCCTTGTCAGGGTTACCGTCTATTCCGGTTTAAGAAAAGCAAAGGTAGAGGCTTTTGCACTCTCTGATGAGGAAGTAGTGTTTGTGACCGGCATCAACTATCACCCGGGACAACAGGTAGTGGTGGAAGAGGATTGCATCTTCACCTGGGGTTTGCATCCGGAGGATGTGGCAGCTGAGCAGGTGGACCTGGGTGCGGCGATCTTCGTGAATCAGGATGACTTTTCTCAGAAGATGGATGATGGAAACCAGCATCTCTTTGTTTCAAAACCGGGCAAATACATCAGTTACTGGATATCGTCTGCAAATAGTAAGGAACCGCTAGTCAATTCACTTGAAAGGTTTATCGATTTTTCTAAAATGGAGAGTAAAAGAAAATAAACTCTCTGTTTAAATATCACAAATAGTGAAATTTTAATTGAGTAAGCTATGTATTGCACACAGTTACTATTTGCTGTTTTTCGGATTTATTTGCTCACAGCATGTTTACTTTTCATCACAACGATTAATGCATTTGCACAGAAGCAAGATACCATTGCCGGCATTCCAGTCAACTACGATGAGTCGAAGACAGGCAGTTGGGAGCTCCCCGACCTCTTTACCCTACAAAGCGGCAGTAGGGTGACCAATGCAAAGGATTGGATGGAGCAACGTCGCCCTGAGATTGCGCGTCTCTTCGCATCGGAGCAGTTTGGCAAGAGTCCCAGGCGCATACCGCGTCAGGCAAACCTTTTTGATGCCGGCAGCCCGGCACTCGAAGGCAAGGCCCTCAGAAAGCAGGTGAGGCTCTACTTCACCGACGACACCGCGAGGCACCAGGCCGACATGGTGATTTATCTGCCGGCAGAGGCAACAGGTCCGGTGCCGCTCTTT
>JAAYGM010000173.1 GCA_012727735.1 Bacteroidales bacterium | reverse complement strand
GGTCTGAAAACCGGGAGCTGAAAGCTGAACACGATATATTAACCAGGAACCAAAAGAGCTTACAGCTTACAACTAATTGCTGAGAACTAAAACTGAGAACTAAAAGAATAATCATTTTCAAATATTTACAATTATGACAACAGAAGAATTAAAAGCAGTGACAGTAGCAAAATCGGTAGACGCACGCGGGACAGCATGCCCGGGACCGCTTCTTGAAGCGAAGAAAGCAATTGGCACGATCGCCACGGGCGATGTGATGGAGATCCTCTCGGCAGATGAAGGAACCAAGTCGGATATCCCCAAATGGTGCAAAAAACAGGGTCATGAGTATCTCGGCGCTGTTGAGGAGAACGGATACTTCAAGGTATATATGAAGAAGAAATAACCATTGGGCTATTATGAATAAAAGTGCCAAGATACTGGTTTTTTCAACGGAGAAGATCTCCGATCCCGCCATCGACATGGCGGGGTTGCTGAAACTGCATTACCCCCCGACAGTCTACACCATCACGGTGCCCTGTTCGAGCGGTATCAAACCGGACTGGATACTGCATGCCTACGAGAAAGGATTCGATGGGGTGTTTATCGCGGCTGACGGCAGTGACTGTGTCTTTGGAGAGAGTTGTACGGAGAAGACAGGCAACCTGGTCTCAGACACGCACAACAGGATGAAGGAGAAGAGCCTTGATCCGGCGCGTCTGCGCATGGCCGCCATCTGTTCCGTCTGCAGCGAAGCGTTCGTGAAGCAGGTACGCAGCTTCAACGAATATCTGATAAAAACAATCCATGCATAAAGAGCGATGAACGAAGAGAAAAAGATAATCCATTACGATGCCCTCGTAATCGGTGGAGGCATTGCCGGAGGTGAAGCGGCGCTCAATCTGGCGAACACCGGCTTCAGGGTGTTGCTGGTGGAGAAAGAGCGCTCCCTGGGCGGGAAGATGATTCTTCTGAGCAAGGTGTTCCCAACCCTGGACTGCTCCGCCTGTATCACCACACCCAAGATATCGGAGATAGCAAGGCATAAAAACATCACCATCTTCACCGAGAGTGAGGTGACAGGTATGGTCAAGAGATCGGAGAACGATTTTGTGGCGCAGATAACAAAGAAACCACGTTATGTGCATGTGGAGGATTGCACCGCCTGCCAGCTCTGTGAGCAGGCTTGTCCCGTGAGTGTACGTGACGAGTATCAGTACGGGCTGATCGGCAGGAAGGCTGCCTTTATCCCCTTCAGCATCGCCAACCCCAAGGCGGCAGCCATCGACATTGAGAACTGCACGCTCTGCGGCGCCTGCGAGAAGGTCTGCCCCACCCACTGTATCGATTTCACCATGCAGCCGGAGCAGTATGAGCTGCATGCCCGCACGGTGGTGATGGCCACCGGCTTCAAGCTCTTCGATCCGCTGGAGATACCGCGTTACGGGTATGGGCAGCACAAGAACGTGATCACCTCCATGCAGATGGAGCGTGAGATCGCCCCCACCCGCCCCTTCAACACCATCCTGCGGCCCGGCGACGGGAAGGTACCCGACAAGATCGCCTACGTGCTCTGTGCCGGCTCGCGCGACGCCTCTGTGGGCAACCCCATCTGCTCGCAGATATGCTGCATGTACTCCATCAAGCAGGCACAGCTGCTGATGGGCGCACTGCCGATGGCAGATGTCACCATCTACTACATCAACATCCGCTCCTTCGGCAAGGGATTCGAGGAGTTCTACCAGCAGGCGAAAGGAATGGGTGTCACCTTCGTGAAGGGCAAGATCGGTACCATCAGAGAGAAGGAGAACGGCAACCTCATCCTGCGGTATGAAGATATCAGTGAAGGGATTGTCAAAGAGGAAGAACATGACATGG
>JAAYGM010000172.1 GCA_012727735.1 Bacteroidales bacterium | reverse complement strand
TTCTGATTGATGTCAATAAGAGTCAGCGTTACAGAAAAGAGCTGGAAGCGTCCAACAAAAAAATCTCTGAGTTGCTTGCATCACGAGAGAAGCTGATGCTGACAATCTCACATGACATCAAGGCACCCATGAGTTCCATTCTGGGATATATCGAGCTGATGGATGGCATCATGGATCAGGAGAAAAGAGATCTTTATCTCAGCAATATGAAAAATTCGGGCACACACGTCCTTCAGCTGGTTTCCACGCTGCTCGATTATCATAAAATTGAAGCGGGTTCCTGGCAGCTGAATGAAAGGAATTTCAATATGCATCAGCTCGTGGGGGAAACAGTGTCGAGCTTTAAGCCGCTGGCACTCCGGAAGGGGCTCCAGTACATCGATGATAATCGTATCCCTGAGGAGTTGGCAGGTTACGGTGACCCCTATGTGATCAGACAGATATTGGGTAATATCATTTCCAATGCGATCAAATACACAACCAGGGGGACAGTCAAGATTGTCGCAAGAGCAGAAACCGGAGACGCCACAAACAGGCTGATTTTCTCCATATCCGACACCGGTGCAGGAATTGCCGAGGCAAACCAGCAGGTTATTTTTCGTGAGTTTCATCGATTGGATCATGGCTCGGATGGTGAAGTGCCTATTGAAGGGACAGGTCTGGGGCTGGCGATCACGAAAGGATTCATAGATCAGTTGGGGGGAGTGATCAACCTGCGTTCTGAAAAAGAGAAAGGGTCTGAGTTCATCGTCGAGTTACCGGTTAAGCCGCAGTCGGAGGGAGATGACAACTCATCGTTTGTAGCCTTTAATGAGTCAGCCCTTGAAGAGGTTTCTATATTGATTGTCGATGATGACCCGACGCAACTGATGATGACCAGCGAGATGTTGCTGAACAGGAAGATGAAATGCACCACTGAAAAGGACCCTGGGAAAGTACTCACACATATAAAAAGAGAGGCGTTTGATATACTTTTCATCGATATCCAGATGCCTCAGATCAACGGGATTGATCTTGTTGGAAAATTGAGGAGCATCAGCCATACTGAAACGATTCCCATCATTGCCCTTTCCGCCAGATCTGATCTCTCCATAGCAGATATTCAGGCAGAGGGGTTCACCGATTTTCTTGCCAAACCATTCACGTCTTATCAGCTTTATCTGATCATTTCCCGTTATGTGAATAAACGCAAGGGTGTGGAGACAGATCAGTCGGATACGGTGAGTGCAAAAGGTGTGGGAGCACTGATAGAATTCGTAAAGGATGACCGCATCGTTTCCAGCAATATTTTACAGTCGTTTATAGATGAAACAACGGAGCAGATTCATCTTTTGGGAGATGCTTTTGATCAAAAAGATTATCAAAGCATTGCTGTTATAACTCACAAGATTTTACCCCTGTTTCGGATGATTGGAGACAAGCCACAAATCAGCATGCTTTCACAACTCGAAAAAGAAGGATCTCTGACCGGGAAAGAGGAAGCCGGTCTGCTGGAAATGTTAAAAGAGAGTGTCGCTGAAGCTGTTGCTTTAAAAAATGAGCTGACACCGGAATGAAATGACGCGCAATTCAGAAATAGATAAATATAAACGATACCTGCTTCTTGAAAAAGGTCTGTCGGTCAATACGATAGATGCATATATGACCGATCTGCAGAAGCTGGTCCTATTCTCTGAGGCACGTCACCTCAATAGCTCAACGATCCGGCAGAGTGATCTGGAGGAGTTTATCATAGTGTTGCACGAGAACGATATCTCACCTCGTTCCACTGCGCGCATCATATCCGGGATAAAATCTTTCTTTCGTTTCCTTCTGCTGGATCATTACCGTGAAGATGATCCCAGTGAACTGCTGGAGGCACCGAAAATAGGACTGAAACTACCGGTTGTCTTGTCAGTGGAAGAGATTGACTCACTTCTTGGAGCCATCGATCTCTCCAGGGCAGAAGGTACACGCAATTATGCCATTATTGAAACACTTTACAGTTGCGGTTTACGTATCTCAGAACTAACCAACCTCCGTTTTTCCGATCTCTACCCGGATGAAGGTTTTATTCGCGTAGAAGGGAAGGGGAGTAAGCAGCGGCTGGTACCTATTTCCGGAACTGCCATAGAAAAAATTAATAATTGGCTTCCATACCGCAATCAGATAACCATAAAAAAAGGAAGCGAAGATGTTGTCTTTATCAGTTCACGGGGTAAAGCGATTTCACGTGTCACCGTCTTCTACTATATCAAACAATATGCCGAGGCGGTGGGACTGCAAAAGAAAATCAGTCCGCATGTGTTTCGTCATTCGTTTGCCACCCACCTCCTGGAGAGAGGTGCCAACATTCGTGTGATTCAGGAGATGCTGGGACATGAGAAGATTACCACTACAGAGATTTACACCCATATTGATCGTCACTTTCTACGGCAGGAGATTATTGAACATCACCCGAGGAACAAAAAAAAATAAAAAGTTAAAAATGGTCTGTAGAAATATAGCTTACTGCTTACTTCTTACAGCTAGTACACTGACCGCTGATCACTGAATTCTGAAATCTGTGGATAAAATTATAAGAAAAAGAGCCCTAGCTACAAGATAATTTCATATATTTGTTCATTGATTTGTTCGTTAAGATAAATGAATAAAAGGGTAGCTAACACATCTTTTGCTCTGACATACATAAATACGAACATTGGGAAAATAAAACATATTTAAAAGAGATATCATCATGAAATTTGTAGTATCAAGCAGTACGCTGTTGAATCACTTGCAGGCTATTAGCAGAGTCATCAATTCGAAAAACACGTTGCCTATTCTGGATTGCTTTCTGTTGGATCTGAAGGGCAATATGCTCTCACTGACTGCTGCCGACAGTGAAACACGTCTGGAAACAGTGGTGGAGGTGAACAGTGCTGAGGGTGAGGGAAACCTGGCCATCAACGCAAAGAATCTGCTTGACCCTCTTCGCGAATTGCCTGATCAGCCACTCACGTTCGATATTAACGATGAAACGCTTGAGGTGTTTATCTATTACCATAACGGGAAATATAATTTCGTGGGATTAAAAGGTGATGAGTATCCCGAGCCGAAGGAGCTGAAAGAGTCTTCCATCACACTGAACATTGAGGCTGAAACGCTGTTCTCCGGTATCAACCGCACTGTGTTTGCCACCGCCGATGATGAACTGCGTCCTGTGATGAACGGGATCTATTTTGATATCACCGCCGATGATGTTACATTTGTTGCTTCCGACGGACATAAGCTGGTGCGTGTAACCACTACCGAAACAAAAGGTGAAGGACGTTCCTCTTTCATCCTGCCCAAGAAACCGGCAAACCTGTTGAAATCACTCCTGCCGAAGGAGACGGGAACGGTGGAGATCAGGTTTGATGAAAACAATGCATACATCACCATGTCTGATTATAAGATGGTATGTCGTTTCGTGGAGGGTCGTTATCCCAACTACAACTCCGTCATACCGCAGAATAATCCAAACAGTTTTACACTCGACCGCCTGGCACTGCTCAACGCATTAAAGCGTGTAGCCGTTTTCTCCAATCCGGCAAGCAGCCTGGTGAAATTACAACTGTCGGAAGACAAGATCGTGGTCTCCGCGCAGGATATTGATTTTCTTACGGCGGCAGAAGAGATGATCCCCTGCAGCTATGATGGCAACGTGATGAACATTGGTTTCAAAGCAGCTTTTCTCATCGATATCCTCAATAATATTCCTTCTTCTGACATACGTATGGAACTATCCGATCCTTCACGGGCGGGTCTTGTCCTTCCCGTGGAGAAAGAAGAAAACGAAGATATGCTGACGCTGCTGATGCCGATGATGTTGAATGATTAATCAAAATCCGGAATGCAATTAAACCTGAAAAACCCGCTGGTCTTCTTCGATCTGGAGACTACCGGGATAAACATTACGCACGATCGCATCGTGGAGATATCTTTTCTGAAGGTACATCCCAACGGTAAGGAAGAGATAAAATCACGCCGTATCAACCCGGAGATGCCTATCCCGCCTCAGTCTACCGCCATTCACGGCATTACAGATGAGGATGTGAAGGATTGTCCCGCCTTTAAGCAGGTGGCCCGATCACTGGCAGATCATCTGGAAGGTTGTGATTTGGCGGGGTTCAACTCAAGCCGCTTCGATGTACCTATGCTGGCGGAGGAGTTCCTCCGTGCCGGTGTTGATTTTGATATGAGCAAGCGTAAGTTTGTGGATGTACAGATTATCTTCCATAAAAAGGAACAACGCAACCTCGAAGCAGCATATGCTTTCTATTGCGACAAGAAGCTGGAGAATGCCCATTCTGCTGAAGCTGACACCATCGCTACCTATGAAGTATTGAAGTCACAACTCGATCGTTATCCTGATCTGACCAATGACATCGAGGTGCTGTCGAAAGATTATTCCAGCTTCAACAACAATGTTGATTTCGCAGGCCGAATTATTTACAATGATAAGGGTGTAGAGGTTTTCAATTTCGGCAAACACAGGGGAAAGCCTGTGTCTGAGATACTCAAAAGAGAACCCAGCTACTACTCCTGGATGATGGATGGCGACTTCCCGTTGAATACCAAACAGGTGCTCACACAGCTACGATTAAGAGAGTTAAACGGATAAAACGCCTGAATGGAATGCCCCGCTACTTCATCACCCTCTCTTACAACGGAAAGAATTATGTAGGATGGCAGGTTCAGCCTAATGGTTTAAGTGTACAGCAGGTGCTGCAGGATGCTTTGTCCACCATCCTGCGTGAAAAGGTGGAGATCGTGGGGGCAGGCAGAACCGATGCGGGCGTGCATGCACGAAAGATGATTGCTCATTTCGATTGGGATGGCGATATTTTTGCAGCGGATGATCTTGTGCACAAGCTTAATAATTTTCTTCCCAAAGATATATCCATTTTCACCATTCAGCAGGTGAGATCCGATGCGCATGCGCGCTTCAGTGCCACATCACGTACCTATAGCTATCATATCACCACCATTAAAGATCCTTTTCTCCATGAGCTGACATACCGGTTGCATTTTGTGCCGGATATGGAGAGGATGAACGCATTATGTACAGTACTGAAGGAGTACGAAGATTTCACCAGCTTCAGCAAACTGCACACGGATGTGAAGACCAATCATTGCAGAATTGAGATTGCCCGATGGGAGAAGAAGGGTGATACCTATATCTTTACCATCAGGGCAGACCGTTTTCTGAGGAATATGGTGCGTGCCATCACGGGGACACTGCTGGAGGCTGGTAGGGGGCGACTCGATGAGCGGGGTCTGCGACGTATCATTGAAGCGGAAAACCGCCAGGTTGCGGGCGATTCAGTACCCGGTCATGCACTCTTTCTCGAAGATGTGAGTTATCCGGAAGATATCTGGTTGTGATTGATCTGCTTTTTTATGTTCTCCGAGGTCATTGGGTTCCCATAAAATATTTATAGGTCTCATCTTTAGCTCTATATACCCCAATATTATGAACATGTGAAAGTTCAATTAACTATATACGCTTTGAGGGTGTGATGTGAAAGATGATTTTTTTGCTCAACAAAAAACGCAGCGGTTTCTCTTCCGCTGCGTTCCTGTTTTATATTCAATCAATTTATTCTGTTATCTCTCCTCATTGATCAATCGTTCATTGAGATCAGGAACTCTTCGTTGTTAGAGGTGCGACGCATGCGATTCAGCAGGAATTCCATCGCTTCCACCGAATTCATGTCGGAGAGGAAGTTGCGGAGTACCCACATGCGATTGAGCGTTTCTGCCGAGAGGAGCAGATCGTCGCGACGGGTGCTGGATGCGATAATATCAATCGACGGGAAGACACGTTTGTTGGAAAGCCTGCGGTCGAGCTGCAGTTCCATGTTGCCTGTACCCTTGAACTCTTCGAAAATCACATCATCCATCTTGGAACCGGTGTCTGTAAGCGCAGTGGCAATGATGGTGAGTGATCCGCCAAACTCGATGTTACGTGCCGCTCCGAAGAAGCGTTTGGGCTTGTGCAGGGCGTTGGCATCCACACCGCCCGAGAGCACCTTCCCTGAAGCGGGCTGTACGGTGTTGTAAGCACGTGCAAGGCGTGTGATGGAGTCGAGAAGAATCACCACGTCGTGACCGCATTCAACCAGACGGCGTGCTTTGTTCAGCACGATCTCAGCGATTTTTACATGGCGGTCTGCCGGTTCATCAAATGTGGAGGCGATCACCTCAGCGTTCACACTGCGTTCCATATCGGTCACCTCCTCAGGACGTTCATCAATCAGGAGAATGATCATATATACCTCGGGGTGATTGTCGGCAATAGCGTTGGCAATATCTTTCAGTAATACTGTTTTACCGGTCTTCGGCTGCGCTACGATTAAACCACGTTGTCCCTTTCCAATAGGAGAGAACATATCTACCACACGGCAGGAGAGGTTGTCGTTGTGACCCTTGGTGAGGTTGAATTTCTCATTGGGGAAGAGTGGTTTAAGGTGGTCGAAAGGTACACGGTCGCGTACATCATCCGGTTTACGTCCGTTGATATTATCCACTTTTACCAGAGGAAAGAATTTCTCTCCCTCCTTGGGCGGACGGATAGGTCCTTCCACCACATCTCCTGTCTTTAATCCGAAGAGACGTATCTGCGACTGAGATACATAAATATCGTCCGGTGACGACATATAATTATAATCCGATGAACGCAGGAATCCGTAACCGTCGGGCATTATTTCCAAAACTCCTGTTGCAGTCAGTATCCCGTCGAAATCGTAACCGGAATCTTTTTCTTTTTCTTTCTCTTTTTGTTGCTGAGGTTGGTTCTGGCCCTGTGGCTGACCATGCCCTTTTATCTGCTGTGCCTGCGGCTGTTGCTTTGTCTGCAGTGGTGAGGGTGCCAGCAAATCCTGCAAAGAGGGTTTTTCACCTGTTGCGGCAACTCCTTTCGCGGTTGAAGGAGATTCTTCTGCTGAAGCATCTTCAGCCACCACCGGAGGTAAGGTTACAGGTGCAGGCGTGTTTTTTTTCTCTTCTTCGCGGTGTTTGGATGAACGAAATACCAATTGAATAGGTTTACCTGTCGCTTTTTCAGTGACAGGTGTCTCTTCTTTTTTCTCGGTCACCTCTTTGGCTACCGGAGGGTTCACCTCTGTTTTCACCTCAGATTTAATTTCACTCTTCACCTCGGGTTTAACCTGTGCTTTTGGCTGTGGTTGTGTGGGTGTAGTGGGTTCTTTTACTATTTCAGGCGTTTTCTTTTCTGAGGCAGCCTCGTCTTTCTTTACCAGCTTAGGCCTTTCAGTTACTGCTGCAACAGGCTTCGGTTGGTTCTTGGGAGGTTTTTGATCTTTTTTTGCAGAGGTTTTTTCCTTTGGCTCCTCTTTTTTTCCGGCAGGTTTGTTTTTCTGGTTCCTGGTATTGTTGTCGGAACGTTTTCTGCCACTGTTCTGTCTTCCGCTTGGTTCGGGGCCCAGATTCTTTGTCTCGGCAATTGCCTGTTCATCGAGAATCTTGTAAATCAGTTCTTCTTTCTTGTATGCGTCAGGGCGTCTGATACCCAGTCCTTTGGCCAGAACACGTAGTTCTGTTGTAAGCTTTTCGTTAAGCTCAATAATGTTATAAGCCATGTAGATCTATTGAAATTCGTTATGGTTTTTGAATGAAATATCGTAAATGAAAGATGCCCGATTTGAGTGATGGATGCAAAGATTCCATACTTTTTTAGTAAAAGGGCCGGATATAAATTAGTTTGAAATGAATATACAAATGATTAACAGTAGTATGAGTCTATGTACTGTTGAAGATTCTTTCACAAAGGTAGTGTTTTTTTTGAAAAAGCGGAATAACTTTAAAACTTTTTTTCAGATTGAGGCAATTTATACCACAAAGAGAGGTATTTGCCCTCTCCCCGGCTATTTCCTGCATGATTAAAAGTTTTCCATATTCAGGCTGTTGCCTGTATTCTGCCGTCTCAGTATCTCGTTCTTGTAGAGCAATGAGCGTCTTCTCTCCAAAGAGTTCTGTGATGTTGACTCTACAAAGAGATCATTTGCTAATGTAGCCCATTCAAGTGCTTTATCCATATTGTCCAGCATTTCATATGCCAGTGCTATATTGGTTGCCGCCTTAGCTTTATCTGTTTTGTTGGAACGATTATTAAAAAAGGCTTCCCATTTTTCTATTGCCTTGAACCAGTCCGCTTTTTTGGCAAATGCTTCTCCTTCACGCATCAAAGAAGAAGGTAACGTGTAGTACCATCTGTCCTGCATCTCCCAGTGTGGGGCAAAGACGTATGTCATCTTTTCGGCAGATCTTACAGCTGTTAATTTCAGTGCCTCCTCGCGAGAGGGGAGCATGGCTTCGGCATAAGCCTTTTTATCCTGAATGTCGAACCCTTCCCAGCGAATACTATCGTTATAATATACAGCCGGAATATTACCTTCCATGGTGGGAAGATAGACACGTAGTATGGACTGAATATTTGCTTTCATCGAGCTGTAGGTGTACCCCTGCTGACGGTAAAACTCCTCTTTGCTGGTTTGTATAAGCAGCTTGTCTAGCGAGATGATGGCATCGGCACCTGTCTTGCCTCTTATTTCATGCATCATCTCCGGTGTGAGGGGCTCCTCACTGAAAAAATCCTTATCCCCTCTTAAAGGTTCACCAAGAAAAAGCACCCGCTGAAAATAATCCTCTTCCTCCAGGAATTGTGCCAATGCTTCGGTGAAGAAGATGGCAATACTGTCTGATGAGGCTGTCTCTTTTTGTATTTCAGATTGACCCAGTTGCTTCGTGAAATGACCAATATCATCGGGTTGCTCCACAACGTTGTTGATGACAATCACAGAAAGAACACTTGAGGGTAATGTCACCTGGGCAGGTTCACGCGTTTCCACGGTTAGGTATTTTATCCCTGCACAACTGCTCAGAAACAATCCAATTAAAAGAATCAATAAAAATGGATTTATCCGTTTCATACGATTAATATATTATTTTTCATTTAAGTATAATAAGCACATGGGAATCCTGTCAAAATGAACAAATACTCCTCCTTTGTTTACTCCTTCTTGTAAAAGAACCGTTCATTTTCAGCAAAGATAGTAAGGTGTTTCTTCTCTTTCTTCTGTTTAACATTTTTTCGGGTGTAAATGTTTTCTATTTAAACTGAAGTTCGCTTTATTGAGAGTCATTTTGTCCTGATTGGTTTAATATGGTCATCGTTTTTTTTTGAAAGTAGATAAAGATGTGATTGACATCGTGAATTTTTGTGTATATTTGTTGCTTTCTTACAAACACAAAGAAACAAACGAAGCGATATGGCATTTAACATTATTGTGTTGGCTAAGCAGGTTCCAGATACCCGTAATGTGGGGAAAGATGCAATGAAAGCCGACGGAACAGTGAACAGAGCGGCGCTCGCCGCAATATTCAATCCCGAAGATCTGAATGCACTGGAACAGGCCCTCCGGATAAAAGATCAATTTCCCGGAACGAAGATAACAATGCTTACGATGGGCCCCGGCAGGGCTGCCGAAATTTTGCGTGAGGGACTCTTCCGCGGTGCAGACGACGGGGTACTACTGACCGACAGGGCTTTTGCCGGTGCCGATACACTTGCTACCTCTTATGCCTTGTCGATGGCAGTGAGGAAGATCGGATCCTATGACATCATTATTTCCGGACGACAGGCCATCGATGGTGATACCGCTCAGGTGGGTCCTCAGATAGCTGAGAAACTGGGGATTCCGCAAATCACTTACGCTGAGGATATCGAAAGAGTTGTGCATGGCAGGGTGAGGGTCAAACGCCGCCTGGAGCATGGTGTGGAGATTGTGGAGTCTCCTCTGCCAGCTGTGATTACAGTGAATGGTTCTGCTGCACCATGCAGGCCGCGAAACGCGAAGCTGATGTTAAAGTACAAGCATGCGAAAACCATTACCGAACGGCAGGTGGAACATATCGACTATATCGATATCTATAACAGCCGTCCTTATCTGAACCTTACAGAATGGAGTGTTGCCGATGTGGATGCCGACCCTGTACAGTGCGGTCTCTCCGGATCACCTACGAAAGTGAAGAAGATTGAGAATGTCGTTTTCCAGGCGAAAGAGAGCAAGCGCCTCACCGATAACGATGCCGATATTGATGAACTGATGAGGGAGTTGATAGAAAATCACACGATAGGTTAACACAATTGAATTAAAAGCATGAACAATATATTTGTATACCTGGAAATAGAAGAGGGGATAGTAGCTGAGGTAAGTCAGGAGCTACTTACCAAAGGACGCTCACTTGCAAACCAGCTGGAGTGTGAACTGGAAGCGATTGCTGCGGGAACAAATCTCGCAACAGTGGAGCAACAGGTGCTCCCCTACGGGGTTGATAAGCTGCATATCTTTAGTGATGAGCGATTGTCACCCTACACTACGTTACCACATACCTCAATCCTGGTGCAACTTTTCAAAGAGGAGAAGCCGCAGATCTGCCTGATGGGTGCCACCATCATCGGCCGTGATCTGGGCCCTCGTGTTTCCTCAGCGCTGGGAAGCGGTCTGACGGCCGATTGTACCTCACTCGAGATTGGTGATCATGAAGAGAAGAAAGCGGGTAAAACATACAAAAACCTGCTCTATCAGATACGTCCTGCTTTTGGCGGTAATATTGTAGCGTGGATCGTGAACCCTGATCACCGTCCCCAAATGGCCACCGTACGTGAAGGTGTGATGAAAAAAGAGATCCTCGATCCTTACTACAAAGGAGAGGTTATTGACCATCAGGTGAGTGATTATGTGCAGGAGGAAGATTATGTCCTGACCATCATCGATCGTCATATAGAAAAATCGAAGGTGAACATTAAAAACTCGCCTATCATCGTTTCCGGTGGTTATGGTGTCGGTTCGAAAGAGAACTTCGAGTTGCTTTATAAGCTGGCCGATGTACTGGGAGCTGAAGTGGGTGCATCACGTGCAGCGGTCGATGCCGGTTTTGCTGAACATGAACGTCAGGTTGGTCAGACCGGTGTGACCGTCCGCCCGAAGGTCTATATCGCCTGCGGTATCTCGGGACAGATTCAGCATATCGCCGGGATGCAGGAGAGTTCCATCATCATCTCCATTAACAACGATCCGAATGCTCCCATCAATGCGATTGCCGATTACGTGATTACCGGAGAAATTGAACGCGTGATCCCAAAGATGATCAAACACTATAAGAGCAATACTAAATAGTGATAGATCAACAACGAAGGGGGTATAGAACAAAGAGTGAATAGCGGACAGTGAATAGCAGAAACTTTTCCATACTATACCCGGAAACAGAATAATCAAACAACAGAACGATAAATAATGGCAAACTTTTATACAGACACACCGCAGTTCAGGCATTACCTTGACCATCCGTTGATGAAGCGGATTGTGGAATTGAAAGAAAGAAATTACGCTGATAAGGAATCATGTGATTACGCACCGATGGATTTCGAGGATGCCATGGACAGCTACGACAAAGTGCTGGAAGTGGTAGGTGAGATTTGCGGAGATATTATTGAGCCGAATGCCGAGGCAGTGGATCAGAGTGGTCCCACAGTCAGCAAGGGGCGTGTGACCTATGCTGCTGCCACACAGGAGAACCTCAATGCGCTCAACAAGGCTGAGTTGATGGGGATGGGGCTATCCCGCAAGTATGGAGGTCTTAATTTCCCGATGGTTCCTTATATGATTTCGGCAGATATCGTTAGTCGTGCCGATGCCAGCTTTCAAAATATATGGATGCTGCAGGATTGTGGTGAGACCATCTATGAGTTTGCCGATGAAGAGCAGAAGAACCGCTTTCTGCCACGCATTGTAAAGGGTGAGACCATGTCGATGGACCTGACTGAGCCGGATGCCGGATCGGATCTGCAGGCTGTGATGCTGAAAGCATCCTACAATCAGGAGGAAGATCAGTGGTATCTGAACGGTGTGAAGCGTTTCATTACCAACGGTGATGCCGATATTCACCTTGTGCTTGCCCGCTCGGAAGAGGGTACGAAGGACGCCCGTGGTCTCTCCATGTTTGTTTACGACAAAAAAAGCGGAGGTGTGAATGTGCGTCGCATAGAGAACAAGATGGGTATCAAGGGAGCACCCACCTGTGAGCTGGTCTTCAAGAATGCCAGAGCTGAGTTGATAGGAACACGCCGGTTGGGATTGATCAGGTATGTGATGTCGCTGATGAACGGTGCCCGTCTGGGGATCATGGCGCAGTCGGTGGGGCTCTCAGAAGCAGCCACGCGTGAAGCGTATGATTATGCGATTGAACGCCGTCAGTTTGGTAAAGCGATTATTGAATTTCCTCCGGTCTATGAGATGCTGGCCAACATGCGGGCCAAAACAGACGCTTCACGTACCTTGTTGTACGAAACCTGTCGTTTCGTGGATATGTACAAGACGCTGGAGGATATTGCCAGAGAGCGTAAGCTGACATCGGGGGAGAGAACGGAGATGAAGTATTATTCCCGCCTGGCCGATGCATTTACACCGGTTGGTAAAGGGATGAGCAGCGAGTATGCCAATGAGAACGCCTACGATGCTATTCAGGTACACGGCGGATCGGGGTATATGAAAGATTATAAGTGCGAGCGCCTCTACAGGGATGCACGTATCACCAATATCTACGAGGGGACAACACAGCTGCAGGTGGTGGCAGCCATCCGCCATGTAACAACAGGTACCTATCTGCAACGTATCAGAGAGTATGAAGCAATGCCGGTAACACCCGAGCTGGAACCGCTGAAACGTGTTTTATCGAACATGGCACAGATGTATGAGAAACTGGTCGAGCTGGTGGCTGCACCTAAGGAGGAGGAATACCTGGACTTCCATGCACGCCGCCTTGTGGAAAGTGCAGGACATATAATCGCGGGACATCTGCTTTTGCAGGATGCGAACAAGAATCAGGAGTTGTTCCGTCGCAGTGCCGAGGTCTACATACACCACGGGCAGATTGAGGTGATGAAGAACTATCACTTCGTCACCAAAGCACGTATCGAGGATATGGCCTACTATAAGCCCGGCATCACAGATTAAAAAGATCAATAGAACAGAGAAGAAAGACAGCTCATTTATTTGGGTTGTCTTTTTTTATGATGTTCACCTTCCCGGACGGAAGAGTAGTTCCAGCTTGGGCTGGGGGCGCATCTTGCCGCTGAACATATCACGCATCCAGATCACACCTGCCTCCACACCGGTGGTTGAGTTGAACCAGTGCTCCACCGAGCCGCCATAGTAAGGGGTGTTCATCATCGGCATCATGGGAGCAGCGGAACGGTTGTTCTGCTGCATCACCGGCATGCCGCCGTAGGCATTCATATACCAGTCGTCGTTCAAACGGTAACGGCCGTGCAGATCCATCGTCACGGCCGACTGCTTAAGACCGAACATATTTCCTGCCGTCTGCATGTAGGAGAGACCACCGTCGATCATCAGGTTCCTGTTGATCTGGTAACTCGCATCCAGCCCCGTACTCCAGTGTGGAAGAAATCCGAAGTCGGAATGGTAGCTGCCGCTCACCCCAAGGGTAAACCCAGGAGACACAAAATATTGCGCTCCTGCGTTCAGGTTGTAGTAGTTGGCCTTGCCAAAGTATGGCGTCTCCACCAGTCCCAGTGTGGTGGAGCTATAGAGCAGCAGCCTGGGTGCAGGCAGCATCGTAGCGACGGCGGTACGGCTTTTAGCATTGATTAAATCGGAAGCGGCCCCCGACCAATGAACGGGAGGCAGTAAAGAACTGCCTCTTTCCCGGTTCAGGCTGATCCTGTGGCGTTCATAAGGAGTAAACTGCGGCTCCAGGTTCTCTGCCGGGTTGAGGCGGGGGAGACGCAGCGGCACCGCTTCGTTGCGGTCAAATGTTATTGAGTCGATTTTCATTTCTGTTGATCTGCCTGTCTCCAGTTTGAGGCTGTCCTGCTTCAGCGGGATATCCTGGGCATAGATGGCTGAGTAAATAAAAAGCAATAGCAAAGGAAAATAAACATGTCTCATGAGAATAACCGCTTTTGAGATGAATACTCTGTTTACAAAGGTAATAAACTTTTTTATTCCGGGGGGATAGACTGAATCAGGTATGTTCTCGCAACAGGTTTATTCACGTTTTGTTTCTCATTTAACTTTTTAGCCTTGGTCGTTCTCGAATTTTTCTTTTACTTTGTTACCGAATAATAACAAACGCTAAAATCGATTGCCTATAAGTCCTCTTTACTCGACTAAATTAACATAACAATTTAAGCAGTAAAGCTATGGATACTCTCAGCACGATGGCCGATGAGGAATTGGTTATATCGTATGCCGAAGGCAACAACAGTGCGTTTGATGCTCTCCTTGACAGACACAAACAACAACTTTATAATTATATCTTCTACACGGTACGCGACAGCGGCCTGGCAGAGGATATCTTTCAGGATACCTTCATCAAGGCGATCACAACCATCAAGCAGGGCAGATACACCGAGACAGGCAGGTTTAAATCATGGATAATGCGCATTGCCCACAATCTGATCATAGACTATTTCCGTCAGAAAAAAAATGAAAACGCAGTTTCCCATGATGCCTACGAGGTGGATCTGTTCAACAACCCAGCCTTGTGTGAGGATACCGTGGAGGTTGAAATGGTGAAAACACAGGTGCTCAGCGATGTGAAAAAACTGATCGGGTACTTGCCCGATGCCCAGCGGGAGGTGCTGGAGATGCGTTACTACAGAGATTTAAGTTTCAAAGAGATCGCCGATGTTACAGGTGTCAGTATCAACACTGCCCTGGGGCGGATGCGTTACGCCATTCTCAATATGCGCAGGTTGGCTGAGGACAATAAGATGATATTGACACTGAGTTAAGTCAAAGCGATATAAACACAAAAAAGCCGGCTGAAAAGCCGGCTTTCTTGTGTTGGGTAGGAGTTCTCATCGTCTTGTACAGACGGTGCACATCCATCATGTGCGAAAAAAAGCTATGTGAGTCGTGTCTCAAAAACCAAAGAAATAACAAACAAACTTTGGGGTTCATTATATATCCCTCAGGGCAAATACTTCAAAACAGGGATACTTCAAAAAATGTCTAAAACGGTGTTTGAAGCCGTTAAAGCAATTCAGAGAAGTCTTATATATCATTCAATTCGATAACATTAAACCGTTTGATACTAATTATTCCGGATTTTGAAGCAGAATAGATACATGAACGCTTCCGTTAAGCAAAAATGCAGAATCAAAGTAAACTCATCATCTGCCATCGCAGGAGAACGCTCTTTTATGTACAAGTATTCAACCTAAGACATTCATACCATCCCTGAATTTCCGCGAACGGAGAAACCGATGTAGTAGAAGATCTTTCTTTTTGAAACAGGATAATGACCGGCTATCTGTGTTCAGAAGAAATATCTTTCGTCATCCACACCAATCCGAAGATCGGTCCTTTATCAGAAAGAAGAAACGTATGATGAAATGACTAATTCGGAAATCTGAAATTCTCAATTTGACATGGACACTACACATTGATGTTCTCTTTTCATTTCATCTTTCTCTCCTGAGAGATAGGATTGCCTGAATCGAAAACGATACTCTCCGTCTAAATTGCCTGAAACAGAAATAAAACATCCGTTTTACCTTTCATCTGATTTCTGTTTTTCGGCTTGTCTGCCAAAATCATCCGTTCTTTTCTTTTGAGATAGTACAGGAAATAAATTCCCTGAAGTATTATCCTTTCCATTCGGTAGGGTGGGTCAGCTCCATACTTTTAATACGGATTGATCACATTCCCGAACATCTCTGTAGCTTTTGCGAGCTGTTGCTTCTACACCGGTAGAAAAAGTGAACCCGTGAGGGTCTCCTGTTCACCGACATAGCGTGCGCTGGCTGCCGCAGATTCTTTTTGTGCGATAGAATTACCATTCAGTTCTCATGGACTATTTCCCGCCATGACAAAAATGCAAACAAGTTTGCCTTCTGTGCTAGGACTTATCAGAATAGTTCAGATCATCCGATGAAAGCGGTAAAGCCTTATCGGCATAAACAGAGAGAATAAACAGACGAGTCCGTTTAATTGCTGAATGAAATTCTTCCGGTCGTGTACAAAATGTCAAAGAACTCCTGGTATCTTTTGTACGATTATCGTACTGATATCTTTCGATGTTGTTGTTTGCAAATATAACATTACTCTTTCACGATAAGCAAATATTTAGTGGTGTAATTATAAACAACTTCTGAACAGCTTTTCAACAAGTTATCAACGTTCGTGGTATCTTTCAGACAGAGAGCATCCTGCATGATTCATTATGATGATGTAAGTAGTAATTGGCTTTGTTTTTATGTGAAAAAAGAAGAAATAAGCACTAAAAAGATATGATCTCTCTCTTTTTTTTAGTGATCACCGGATGAGAATGAAAGGCAATTAAGCGTGGTGTGAAGAGGTAAGCTGAAGCCCAACAATAGAAAGGATGAGTGTGGTCAGAAAAAATATGCGCCATGATGTTACAGGCTCTTTGAAAAAAAGAATAGCCAGAATCACCGTACCCACGGCACCTATGCCGGCCCACACGGCGTAAGCTGTGCCGGTTGGAATGGGGTGGGTACCCCCCATCGATTTGAAAAGCAGAAACATGCTCAGACTCACAGAAGCAATAAAAGAAAACAACCACAACCAGAACTCTTTCCCTGATGTCTGCTGCATTTTTCCAAGGCTGAGTGCGAACAGTGATTCGAACACACCTCCAATAATCAAAATAATCCAGTTGATACTCATTTTTCTATCTGTTTCACGGCAGCGAGGTTTCATCCGTTGCCGGCGCGTAAAGATAGAGAAAAATGAGGAAAACCGAAAAGCATTCCGCGCATCAGATCATCTCTCCTGCTGCTTACAAATAATGGAATAACAATAATTAAGTTAATATTTTTGGGGTGTATCGTTTGAATTTGCACTTTTACCCATGTAATTCTATTGCCACTTCGTTATTTATTCTTTTTTCAGGTTCCTTTAGCATATACAGGCGTAAATACCGGAAAATAACCATGATGAATAAGATGAAGAATATTTATTTTTATCTCCTTGCTACTGCACTCCTTTCTTCCTTCAATAGGGTATCTGCTCAGGATATTCAACAGGGATTCATGATCCGGAAGTGGGAGCAGGGGCTGCTGCTTGTTGATGTCAGCGAAGCTGCATATGATCGCTCTCCTGCAGATCGCAAAGGAAGGCCTTATACTGATATCATTTCTGAAAATCCCATGGATCCCGGCATTCATAAAGGGATGGAAACATCAATATTTACGAGTGAGGTGATCATGCGTCATTTGCGTATAGGAGGACCGGGTGCGATTTGTAAAGTGGATACGGCAGGAAACATTGTTTCGGTATCGTTTAAGCTGTATTCCGGTGAATTACCAGCCGGTGAACTTTCAATGTTTGCCGCTTTCAGGGAGCAACTGAAGAAAGAGGTTAGCTACAATGTCTCTTTCCCGCGCGGGATTGCTGCGGCTGGCTACATGTCAGCCATCTTCCCTATGTTTGGATATCAAATTCTCTCACACCAGGATCTCTATGGCCTGAATTTTAGATGCAATGAACTATTTACCGATCAGGGTGATACTCAAATCATCTGTGAATGTTATGACAGCAAGTATCATATGTACATGAATCTTCCTGCCAAAGATAAGTCGGGAAATGTATTGGATGGAACACTCACCTTTCAATTTTCAAAGCGGGGACAGTTGGATGAAATTGTGCAAACACTGCTCAGCGAACAGCCACATTTCTCAGCATTCAACCCTACGGTCAGTTTCGCGGTAAGTGCGAATAGTGGAGAGATTGCGGCGATGAGCATTCAATTTTTACATGTTACTGATACCACATTGATCGATCTGCAGCTCTTAGAACCGTTCATGGAGCGACTGAAAAATGAGCATCTCTATGAGCAGATTCTCTATGATGGCAAAAGGGCTGCATCCGGTTATTTGATACATGCGCTGCGATTGTTCTCATCTGAAAGGAAAACAGATTATTCCATCCCCAATCTCAGAGATTGCCCAATGCTCAATAAACGCAATTTCCTGGTCAGGGAATAGACTGCGTTGAACCTACTCCTCCCAGCTGCGTCGAATCAGGCTACCTCTCTCCGTGTCGTTCTCGATGCGCAGGTGTGCCTCGATCTCCTGCTGCATCTCCTCCACGTGGGAGATCACCCCCACGATACGGTTCTCCCTGCGAAGTGTTTTCAGCGTGTCGAACACCACATCGAGTGACTCTTTGTCGAGCGATCCGAAACCTTCATCGAGGAAGAAGAAGTTCTGGTTCGAGCGGGTGATCTGCTGGATATTGTCTGCAAGAGAGAGTGCCAGCGAGAGGGAGGCCTGGAACGTCTGCCCTCCCGAAAGGGTCTTGACGCTTCTCACCTTGCCGTCGTTCATGAAATCGCGCACCTGGAAATTGTTGTCGGCAGTGATCTCAAGGCTCAGCTTCTGTCGTGTGAGCCGGAAGAAACGGTCGTTGGCGGCGTTACAGAGATTCTGCAGGTAGACGGTGGAGATGTAATTCACGAACCCGCTTGCCTTGAAGAGTGATTTCATTGTTCTGATGTTTTCAGCCCTTACCTCCAGTTTCCCCAGCTCCGCACGGAGTGAGGCCATGCTTTGCAGATCCTCCTGTAGCTTCCTGAGCAGCCCGGTTATCTCTCCCTGTTCCCTGTTTTTCTCTGTCACCTCTTCCCTCAGTGCATTGATATCAGTGAGCAGTTTGCCATGCGCTTCCTCATCATACACCCTCTCACCAATCGCTTTCTGCAGTTGTTCAAGTGCCGATTTGCACCGAAGAAGGTGGTCACTGAAGGTGGCCAGTTTCTTCTTTTCTGCTTCCAGGTCCATCGCTTCAGCGAGGATCAGTGAGACCTCCTCCAAATCCCGGAAAGAGCTTTTCACCAGTGCTTCATCAAGCTGCTTCTGCAGGCTGTCTATGGCGGCCTGCTCCTGCTCCAGCTCCCTGCTGTTGATCCTCAGCGCTCCGGTCAGCCCGTCCCTCTTTCGCACCCTCTCCTGCAGCAGGTCGATGTTTTCCACATAGCGTTTCTCAATACGTTGATGCTCCTGCAACAGCCGCTGCTTCTCCTCTTCAATCTCCTTCACAGCTGTCTGCCGGTACTGTTCAGGTGTGATCAGCCTCAACTGCTGCCCGAGGGTGCTCAGCGTGGTCTCATGCACCGTGCGTACGGTGCGTATCTTCTCCAGCTCTGAACGGTAGCGCTCTCTGTTTTTCTCCTCCTGTTCCAGCTGTGAGGTTGCCAGAGAGAGTGCCTTCTCATGCTCCCTGAGCGCCTCCTGGATCTCTTTCGCCTCCACGAAGGCTGCGTTCAGCTGCTCTTCGTCACGGTACTTCTCCCAGATAAACTGTCCCTCATGGTCAGTCATCTTTCGGTTGAGTCTGTTGCTCTTTTCACTCCATTCACTTTTACTTTGAAGGATTTGCTCCTGCCTGCTTTCCAGCAACGTGAGTTTCCTGCTGAGCGATGCTGTATGAGTGAGCTTTAGCTCCAGCGCATGTTTCCCTTCTTCAATATGCTGCAGCTGTCTCCCGTGGTCATCACTCTTATAACGCTCCGGATGGTGTGTGGAGCCACAGAGCGGGCAGGGCTTACCCTCTTCCAGGTCGCTGGCATAACTCTTTAACTGCTCTTTCACCCGCAGATGATTCTCCTCCACTGCCTGTAACCGTTGCAGCTCTTTGACCTTTGCGGTCTCTTTTTCCAGAAATCCCTCACATTCACGATATCCTGCATCATGCGGGAGCTTTTCAAACAGCGGGTCAGAGAGAAGCAGCGATCGCTCTTCCAGCAGCTCCTTCTCCTGCCGGGTATATTTTATCAACTCTCTTTCACCATCGAGAAGAAGCTGACAGAGGTTTTTGTGGTCACTGTGCCAGCTTCTGATGGCAGAGAGAAGGGCCAGGTCGGGTGTCTTGTTGCGCAGCTCTCTGATTAATCCTTCGAGTTGTTGCTTCCCTGTTTTTAGTTTATCTGCCTGCCTCATCGCTTTATCAAGAAAGTCAGTTCCCGATCTCAGGCGGATCTCCTCACCGGCGATGTTCTCTTCCACCCGTTTCATCTGTACCAGCAGCGCCAGCTCTGCCGCCTTTTTCTGCAACTCATCTCTTTTCTCATATGCCGGCCTGAGCTCACCTATCAGTTTCTCTATCCGTTCAATCTCTGCCTCTTCCTCTTGCAGCCTCTTCCTGTCATCCCTGATCTGAGCTGCTCTCTCCTCCCTTTTCCTGTCTCTCTCCTTCAGCAGGTCGAGCTGATGCTTAAACAGGTAGAGACACTGTTCGTAGCGTCCTATTCTCTTTTCGAGAGATTTGTAGGCGGGCTCCTGCTGCCCCAGCTCACGGAGCTCTTTCACTGCTTCATCTCTTTTGTGTATCAGCTCCTGCAAGGTGCGAAGCTGCTCCTCCTTTTGCTGCAATTCACCAAGCACCCTGTTCTTTGCTTCGATCGCCTCCTCCAGCTTCTGAAGCTGTGCCTGACGGAGGTTCACCTGCTCAGGGTCTATCTCGCCCAGCTGCTGTAGCTGTCCTCCCAGGTGCTGCATCTGCGCGTTGTTTTTTGTCTCCAGCGATACCACCTTGTAGAAAAATTCGTACTTCTCAAGATTGAAGAGCTCCTTTAACATCTGCGTGCGGTCTTTGTTCCCCAGTTGCAGGAACTCCTGAAACTGACCCTGCGGGATGATGATAGTACGCTTGAAGTTCTCATAGCTTAAGCCGATGGCCTCCACCAGCGCCTCCTGTTCGATGGGTAGCC
>JAAYGM010000171.1 GCA_012727735.1 Bacteroidales bacterium | reverse complement strand
GCGAGAAGCAGCCCTCCCTGCCAAAGGCGGAGATCTCATACTGGATGAACCCCTGCGAGGTGAGTGTGTCGATGAGCATGGCGAACATCTCCGTGCTGGTCTCCTCCCTCACGGGCTTGATCTTACCTGCCTTCAGCAGTCTGTACATCCTTGTTTTCTCTTCGTAGATAAGATGGTAGGCTGAGATGTGCTGGATGTTCAGCTCCAGGGCTATCTGCAGGTTCGACTGCCAGATCTTCATAGTCTGTTCCGGAAGACCATACATCAGGTCGATACTGATATTGTTGAAGCCATGCTGCTGTGCCCGCCTCACCGCAATGGCCGCCTCATTTCCCGTGTGCCTTCGGCTGAGGAACGTCAACTCCTTGTCGTCGAAGCTCTGAATGCCGATACTGATGCGGTTGAATGGGAGCAGGGAGAGCATACGGAGGTACTCCTCCGTGAGGTCGTCGGGATTGGTCTCTATGGTGATCTCCGCATCGGGCACAATGGTATAGTGGGTGAAAAGGGTATTGAAGATCTGCTCAAAGTGGTTCCGCTGCAGTCGTGAGGGTGTACCCCCTCCGAAGTAGACCGTTCTCACCGTTTCTCCCGCCTCCTCTCTCCGCATCTCCGCCTCGGCGCACAATGCATCCACGAACGGATCCATCTGTGATTCGTTCGTGGCGGTGTAAAAATCGCAGTAGGTGCAGCGTGTTTTACAAAAGGGGATATGGATATATATGCCTGCCACTATTCGGTGAGCTGCTTGTAGGCTTTCAGGTACTTCTGCAGGCGGAGCAGCTCATGGTAAGGTATCTCATCCCAGCGGCGGATATCCATGTTGTCCGTCAGGTCGTTCAGCTTCACCCGCGTGGCGATAGCGTTTACCTGTACCCTCAGCAGGTATGCATCATACGACTCATTGTCGCGCCTGCTCATGGCATCCACCGCGTCGATAATCTCTTCCGGAAAGCCCTCTTCCCTGAGTTGATTGAGCGTCCAGGGGCTGTCCTCCACCACATCGTGCAGTATGCCCACAATCTTCTCCTGCAGCGTCTGTCCCGCACTCATCACCCGGAAGGGGTGCTCTATGTAGGGACGACCGTTGTGGGTGTCCAGCTGCCCTTCGTGTGCCGAAATGGCAATCTCAATAGCACGGTTAAGTTGTTCTTTCAGATTCATTGTTGTTGCAGTATCTCTTTTACAAGTAACGGTTCATCGGTGGTAATGAAATCGACCTTCAGGTTGATCATCTTCCCAATATCTTCCGGCCTGTTAACGGTCCATACATTCACCTTCTGTCCCAGATCATGTGCTGCCTGCACCCATTCCGGTCGCCGGTAAATAACATTGTAGTGATAATCAGAGCCTGCTGCCCCCATCGCGGAAAGGACGCCGGGCGACAGGTCTCCGTTGAGGTAATAGACTGCGGCCTGCGGATCGAGCTGCCTTACCAGCAGCACAAAATGGATGCCGAAGGCAATATACTCCACTTTCTCCTGCAGTCCCCGTTCATGGACCATCTTTATCACCTTGCGAACCAGCTCCTCTTCACGCTCTTTTCCGGAATGTGTCTTGAACTCGATGATCAGCCTGGTGCGGTTGCAGGCGGTAAATGCATCGAGGTACTCTTCCACGGTGGGCAGCGTCTCACCGTTGGAGAGCTTCACCTGCCGCAGTGTGGAGAGTGGGGTCTCTTCAACTGTGATCTTTTCACCGTTCAGCATGACCGTGGCGTCATGGTTCACTACAGGAACACCATCGGAAGACAACCAGATATCCACTTCAGAACCGAAAACAGCGATTGAATCGGCTTTCATCAGTGCAGCGATGGAGTTTTGTGCCGAGCCTTCGGTCTTCCAGTAGCCTCGGTGGGCAATGATCTGCTGGGCATTGACGCCTGTAGTGCTTATCAGCAGGATGAACAGAAGGATAATGATTGGATTTCGATTCATTTTTCAGGCCGTTTATGTGAATAATTGGTTAAAAATAGTACAATTGTACCAAACAGTGCCGGGTTGATCGTTTAAAATATGATAAATTAAAGTTAATAAAAAAAGACCGCTGTAGTAGCGACCTTTTTACCTGTTATTATAAACTTTCACCAAAGTCCTCTTTGAACTTGGCAATCAGCTTCTCCGGCCAGTCGCTCACCGGCTCCAGACCGCCCATGAAAAAACGGAGTACCGGGGGTTCATACACAAAACGGAGGCCACCTATCAGCTTCCTGTTTTCATAGAGCCAGGTCATGCGGTCCTCCACATATTTGATCTGTGACAGTGTGAAGACACGACGAGGTATAGCCAGTCGTACCAGCTCCATATCGGCAAAGGTTTCATTGCCATACTCATCACGCTGGTTGGAGACAGAGCCACGCTCCATACCCCTTATGCCGGAGATAAGATAAAGCGCTGCAGCCAGTGCTCCTGCAGGATACTCTTTCTGGGAGATGTGATCGCACACCTGCATCGCATCCACATGGGCACCCAGCACACCGGCCGGTTTGATCATCGGCACTCCATTTGAATCAAGCGCGTTGACAAGGTAAGCGATGAAGTTGGGACTCTGACTGATCATCGTCTCATCGAGCGTTTCATACAGACCCACAGCCATCGCTTCAATCTCACGCACCGAGATACCGCCGTAGGTGAGGAATCCCTCAAAAAGTGGCACCAGCGCCTCCAGCTCACGGTAGATATCGAGGCTGTTCGTACAGATGCCTCCGCCGCGTGATGAGCTGAGCTTGCGTGCCGAGAAATAAACGATATCGGCAAGATCGGTCATGGTCTGGATAATCTCACCCATTGAACTCTCTTTGAACTCCTCTTCCCGCAGCATCACCAGGTAGGCGTTCTCACCCAGCAGGCTCGCGTCTAGCACCAGGCGGAGGTTGTACTTATCGGCTATCGCTCTCACATCCCTCAGATTCTTCACGGAGAACGGCTGTCCCCCGATCAGGTTGGTGGAGGCCTCCATGCGTATGAAGGGGATGTTTTTTGCCCCATGTATCTTGATGATCTCTTCCAGCTTTTCAATATTCATGTTTCCCTTGAAAGGGTGGGAAGAGTTGATCACATAGGCTTCGTCGTATAGCAGCTCGGCGATCTTACCACCATACTGTGTGATGTGTGCCATGGCCGTGGTAAAGTGGTAATTCATCGGCACCAGATTGCCTTTGCGTACATAGGCGTTGGACAGAATATTCTCTGCGGCACGTCCCTGGTGTACCGGCAGGTAGTATTTCTTGCCCAGCACATCCTCAACCGCTTTCTGCAGACGGAAGAAACTTTGTGATCCCGCATAGGCATCGTCGGCCTGCATCATGGCTGCCAGCTGGTTGTCGCTCATGGCGTTGGTGCCGCTGTCGGTGAGCATGTCGAGGAAGACATCCTTCGTGTTCAGCCTGAAGGTGTTGAAGCCACCCTCCTGTAATGCTTCCAGTCTTCTTTCAATGGGTACCAGGTGTAGTTTCTGTACGATGCGCACCTTGTGCAGCTCTAACGGGATATTCTCCCCGTTATAAAATTTAATCTCATTCATGATTCGTTGTGTAACTGTTATCTAATTGTAAATTGTATTGTCCTCTTTTGATAGAATATGATATTGATTCAGGCTTACAACCATTAAATGTAAATTCAAAAAGTACAAATGTAGATAATTTTATTATAATGACAATCATTATTCTGAAAAACCAACCACTGTACACTGACCGCTTCTCTCTTACCGGTAAAAGCAGACAATAACCACTGATAACTGACTACTAAAAAAAAATAAATTGATATTACGGAAAGCTCTTTAATGAAATTTCTTTATATTTGTGCCAAAGAATATTAATTCAATCAACATTGATTCACTTTTAATACAACAAATCATGGATAAACCCTATGTAATAGGTATTGATGTCGGCGGCACAAATACAGTTGTCGGTATTGTGGATAAAAGAGGACAGATCATCATCAGCGGCAGCATTAAAACATCCAAACACCCCAAAGTTGAGGATTACCTGGATGAGCTGACAGAGTTGATGCACGACCTCATCAGTCAGACAACAACAAAAGATCAGATTAAAGGTATTGGAGCAGGTACACCGAACGGCAACTACTTTACAGGCAGCATCGAGTTTGCTCCCAACCTGAACTGGAAGGGTGTGATACCTTTCGCACAGATGCTGGAAGACCGTGTAGGTATTCCGGTAGCGCTTACCAACGATGCGAATGCGGCTGCTATAGGCGAGATGACCTACGGTGCTGCACGCGGGATGAAAGATTTTATCGTGATTACGCTGGGGACAGGTGTCGGTAGCGGTATCGTGGTGAACGGACAGATGGTGTACGGCCATGACGGCTTTGCCGGTGAGCTGGGACACGTGATCATGCGCCGCCATAACGGTCGTCTCTGCGGCTGTGGCAGAGCGGGATGTCTCGAGGCATACACCTCCGCCACGGGTGTAGCACGCACCGCCCGTGAGTACCTTGAGCTGAGGCCTGAAGCCCAGACACGACTGCGCAATATCCCCATCGACGATATCAGCTCAAAGGATGTGTTCGATGCGGCCATGGCAGGTGATGAGATGGCGAAGGAGATCTTCCGTTTCACCGGTGAGATGCTGGGTGAGGCTTTTGCCGATTTCGTTGCCTTCTCCAGCCCTGAAGCTATCGTTCTTTTCGGTGGATTAGCCAAAGCAGGAGATCTGATCATGAACCCTATCCGTGAAAGCATGGAGAAAAACCTGCTCAATATTTTCAAGAACAAGGTGAAACTGATGTTCTCCGACCTCAAAGAGAGTGATGCTGCCGTGCTTGGTGCCAGCGCCCTCGGATGGGAGGTGAAATAAGTTTTCACGGCCGGTTGGCAATGACTTAAGTGTCTCTTTAAAAACAAGAAAAGTAATATCATTTTCCGCCTGGCAACAAAAGAAGTTGAAAACAGATGCGGGGATTTCACCCATGGTGAGATCCCCGTTTTTTTTCACAAAACTAATGAAGACAAATCTCGATAATGACCGAGAGATTTTATACCTTTGTACTCCTTTAAAAAAATAACGTGTCAAAAAGGCAGACGATGTCACAGAAAATTCAAACAGCCCTCATTTCGGTATATCATAAAGAAGGATTAGAGGAAATACTTCAGGAGTTAGACAACTTAAGAGTTAAATTTATTTCTACCGGCGGCACCCGCGAATTTATTGAATCGCTGGGTTACGAGTGTGATGCGGTGGAGGATGTGAGCGGATACCCCTCCATCCTTGGAGGCAGGGTCAAGACTCTTCATCCCAAGATTTTCGGCGGGATCCTTTATCGGCGTGATAACGATGCGGATAAAAAGCAGGTGAAATCATATGATATCCCCTCCATCGATCTGGTGATCGTAGACCTCTACCCGTTTGAAGAGACGGTGGCAGCGGGTGGTACCGGGGAGGAGATCATTGAGAAGATTGATATAGGCGGCATCTCGCTGATCCGTGGTGCCGCGAAGAACCACAAGGATGTACTTATCGTGGCTTCAAAAGAACAATACAGGCCCCTGCTCAGGTTGTTGAAGGAGAAGCAGGGCCTCTCTGAGCTGGAAGAACGACGCTGGTTTGCCAAAGAGGCTTTCAAGGTCTCTTCGGCGTACGACTCAGCCATCTTCCGTTATTTCGATCATGACGACCGTACCGCCCTGCGTGTAGCCCTGAACGATGGGAAACAGCTGCGCTACGGTGAGAACCCTCATCAGCAGGGTACATTCTATGGTGATTTCAACGAGATCTTCGAACAGCTCCACGGAAAGGAGATATCTTACAACAACCTGCTTGATATTGATGCCGCCGTTTCACTTATCACCGATTTCGATGAGACTGCGGTTGCTATACTGAAGCATAACAATGCCTGCGGTATGGCTTGCCGCTCCACCGTGAAAGAGGCGTGGGAAGCTGCCCTCGCTGCTGACCCCGTTTCGGCCTTCGGAGGTGTTGTGGTGACCAACAGAAGGATAGACAGGGAAGCAGCAGAGAAGATCAACAACATCTTTTTCGAAGTGATGATTGCACCCGGTTATGATAAAGAAGCACTGGATATTTTGTTTCAAAAGAAAAATCGTATAATTTTGGTGCTTAAATCGGCAGAGAAAGCAACCCAGAAGATACAGTACCGTTCCGTATTGAACGGTGCGCTCGTGCAGGACAAGAACATGAGCGTTCAGGCTGCGGACAACCTGCAGGTGGTTACTGAGAAAGAGCCCGGCAGCACAGAGATGGATGATCTGCTATTCGCTAATATTCTGGTGAAACATACCAAATCAAATGCGATCGTACTGGCAAAGAACAAACAGCTTATCGCCAGCGGTACAGGACAGACATCGAGGGTGGACGCACTCAATCAGGCGATCGTGAAGGCGGCAACGTTTCAGTTCGATCTGCAGGGAGCAGTGATGGCCAGTGATGCCTTCTTCCCATTCCCCGATTGTGTGGAGATAGCCCACAAGGCGGGTATTACTGCCGTCATTCAGCCGGGTGGTTCCATCCGCGATACGGAATCGGTGGATTACTGCAACCGTAACGGTGTTGCCATGGTAACAACCGGCGTAAGGCACTTTAAACATTAAACACAATAGCTGAAAGCTGTAAGCTGACCGCTGATAACTTAATATATTATGGGATTATTTTCTTTTACACAGGAACTGGCGATGGACCTCGGTACAGCCAACTCCGTTATTGTGAACAATGCAGGGAAAATTCTACTGGATGAACCATCCATCGTAGCGCTCGACCGCAAAACCGACAAGATGATCGCGTTGGGCGAGAAAGCGAGACAGATGCATGGTAAGACACATGAAAATATACGTACGGTAAGACCATTGAGAGATGGCGTGATCGCCGATTTTAACGCAGCTGAACAGATGATCCGCGGCATGATTAAAATGGCAAACAAGAACAAGGGAGGGCTCTTCTCTCCCTCACTGCGCGTGGTTATCTGTATCCCCTCCGGAAGCACAGAGGTGGAGATACGTGCTGTGCGCGACTCGGCTGAACATGCCGGCGGTCGTGACGTGTACATGATTTTTGAACCCATGGCTGCTGCACTGGGTATAGGCCTCGATGTGGAGGCACCCGAAGGGAACATGATCGTCGATATAGGCGGAGGAACCACCGAGATCGCGGTGATCTCATTGGGTGGTATCGTCTCCAACAAATCAATCAAGATCGCAGGTGATGATTTCACCGAAGATATACAGGATTACATGGGACGTCAGCACAACATCAAGGTGGGCGACCGTACCGCCGAGCAGATTAAGATCATGGTAGGCTCCGTGCTTACTGAGCTGGATAATCCGCCGGAAGACTTTGTCGTGCACGGCCCTAACCGCATGACCTCACTACCGATGGATGTTCCTGTCTCTTACCAGGAGATTGCCCATTGCATCGAAAAATCGGTGTCGAAGGTCGACTCTGCCGTGCTGAGCGCACTGGAGCAGACCCCTCCCGAGCTCTATGCCGATATTGTGCGTAACGGTATCTACCTCACCGGCGGTGGGGCACTGCTCAGAGGCCTTGACAAACGATTGACAGAGAAGATTGGTATCCCCTTCACTGTGGTAGATGATCCGTTGCACATGGTGGCAAAAGGAACCAGCATCGCACTCAGGAACATCGATAAATTCACCTTTTTGATGCGATAAATCGCTATAAGCTTATAGCATTCAGCTATTGGCTATGAATATTGACAATGGCTTAGGATTGCATGCGTAATCTTTTTAACTTCATCATACGAAATAGTCACTGGCTGGTTGCAATACTACTTGTTGCATTCAGTTTCTATCTCGTTTTTACGCATAACTCCTACCAGCGCAGTGTCTACCTCACCTCCGCCAATCATTTGACGGGGATGTTCTACACCGCTGCCGATAACATCACCTCATTCTTCTTCCTGAAGAAGAGCAATCAGCAGCTGCTGGAACGAAACGCTGAGCTGGAGAAGGAGTTGTACGCACTCAAGGCTGACAAGGATAGCGTTGAGGTGTCTGACTCCGGAACATTGCATGCTTTTTTTATTGACTCTCTAGGAACACCGCAATTTGATTTTATTCCCGCGAAAGTGGTCAACCTGAGCTTCTCGGGTGTGAATAATTTTATCACGCTCAACAGAGGTGCATCCAACGGTATCAGACCCGATATGGGAGTGATATCGCAGACAGGTGTCGTGGGAGTGGTCTCGAACGTATCTCCCAACTTCTCGGTGGTGATCCCTGTGATCAACCCCAAGTTCCGGTTGAGTGCCAGGCTGAAGAACTCCGAAAACTACGGATCCCTCTCCTGGGATGGAAAGAACATCAGGACGGCACAGCTGAGGGAGCTGCCAAGGCATGAGACATTTCAGGAGGGGGATACCGTGTTGACCAGCTTCTCACGTATTTTCCCGAAGAACCTCATCATCGGTTACGTAAGTGAGACGGGTGAATCGGGAGACGATAATTTCAACACCTTCAACATTCATCTGGCGACCGATTTCTATACGCTTCAGGATGTGCTGGTGATCAATGATCTGTTCTACGAAGAGCAAAGGGAACTGGAAGAGATTTTACAAGAATGAAGCTGAGTTATCTATATGAAATTGTCCTGTTTGTGTTGTTGATACTGCTGCAGGTGTTATTGCTGAACAGGATCAGCCTGTTCGGACTGGCTACGCCTGTGCTGTACGGCTACTTCCTGTTGAAGCTCCCCATGGGCAGAAATCTTTTTTTCGTGATCATCTCCGCTTTCCTCATGGGGCTGCTCATTGATATTTTCCTGAATACACCCGGCATGAATGCGGCAGCATTCACCATCGTGGCTGCCCTGAGAAAACCGGTCATGGATCTCTTCTTCGAAAAAGAAGAGTACGATGAGTTTGTTCCGGGCATCTACACGGCTGCAGGTCCTTTCGTGCGATTTACCATCCTCATGGTATTCATGCATCTCACACTGCTCTTTTTCATCGAATCGTTCACGCTCTTCAACCTGATGAGCACCCTTCTCCGGATCATCACCTCGGCCGTCATCACCATTGTGCTCATCATCACCATGGATAGTTTAATGTATAGGAGAAAACCAAGTGAGCACACATAATCCTTTGTCCAAAAGAAGATATATCATTGCCGGTGTGGCGGTGCTCTTCGTTCTTATCTACGTGGTGCAGCTTTTCAACCTGCAGATGCTGAACCCACAGTACCGTGAGTATGCCGACAGTAACGCCTTCCTCCGCAGGCAGCTCTATCCTGCCAGAGGGGCCATTTATGACAGAAAGGGAAATCTGCTGGTCTACAACCGGCCCACCTATGATGTGATGATGGTTGTCAGGGAGATGAAACAGTTCGATACACTTGACTTCTGTCGTACGCTGAATCTGGATATGGAGCGCTTTTACATGCTTGATGCCGATATGAGAGACCGGCGCAAGAACCCCGGCTATTCATCCTACACCCCACAGCTCTTCCTCTCTCAGCTCGATGTGGAGGAATATGGCCTGTTGCAGGAGAAACTGTACAAGTTCCCGGGGATATATATCCAGAGCCGTACCGAACGACAATATAATTTCCCGAACATGGGACTTATCCTTGGCTACGTGGCTGAGGTGGATAAAAATAAGATGGCTGCCGACCCCTATTATGCGCGGGGTGATTATGTCGGTAAATCGGGTATTGAGCTCTCGCACGAAGAGGATCTGCGCGGAGAGAAAGGTGTGGAGGTGCTATTGCGCGATGCACATGGCAGGGTGCAGGGACGCTACGAGGATGGCAGGCAAGACAAAGCACCGGTATCGGGCAAAGATCTGACGCTGGGTATCGACATCGCGTTGCAGGCTTACGGTGAGCAGCTGATGCACAACAAGGTGGGGAGTATCGTGATGATCGAACCCAAAACGGGTGAGATCCTCTGCATGGTCTCAGCACCTACCTATGATCCATCGCTGCTAACAGGCAAATCTTTCAGTGACAATTACCAGGCACTCGAGAATAATCCCTACAAGCCGCTGATCAACAGGGCTATTGCGGGGACATACCCTCCCGGGTCTACCTTCAAACCTACCCAGGGACTTATTTTCCTGCAGGAGGGCATCATCTCCACAGAAACAAGGTACTCATGTTATGGTGGTTATCCACCGCTGGGCGGTCGCCCCGCGTGTCACGGTCATGGCTCCCCACTGGCCATTCAGTACGCACTCACCACCTCGTGTAACTCCTTCTTCTGTTACGGGCTGAATGGCATGCTAAGTGACAGGAGCAAGTATGCCACAGTGGGAGAGGCGTTCGACGTGTGGAGGGACCATATGGTGAAGATGGGTTTCGGATACCCCCTGGGTGTGGACCTGCCATCGGAGAAAAGAGGGTTTATCCCCAACAGTAAGTTTTATTCCAACGTCTTCAAGACCGAACGGTGGAACGCTCATAATATCATCTCCATCGCCATTGGTCAGGGAGAAATCCTCTCCACGCCTTTGCAGCTTGCCAACATGTCGGCACTGATTGCCAACAGGGGACATTATTACACCCCTCACGTGGTGAGGGAGCGAAAGGGTGCAGCACTGGAGGAGCGCTTCAGCACGAGACATGAATCAGAGATTGAAAGAGCCTATTTCGATGTAACCGTAGATGGTATGGCTGACGCGGTGACCAGGGGTACCTGCCGCGCCATCAACCTTGCTCCCTTCGTGGAGGTGTGCGGCAAGACGGGGACAGCCGAAAACCCACATGGCGATGACCACTCACTCTTTATTGGCTTTGCTCCAAAGGATGATCCGCAGGTTGCCATCGCCGTGATCGTGGAGAACGGACGGTTCGGTGCCACCAACGCGGTACCCATCGCCAGGCTTATGATGCAGCAGTTTTTCAGGGGAGAGATACCTGAGAGTGATCAGTGGCTGGAAAAATCCATTATCAATCGTGAGATTCTGCCTTACGTATATACAAGAAACATGCCTGTCAACTAGGTGAGGGAGTAAACAAATAAACAGCCAACGATGGTTTATCAGGGTAGCAATGAGATTGAGGAAAAGGGAAGGGTGGACTGGACAACAGTCATCTTTTACCTTGGTTTCGTGTTGCTTGGGTGGCTCAATATCTACGCTGCAAGCTATGACCTGGAGAACGCTGCAGGTCTGTTCGACCTGTCGGGCAGAGCAGGTATGCAGCTCGTTTGGATGGGGACATCACTGCTGCTCGCTTTCGCACTGATAAAGATTGATGTGCGGTTCTACGAGACCTATGCTTTTATCTTTTACCTGGCAGGAATCGGACTGTTGCTCATCACGCTTCTGGTGGCCAAGGAGATCAACGGTTCCCGCTCATGGCTGATTATCGGTCCGGTGCGGCTGCAGCCGGCCGAGTTCATGAAGTTTATCATTGCCCTGGCGCTGGGTAAGGTGTTCAACTCCTACGGCTTCCGCCTGATGGAGAAGAAGAACCTGCTGATGGTCTCAGCCATCATCCTGCTCCCGGTATTCCTTGTGATCGCGCAGAGTGAGACAGGAACGGCGCTTGTTTACCTCAGTTTAATACTGGTACTCTACAGGGAGGGGCTCCCGGGAGGGTTTCTCTTCACAGGAATAGCAGCAATCATCTACTTTATTCTTGGTATCAAGTTCTCCGATGGTCAGATTGGCATCATCTCGGAGGGTGAGTTCTTTACCATCCTCGTGATTATTGTCTTCTCCGCCTCGCTGGTCTGGAGTTATATGAAAAGGCGTGATGTCTTCTTTATGATTCTTTTGCTGGCTGCTGCAACATTCCTGGCTGCCTATATCATCTCACTCACAACGGTAGCGATAGACTGGGGACTGATCGCCATCATCGCATTGACAGTGACAGCCCTCTATCTGCTTTACCTCTTTCTCCGTTACCGCAGTAAGAGCTATTTCTATATCTTCCTGTTCCTGGTCAGCTCCTTTGCCTTCCTTGAATCGGTGGAGTATGTCTTTTACGAGGTGCTGCAGCCGCATCAGCAGATGCGTATCAAGGTGACGCTGGGGATGGAGCAGGATCTGAGCGGTGCCGGTTATCACGTGGGGCAGTCGAAGATTGCCATTGGCTCGGGAGGTTTCATGGGGAAAGGTTTTCTCAATGGTACACAGACGAAACTGAAGTACGTGCCCGAGCAGGATACCGATTTTATTTTCTGCACCATCGGTGAGGAGCATGGTTTTATCGGTTCCACCATTATACTGGTTCTCTTTTTGATATTTGTCATTCGTCTGCTCAGCCTGGCGGAGCGGCAGACAACAATCTTCGGGCGTGTTTATGGCTATTCGGTGGTGAGTATTTTCCTTTTCCACCTGATCATCAACGTCGGCATGGTCATCGGCATCATGCCTGTAATTGGTATCCCCCTGCCGTTCTTCAGCTATGGCGGTTCATCACTCTGGGGTTTCACCATCCTGCTGTTTATATTTCTCCGGATTGATAAATCGCGCAAGCGCACCTGATAAAAAAGTGAGCGCACCCTGGTTACCGCAACCTGAGTACGCCGTATCAATCAGAACTCAATTTAAATAAACATCATCTTCTTTACCGAATATTTCTTCATCTTCATCACCGAAGATCACTTTCATTCTTTCTGACTCTTTCTCCATTTTTTCCCTGATATCATCCTGTTTGCTGTGGATCTTTTTCATGATGCTGCTGATGTTCTTCTCCTTGTCGAGGTAGTATTCACGGAGCTTCTCGCGTTCTATTCTGTCCAACTCAAACGAATCGCCCATGAAATCGACAATATTATCCACTATCTTGTCTCTTTTTTCCATCGCTGACTCCACTTTTCTCCGCTGGTATTCCCCGTACTTCTCTTTTCCAAGAATACGCTCCAGCTCCTGATCCTTCTTCATCTTCTCTTTCTCTCTTTTTTCAAGCCGTTTTTCACGTTCCATATGGGCTAGCGCACGCTCTTTCATCCTTTCTCTCTCCTGCCTGATATACAATTCATGCAGGTCCTGCTTCTCCTTTTCCGATAACTCAATGGTTTCAGACAGACGGTCTACTCTCTCCTGGGCTCTCTGCTCTATCCGTGTTTCGTTCTCCGCCTTCTCCATATCTCTCTCTTTCTCCTGCGCAACAACACCCTGAAGTGTTAACAGCAACAAGAACAGCATGATTAATCGTTTACTTAAATAGCTCATAGTTCGCTTCTTTCATTAAAAATATCTTCATCTTTGACAACGGTGAAGAAAAATAGTTTAATTTTGTTTCAAATAGATTGGATAAATGAATAAAACAGCGTTAATAACGGGAGCATCCAAAGGGATCGGCAGGGAACTGGCCTCTCTTTTTGCGGAGAACGGGATCAACCTGGTGCTGGTTGCCCGCAGTGAAAGGATGTTGGAAGAGTTGAAAGAGGAGCTGAAAAGCAAGTATGATCTCTCCGTGGTGCTGATCGTGAAAGATCTCTCTTTCCCCAGTGCAGCACAGGAGCTATTCGACGAGATGAAGGCAATGGAGATCGACGTGGATTACCTGGTAAATAATGCCGGTTTTGGTGACTATGGCGCTTTTGCCGATACCTCCTGGGAGCGTTACGAGAAGATGATCGCACTTAACGTGACCACGCTCACACACCTAACCCATCTCTATGCCCGGGACTGGAGGGGACGCAAACCTGGGAGGATACTGAACATCTCTTCCACGGCAGCGTTTCAGCCCGGGCCGATGATGGCTGTTTACTTCGCAACAAAATCGTTTGTTCTTCACCTCTCGGAGGCGATTGGCAACGAGTTTAAAAAAGATCATATCACCGTCACCACGCTCTGTCCCGGACCCACCGACACCCATTTCGGGGAGGAGTCGAAGATGAACGCTACGCAGCTGGTGAAAAACGTGAAGATAGCCAATGCAGGCGAGGTGGCACTGCTGGGTTATCGTGCCATGATGAAAGGCAAGCCTGTGGTCATACAGGGAACGATGAACAAAATGGTGCCTTTTGGTATTCGTTTTATGCCGAGAAAATGGGTCACGCGCCTCTCTGCAAAGGTGATGAAGCAATCGTGAATGAGATGAAGACCATCGCACACATAGAGACTGATTTCTCAACCAAATTCGGCATTCCCCGCCAGAGCGGAATGGTTGAAGGGTTGAAGGGAAGGATCGTGTTTGAACCTGATTATCGCAATAGCGATGCAGTGCGGGGGTTGGAAGCATACAGCCATATCTGGCTGATCTGGGCATTCTCCGAAACGGCGCGCGAGGAGTGGTCACCCACGGTGAGGCCACCACGGCTTGGAGGGAACAAACGCATGGGTGTCTTTGCCACCCGCTCTCCTTTCCGCCCCAACCCGATAGCGCTCTCTTCGGTGCGGCTCGAAAGTGTTGAACTGCATACGCCGGAGGGACCTGTGCTGCATGTCTCTGGTGCCGATATGATTAATGGCACACCCATCTATGATATCAAACCCTATATCGTTTACGCCGATTGTCATCCCGATGCAACGGGCGGATTCACCGATGCGATAACTACGCAGACGCTCCGGGTCTATTTCCCGGCGGAGTTACTTTCTTCCATACCCGGGGAGAAACGCGAAGCGTTGCTCTCCATCCTCGCCAATGATCCTCGGCCATCCTATCAGGATGACTCCGAACGAGTGTATGGCTTATCGTTCTCCGGTCTCGATATCCGCTTCACGGTTGAGGGTGACTGTCTGGCTGTGGTTGATGTGATTGAATAAATCTTTAATCGTATGAGAAAACTCATTGGCATATGTCTGATGAGCCTGTTTGCAGAAGCAATCAGCGCTGCCTCTCCGCAGATACCCGCGGATAGCATCTCTCTCTGTTTCGCTCAGGTGGAAGAGGCAACCAGCAGATACAGTATGCTGTGGGATAAAGATATCTACGGACCCATACTGATCGTGGATCCCGCCAGTAGGGAGGTCTATGCCAATGTTGCCGACAGGGAGGGGCATCTCTCCCTGAACAAAGGTATCTACAGGGGCCTGTTACCCAGAGAGGTCCCTATTGCCAACACTGACTTTGAGTGGGGCGGTATCCATTGGGCGATGGTGAAGATGCCACTGCCGCGGGACTGTTTTGACCGGGTGGATCTCATCACCCACGAGTTGTTTCACGTAGCGCAGTCATCACTGGGCTTTCACTTCCGGACAGAGGAGAATAGCCATCTGGATCACAGGGAAGGACGGCTCTACCTGCGCCTCGAGCTTGTCGCGCTTCAGGAGGCCCTGCGGAGCGGGAGATACACGCGTGCTGAGGAGCATCTTAGAAATGCTTTGATATTCAGGAAATTCCGCCACCAGCTTTACAGGGGTGCCGAGACGGCCGAGAACAGCCTGGAGCTGCTGGAGGGGCTTGCCACCTACACCGGTCAGATGATGAGCGGGCGGGACAAGTGGCAATGGAGGGAGTATCTGATCAGGCGTCTCTCCGATTTTGTGCATACACCTACCTATGTGCGAACCTTTGCATACGAAACAGTGCCTGTCTATGGATTCTTCCTTTATCAGAAAGATAATCACTGGAACAAAGAGATTGAGTCGGAGAGCGACCTGACGGAGGTCTTTTCGGAGGCATTCGGCATGGATAAACGTATCCTGTTGCAGACCTATGTGAAACAGCTGGCGGAGGAGTACAATGGGAGAGCGATTGCTGACGCGGAGCTGAGAAGAGAATTATCGAACAGCGCGCGGCTCGATATCTACCGAAGGAAGTTCCTCGAGGAACCTCACCTGGAGATAAAACTGGAGGATATGAACATGTCGTTCGATCTGCTGAACATCGTTCCTCTTGATGAGGATGAGGGAACGGTTTACCACACCATCCAGATAAGCGACAGGTGGGGTATCCTCACCGTGGAGGGGGGTGGGGCACTACTCCGGTCCGACTGGCGCTGGGTAATCGTCTCCGAGCCACTAGAGATCACCGAAGAGAGGGTTACAGGTGAAGGATGGATCATTGAACTGAATGAAGGTTATTTTATCGAGGAGACTCCCGCCGGTGATTATCTGATGTCGAAGAAAAAGTGATTGCCACACGCTCTTGTGCGTCAACCTGATTCCCTTTTTTTCTATCTTTGTCGTCTGAAATAATTGAAATTGATCAGATGAGAAAACTATTCCGGTTTTTCGGCAGGCTTGTTTTATGGTTTTTTATTCTCTCCGTGGGGGGAGTGGTTCTTTTCCGGTATCTGCCTGTCCCCTTCACACCGCTGATGGGCATCAGGACGGTACAGTCTGTAGTCAACGGAGAGCCACCGCAGCTTCATCATCAGTGGGTGCCTTACGATCAGATCTCAGATCATCTGAAACGGGCTGTGATCGCCTCGGAAGATCAGCGTTTTTACACCCACCACGGCTTCGACAGGGTGGAGATACAAAAAGCTCTAAGTGAGATCAAAACAGGGAAGAGAGTGCGCGGGGCAAGCACCATCACACAGCAAACGGCGAAGAACCTCTTTCTGTGGCCCCGCCCATCCTGGTTCAGAAAGAGCCTGGAAGCATATTTCACCTTGCTGATAGAGTTGATATGGCCCAAAGAACGGATCCTGGAGGTTTATCTCAACATCATGGAGACAGGGAGAGGATTGTATGGTGCCGGGGCAGTGGCGAAGCACCATTTTAACACCCCGGCAGAGAAGCTCACAGCTGCTCAGGCTGCACTGATTGCAGCCACCCTGCCTAATCCGCTGGTATATAGCTCCCTATCACCCTCGTCATATATGAAAAAGAGACAGGCTCATATTTTACGGCAGATGCGCACGGTACATCTTCAGTAAGTGAGAGGGGTCACTGCGCTGCAAGAGAAAGAAATAAGCATTTTCTGTTTGGCAAGGAGAAAGAAAATGGCTATTTTTACACTTCTATTCAGGGAGAAGAGATGAACGAAGGAGAGAAGAAAGTCGTAAGCAAAATGATCGCTATCTATTGTCATTCCCGACACGGCACCAGAGACGGGTTGTGCGAAGAATGTGATGCGTTGCGTGCATATGCTGTGCGGCGACTGGAACAGTGTCCGTTTGGTGAGGATAAACCCACCTGTGGCACATGCCAGGTCCATTGTTACAAGAACGATATGCGCCTGAAAATAAAAGAGGTGATGCGAATGGCCGGACCACGCATGTTTTTCCTGCATCCGCTGGATACAATCACTCACTTTTACAGGGAACGCCGGAGAACACGCAATTTTGCCTCACGGATCAAAAGCTGACAAGAGCGAATAAGATGAGAATGCTGAATCAACAGAGTGTGATGGCTGATGTGCTGACAGAGCACAATGAGCTGATCCCTGTGCTGAACCGTTTTGGAATACGGCTCGGTGTGGGTGATAAGACGGTATCCGATCTCTGTGTGGAGCATCAGCTGAACACCGATTTTATCCTTACCGTGCTCAATGTCTATCTCGATGAGAGCTACGTCCCGGATGACTCCCTTAACCTCTTCGACACCGGTTTGATTGCAGATTATTTCCACCAGACGGTGGATAACTACATCCATGAACTGGTGCCAAACATAGAGAAGCACCTGAATGCCTTTATCGCCATCAGCGGCTCCGAAAGTAAAGAGCTGGGGATGCTCCGCGTGTTGTTCCTTCAGTTCAAGGAGCGGATGACCAATTACCTGCAAAAGGTTGCAGACTATGATGATGACTTCCCTGATGATCTGCTGCATGACCTGAAGAACATTCTTCTCAGGCATCTTTCCAGAGCCTACAATCAGAACCTTATTTACGCCGTTGTCTTTTCTGTTCATTCACTGGAGAAAGACCTGGCTGCACACAACAGGCTGCGGAGCAAAGTGCTCCGCCCGAAGCTGAATGAGCTGGATTCATCAGGCATCCGCCAGCTGCAGCACGCTATCTCCAGCGATCATCAGCATCAGCAGAATGAAAACGATCACCAGCTGACAAACCGTGAAACGGAGATCCTGAGGCTTATCGTGAAGGGATACCTCAACAAGGAGATCGCCGTGGAGCTGAATATCAGTCACAATACGGTGCTTACACACCGAAAAAATATTATTTCCAAAACAGGTATCAAAACCGTGTCCGGGCTGACCTTTTATTGTATCAGAAATGGCCTGATATCAGTGTGAGCGTGTGGACAGTTGTCATAATTCATTCCAGATATGTCAAAAAACAGATTTCTTCAAATTTCCGAAACCAACTATGGTGAGGTGCTTGAACATAAGTATGATATAGTGATTCTCCCCTGGGGAGCCGTCGAACCGCATAATTACCATCTGCCTTATCTCACCGACTGCATCCTCACCTACGAGATCGCGGGTGATTGTGCCGATAAAGCTTATGAGCAGGGTGTCAACTGCATGGTGATGCCGCCGGTTTTTCTGGGGTCGCAAAACGGGGGACAATGGAACAAGCCCTTCTGTATTCATACACGCAGTGAGACACAGAAAGCCATCCTGGTGGATGTGGTGACCTCACTGCATAAGCAGGGCCTTCGCAACCTGGTGATTCTCAATGGGCATGGAGGCAATACCTTTAAACCCTATATCCGCGATCTGGCGATGGCTTTCCCCGACTTCCGCATCATCGCGGTGGACTGGTGGACGATCGTTCCCACGGAGGATTATTTCGAAGAGAAACCCGATGAGCATGCGGGTGAGCAGGAGACATCGGTGATGTTGCATTACCACCCTGAACTGGTCTCCATGGAGAGAGCCGGTGACGGCAAAGTGGCCCCCTGCAGGATAGGTGCTGTGGACAGGCGGATTGGCTGGATGCCCCGCAACTGGGATGAAGTATCCTCCGACACCGGCATCGGGAATCCGAAAAAATCGACCGCCGAAAAAGGTGAACGATATGTCAAGGCCGTGGTGGAGCAAATCACGGAGCTGCTGGTAGAAATGAAACATGCTGAGTAAGTCGGTCACTTGAAATAGTTGTAATAAAGCATCGTAATTGTTTTATAAGAGAACAAATTATCATAAATTTGTCACTTATTTCTTTCCCAGGCCTTAGCATTTTTTCAGAGCAAAAAAGAGAGAAGTAGAAAAACCTCAAAATAATAAACAGAAGTAAATATGAGTAAACAGAGAGAGAAGCTTTTCACGGATTTTCCTCCCGTAACCACAGAAGAGTGGATGGCTGTCGTCACCAAAGATCTGAAAGGTGCCGATTTCCAGAAGAGACTGGTGTGGAGAACAAATGAAGGGTTTAATGTGAATCCTTTTTATCGCGCAGAAGATATTGAAGGATTGGCTGCTGCGGAGAATTTGCCGGGACAGTTCCCTTATGTCCGCAGCACGAGAAAAGATAATAGCTGGTATGTCCGTCAGGAGATTGACGTGACAGATTACTACACAGCCAACAAAAAAGCGCTTGCATTGCTGGAGAGGGGGATCACCTCCTTTGGTTTTCATTTGCCGAAGAATGAGCTGTCGGCAGAAAACATGGCGATACTGCTCAACGGTATCGCACCCGACAAGGTGGAGCTGAACTTCAGCACCTGTATCTCAAAAACAGATGAAATGGCAAGGCTGGTGGTCGCTTATGTGACTGCTCAGAATGTCGATCTGATGCAGTGCTTCGGTTCCATTGAGTTCGATCCTTTCAGAAAGATCCTGAAAAAGGGTGTGGATGAACCCAAATGGGTGGAGAAAGCAGTGGAGATGGTGAAGATTACTGCTCCTCTTCCACGTTACCGCGCTATCTTCGTCACAGGAAACAGGATGAACGATGCCGGTGCCTACAGCTTTCAGGAGCTGGGCTACAGTCTCTCATACGGCAACCAGGTGTTGTCGAAGCTGATTGAGAACGGTGTGGACCCCTCTCTCGCGGCAAAAAAGATTAAATTCGGGTTTGGTGTCGGATCCAACTACTTCATGGAGATAGCCAAATTCCGTGCTGCACGATGGCTCTGGGCTGAGATAGTGAATGCCTACAAACCACCCTGTGCACATGACTGTGACAACAAAGCGGCCGACGGCACCTGTCGTTGTGCTGCCAAGATGAATATACACGCAACCACATCGCGTTTCAACCAGTCGTTGTATGACCCATACGTGAACCTGCTGCGCACGCAGACAGAAGCAATGTCGGCCACCATCGGTGCCGTCGATTCGCTGACCGTGCGTCCTTTCGATGAGGCGTTCGAGACACCCTCCGCCTTTGCTGAACGTATCGCTGCCAACCAGCAGCTGTTGCTGAAAGAGGAGGCTCATTTCGATAAGATCACCGACCCCTCTTCCGGTTCGTACTATATTGAGACGCTCACCTCCTCGCTGGCTGAACAGGCCTGGAAGCTGTTCCTCGAAACGGAAGAGACAGGCCTCTACGCTGCGCTGAAAGCAGGAACAGTACAGGATGCTATTAATGGCTCATCAGATGCCCGTTTCAACGCCGTCGCCAATCGCAGGGAGATCATGCTTGGAACCAATCAGTATCCCAACTTCGGTGAGTCGATGGCCGGAAAGCTTGAGGACAAGGAGAAGCATGGCTGCGGATGTGGTGACAGCGATAGGACGACACCACTGAAGAAACTTAATCATAAGCGTCTCGCCGATGCTTTCAGCGAAGTACGTCTGGCCACAGAGCAAAGTGGAAAAAGGCCCAAAGTGTTTATGCTTACCATCGGTCACCTGGCCATGCGGCTTGCACGTTCACAGTTCTCAAGCAACTTCTTTGGTTGTGCTGGTTACGAGCTGATTGACAACCTTGGCTTCAACACGGTGGCTGAAGGTGTACAGGCAGCCCGTGCCAAAGGGGCTGATGTGGTGGTGCTCTGCTCCAGCGATGAGGAATATGTCACGCTCGCACCTGAGGCATACGATCTGCTCAGGGACGGCAGAGAGCTGCTGGTGGTGGCAGGCTCACCCGCCTGCATGGATGATCTGAAAGCACACGGTATTGAACATTTCATTCATGTGCGGAGTAACGTGCTGGAAACACTGAAGATGTTTAACGATAAACTGTTATAGAAATAGGGATTAATAAGTGACCACTGACAAATGGACGGACAAGGAAAACTGAAGAACTGGATTATAGTCGCTCATCCCTGGGCAATACCTGCATCGGCATCACCGGCACTGGTAGGATTTTCCTACGTGTTTTATCTCTACAAGAGAGGTGTGATCACCGACGTGGAGTGGGGCCTCGGCATCGTGGCTGTACTGGGTGCCATCATCTTCCATCTGGCCGGAAACCTGATCAGTGAGTACCACGATTTTGTGAGTGGCGTGGATGTGAAAGAGAAAACGGGACCTGTGCGACTGATCGTGAAGGGAGTCTTCAAACCCAGAACGGTGTTGTATTACGGTTATGTGGTTTTGCTGACAGGCATCCTGCTGGGTGTATACCTGCTGCTGCACACTGGTCCTCCTCTTCTGGTCTTCGGTATCATCGGAATCATCAGCTCCGCCTTCTACTACAAATTCAAGTACGTGGCGCTGGGAGACCTGATTATCTTCATCTGTTACGGCCTGTCGATTGCGTTGGGTGTGGCTTATGTGATGAGCGGTCAGATCATCTGGTCCACACTGCTTGTGGTCACTCCCACGGGATTGCTTGTTGTCGCCATTCTGCACGCCAATAACACGCGTGATATGCTTCAGGACAAAGCCGCCGGTATCCGTACCCAGGCCATGAACCTGGGACTTGAAGGGGCACAGGTCTCTTATCAGACGATCCTGCTGGCAGCCTACATGCTGATTGCCGTGGCAGTGATGTTGAAGATACTCAGTCCTCTGGCATTTATCGTGCTGCTGAGTTTTCCCATGGCAATGAAAAATATCAGGCTGATGAAGAAGGCAAAGCTCGAAGAACTGGGTATCATTCAGTTCCTGGATGGACAGACGGCGCAGCTGGTGCTTATCTTCAGTCTGTTGCTGGTTGCCGCCAATTTTATTGCTCCCTATTTTTGAAAGAGATATTGCTAACAGAGAATAATATAAAAGTCATCTTCCGCGGATCCTGATCCCGGCCTGAAGACTAAAAAATTAAACAAATTGTATGAAACCAAATTTTAAAGAGATAAATATTCAATCGGATGGTTTTTCGACTGCCAACGTGAAGGAGTGGGCCGAAAAAAATGAGATTAAAGCCGATTGGCTGACGCCGGAACAGATTCCGGTGAAACCGGTCTATACGAAGGAGGACCTGGAGGGCATGGAGCATCTCAACTATGCTGCCGGCCTGGCCCCCTATCTTCGCGGACCCTACTCAACCATGTATGTGATGCGTCCCTGGACCATCCGTCAGTACGCCGGGTTCTCCACCGCAGAGGAGTCCAACGCTTTCTACCGCCGCAACCTGGCCTCGGGACAGAAAGGTCTGTCTGTGGCTTTCGACCTTCCCACACACCGTGGCTACGATGCCGATAACGAACGTGTGGTGGGTGATGTGGGTAAAGCGGGTGTATCTATCTGCTCCGTGGAAGATATGAAGATCCTGTTCGATGGCATCCCCCTGAACAAGATGTCTGTCTCCATGACCATGAACGGTGCGGTACTGCCTATCCTGGCATTCTATATCGTTGCCGCCGAGGAGCAGGGTGCAAAGCTGGAAGAGATGAACGGAACCATTCAGAATGATATTCTGAAGGAGTTCATGGTGCGTAACACCTACATCTATCCTCCAGGCTTCTCGATGAAGATCATCGCCGATATTTTTGAGTTCACATCGCAGAAAATGCCCAAGTTCAACTCTATCTCCATCTCAGGATATCATATGCAGGAGGCAGGTGCCACGGCAGATATTGAGCTGGCTTATACGCTGGCTGACGGTATCGAGTACCTCCGTGCCGGTATCGACGCCGGCATCGACGTGGATGCTTTTGCTCCCCGTCTCTCCTTCTTCTGGGCGATAGGGATGAACCACTTTATGGAGATCGCCAAGATGCGTGCAGCACGACTGCTATGGGCCAAGATCGTGAAGAGCTTCGGTGCGAAGAACCCGAAGTCGATGGCACTGCGCACCCACTCCCAGACATCGGGGTGGTCGCTCACCGAGCAGGACCCGTTCAACAACGTGGGACGTACCTGTGTGGAGGCGATGGCCGCTGCACTGGGACACACCCAGTCGCTGCACACCAATGCGCTGGATGAGGCGATCGCCCTGCCGACAGACTTCTCGGCACGTATCGCACGAAACACGCAGATATATGTGCAGGAGGAGACCCAGATCACCAAGCAGGTAGATCCCTGGGCCGGCTCATATTATGTGGAGTCACTCACCAACGAGCTGGTAGACAAGGCGTGGACACTTATAGAGGAGGTAGAGAAGCTGGGTGGTATGGCCAAGGCGATTGAGACCGGCATACCCAAGATGCGCATTGAGGAGGCGGCTGCCCGCACGCAGGCACGTATCGACTCAGGTCTGCAGGGTATCATCGGAGTGAACCGTTACAGGCTGGATCAGGAAGATCCGATCGACATCCTTGATATCGACAACACCGAAGTGCGCAAGCAGCAAGTGGAGCGATTGGGAAAGCTGAGAGCCGGCCGCGACAATGCAGCGGTGCAGAAGGCACTCGATGCCATCACCCGCTGTGTGGAGACCAAAGAGGGTAATCTGCTGGAGCTCTCAGTTGAAGCAGCACGTGTACGTGCCACGCTGGGAGAGATCTCCGATGCATGCGAGAAAGTGGCAGGACGTTATAATGCAGTAATAAGAACAATTTCAGGAGTGTACTCATCAGAATCACAAGCAGATGCAACGCTTGAGCAAGCGCGTGCTCTGACAGACAAATTTGCCCGTAAAGAAGGGCGCCGGCCACGCATCATGGTGGCTAAAATGGGTCAGGATGGTCATGACCGCGGTGCGAAGGTGGTAGCCACAGGCTATGCCGACTGCGGTTTTGATGTGGATATGGGGCCGCTGTTCCAGACGCCGGCCGAAGCAGCACGACAGGCTGTGGAGAATGATGTACACGTGCTGGGTATATCCTCCCTTGCCGCAGGTCACAAGACGCTGGTACCGCAGGTGATTGACGAGCTGAAACGTCTGGGCCGCCCCGACATCGTGGTCATCGCCGGTGGTGTGATCCCTGCACAGGATTATGATTTCCTTTACAAAACAGGTGTTGCAGCCATCTTTGGTCCGGGTACCTCGGTAACCAAATCGGCCTGTGACATCATGCATGTGCTGATGGAGGAGTAACCGCCAACGGCTTTTTTTTATATCTTATTCCGCTTTTGGTGCGATCTTCAGAAGATCATGCCGGAAGCGGAATTTCGTAAACATGTGCAATTTTTTACATTTATTCTATGAAACCTACAACCGTTTGCATTCTCACCGCCGTGCTCGGCTTATCTCTGATACTCCACTCCTGCCAGGATACGATTGATGGGGAAGAGCAAGCGGGGCGTTTGAGACACATGACCATCGGGGAGGCTAAGTCGCTGTTTATAGCCTCTCATGATGCAGGGGCAACCCTTTATGGCGTGAAACGCACCTCTTCCTTTCGCTCCACTGCCGGCAGTGGAGAGGATATCTATGAAATAGAATATCGTGACCAGGCGAAGAAGAGGATCACTGAGATGAAACCCCTCCACGTTCGCGACCTGGGTAGCTATCTGCTTGCAATCTTTCAGGAACAGGGGAACACCGGTGAGATTTATCTTGTAAGAAAGAGCGACGGTAAGGCTTTCGTGATACCGGAAGAGTATATCCCCAGTCTCAGCGGGAACAACGAGATATTCTATAACAGGAGCGTAAACAGGCGGTCGTTCCGTACCAACTACGTTGATAGCGACTGGGATTTCCTCGATATCGTGAACGACAGGAAAAATAACTTCTATTACACAGCGATTGACTGCAACAACAGCGGCGCCTGCCCACATATCCTGTATCGTGTCTCTCCCGCTCCCGACGGGGAT
>JAAYGM010000170.1 GCA_012727735.1 Bacteroidales bacterium | reverse complement strand
TTGAGTCACAATTCTGTAAGTGCCTTTAGCGTGGATGATGAGGGGCGGTTATGGGCCGGTACCTGGGGCTTTGGTATTACCCTGCTCGATATTGCTCATCCCGGGAAAGGGCCGGTGAAGTACATCCATACCGGTCAGTACCCCCAATTCCTGGTCGATTTCATCGGGACACTCTCTTACGACAGGCATAATAATGCCATGTGGATCGGTACGAACCAGGGACTCTTCTACTACGATATCGAAAATGACAGCTTGCAAAAACCCTTCCATGACAACATGTCGGATCATATCAACGGAATCATCGGATCGGTGATCGACGGCGACAACCAGCTATGGATGGGTTGTGCGGAAGGGGTATATCTCGTTGACCTGAACCGGCAGGAGGGTCACCCTTTTTCATATGTTCACCTGAAGTATAAGCTTGACAATCCCCAGTCGAAGCTGATTGAGCGGATCACAAGCTTCTGCATTGATTCCGAGGGCGTTTTGTGGCTGGGTAGCGACGGCTTTGGCATCTACAAGCGCATTGTCAATAATGACGGGTCATATGATTTTAAGTCATACACAACCTCCGACGGGATGGCCAACAACAATGTAAAGGGGCTTCTGGAGGATGAGATGGGTAATCTGTGGATAAGCACGAATAACGGGTTGTCCTGTTACAACAAACAAAACAACAGTTTTACCAATTATTACGAGGAAGATGGGCTTGCCTCCAGTCAGTTTTACTGGAACGCATACGCTAAGGCGAAGAGTGGATTGCTCTATTTTGGTACCCTGGACGGACTGGTGGCTGTTGATCCTGAGATGATCACCACGAATACTGTTCAATACAGGGTTATACTGACCGATTTCTACGTGAATAATGAAAGAGTTAACCCGGGCAAAATCATCAGTAAGGATATCTCAGTGGCAGATGAGATTATCCTGCACGAGAAGACAAGATCATTCTCGATCGATTTCTCTGCCCTTAATTACCGTGTGATAAGTAATTATGTCTATGCCTATCGCCTGGAGGGATATGACGGCAACTGGATTGAACTGGAGAAAAACGCCCATACGGTAACCTATATGAACCTGCCGGCCGGCAATTATCAGTTTCAGGTCAAGTATGCTCCAAAAGACCGGTTGGATACAGGAGCGGTGACACAAATCAATATCAGGATCAAACCCTATTTCTATAAAACAAACTGGTTCATCTCCCTGATGCTCCTCTTGGGAATACTCACGATCATCATGCTCCATTACTGGCGAATCAGGTCCTATGAACATCAGCAGAAGGTGCTGAAGCAAATTGTGGATGACCGCACCGAAGAGATTGAAAAGCAGAAGGGTGTCCTGACGGTACAGAAAAATGAACTCTCTCAGCGCAACCAGCTCTTAAGTGAACAGAATGAGAAGATCACCCGGCAGAAAGAACAGTTGGTGGAGATGTCGCAAAAAATGCGGAAGATGACTACGGAGCGACTCGACTTTTTTACCAATGTTTCACATGAATTTCGTACTCCCATCACTTTGATCGTGGGGCCTGTGGAGAGGGCGCTCAAGTTAAGCACCAATCCCTACGTGGTTGAACAGTTACATTTTGTCGAAAGGAATTCGAAATATCTGCTGACACTTATCAATCAGTTGATGGATTTTCGTAAGATTGAATCCAACAAGCTGGAAGTGACCTACAGGAAAGGTGATTTTCAGGATTTCATTGAGTCGGTGATCTCTCCATTCGATTTTCAGGCGGGTGACAGGGATATTCAGTTGTTGAGGAGGTATGATCTGGCAAATCCCGACTTTTATTTCGATGATGAAGGGATACGCAAGATCATGACCAACCTGTTATCCAACGCCATCAAATACACTCCCAACAATGGGGTGATCACCGTCTACATGAAATCATTCAGGGAGAGTGCAACCATCAGTGAAAAGCTGTACATCTCTGTGAAGGACAGCGGTACAGGTATCCCTGAGGAGGATCAGGAGAAGGTTTTCAGGCGTTTTTATCAGTCACGGAACCATCTTATATATCCTGTGCACGGACAGAGTGGTACTGGAATAGGTCTCTATCTGACCAAACAAGTGGTGGAGGCACTTGGAGGAAATATCTGGATAAAGAACAACAAAAAAGCGGGCTCTTCCTTCCGGATTATATTGCCGCTGCACTCCATGAACCCACAGTCACAGGTGCCGCAGGTTGTAAAACGTTCCAACAACGATGAGGGCAACTTCAATGTGCAAAATCTCAGGGAATGGCAAAAGGATAGACTCACCTTTCTGGTTGTGGAAGATAACAGAGATATGTGTCGCTATGTCTGTTCCATTTTGTCTCCCCATTACAATACACTTGAGGCCGACAATGGGGTGGAGGCATATGAGATACTGGAGCACTACAACGTGGATTTCATTATCAGTGATCTGATGATGCCTGAGATGGATGGTCTTGCACTCTCGAAGAAGGTGAAGGAGAATTTCACCCTGTCGCACATTCCATTCTTGATGCTCACGGCAAAAACATCGGAGAAAGCACGTACCGACAGTTACCGGATGGGGGTTGACTCCTATATCGTGAAACCATTCGATGAAAACATGCTTCTCACCCGTATCCGTAATATTCTGGAAACGCGTGAGAGATATCAGCACAAGTTTTTCGATGAGATGTCGGTAGATACTCTGGAAATCAGCGAAGAGTCGAATGATAAAAAATTCATGGACAAGGTGCTGGAGATGGTGAAAGAGAACTATCAAAACTCCAATTTCGAAGTTACCGATTTTGCTGAGAACATGGGAGTGAGTAAGTCACTTTTAAACAAAAAACTGAAGGCCCTGAGCGGAAAATCGGTTGGTGAGTTTATCCGGATATACAGGCTGAATCTCGCTTATAACATGATCCTTCAGAATAAAAAAACAAAAAATAAAAACATTGCTGATATTGCCTATGAGGTGGGATTCAATGATCCGAAATATTTCACCCGTTGTTTCTCAAGACAATTCAATATCACTCCCAGTAAATTGCTTGAAAGGTAATTTGGATTGATGATGCCAACCGTTTGTGCCACGGTGATTTATTTTTTCTTACCACAGTACGTTTTCGTATTTGTGTAGCCTGTGTAAACGATGGTATGCTTGCGGGGTGTTGCTTCCCAATCGACTTCGCGACGGAGATATAGTTTTACGTTATTGGCTGTCAACACTCCTTTGGTAGCATCGTAGCTCCAGGAGCCACCTTTCCAGGGTCCAGCGGTAATCATGTGATTGGTGCTTAAAGTCATCGTAACCGATTCTTTTTGTTTCGCGTAGCTATAACTCAGGTCGATATGTTCCCAATCACCTGTCAACTCACTCTCTTCGACAGGGATCGAAGGAACAGCACCATATCGTTCGGGCATGACCATAGGCCAGCCGTCGGTTGTCCAACTGATGGCACGAACATGCCCCATCATGATGGCATTACTTACATTGATGCCCGGTACATCTTTGGGCATACGTCCTTGCGAAACGTAATACCAATTGCCCTTACGATCATTGAAAATAGCGCAGTGAGAAAGTCCCACCCATCCGTAGCTGTTCATGAACCTGTAAGGATGAGTAACCACCGGAAGGATCTCATTCGCCGTCAGCGCTGGTTGTCCGTCAATCCCCAGATAAGGACCGTCAATTTTTCGAGACCTGGCCACACGTGTATTATAGGCAACTGATAATTCATCGTAGGCAAGAAACAGATAGTAGTAATCCGTTTCAGGATTATAGATGATTTCCGGCCCTTCAGACCCCTGCCAGCGGCTTGCGCCCCGTTTGGCTATCCGCTTTCCGTAAGGAGAATTTTCCTGTATGTTCCAGGGTTCGCTTAGCGTAGCGAGTGGTTTTCCGTTTTCCGGTTCAACTTGCAGGGTAACAATGCCACTGTGCCAGGAACCATACGTAAGCCAGTGTTCTCCCTCTTTTGTGATGGTATAGGTGGGATCTATCGCGTTGTATAGGAAGTAGGCGTTCCAATCGCCGGTGGATGATCGATACCAATCGTTCATTCCCTTGTCGGACGCTGAGCACACGACGAATCCTTTATCCTCCCATTTATTACTTGCCGGATCGGTGGTTTCAGCCATGCCGATAAAAGCGCGCTCTGTCCAGGAGTTGTCAAAATCAGCGACAGTATTCAATTTTCCCGTCTTGATGTAATTATCAATTATGATAGAGTAATACATACGGTATCTGCCGTTGCCTAAATTACGTGCTACGGGCGCCCAATAGCCATAGGAAGGATTCTCTATCGGAGGAAGCCCCTGTATAGTACGATATTCGTTTAACTTGCTCTTCACCCAGTTGGGCGCCACTTCCATGGTACCACCTAAATACTCCCAGTCAACTAAATTCTTCGAGCGTCGTGCGTGGAAATGCCCGTGTCCGGCATGCGCGTTACCATATGAGGCATCGGTCTGGTACATATAAAAATAACCGTCGTCAGCAAGCATTACTGTCGGGTCGTGCAAATTGGCAAGGTTCCACAAAGAGCGTTGCGACCAATCGCTGATATTTGTGTAATTGTCGTTATAAGAGGGAGGCACGAAAACGTCTAGCTCATTTGGTGTATCATCAGGAGGATTTGCAGGTGTATCGTCACCGGTACATGCCCAAACGAACATGAGACTTAACAAGAGAAGGATATAATTGAAAAAGTGTCGCATCTGAAATGTATAGAAAGAGGCTGACTCTAAGGTGAGACAGCCTCTTAAGGTTTTCTAAATGTCCTCTTCTTCGGTTCCCTGGTCTGAAAGTTCCCAACCTGGGTTCTGCCCCAGATTCGGAGCTCTCTTCGTTTCGGAATCGGGAATAGGAATATAGTAATTCTTTGGACTGTTAAAGACTAACCTGGGGCGTTTCTCCGCAGGCCCGTACATGAACGACGGGTTGTCGGCATCGGTCACCGTCACCCCATACAGATGATAATATTGTTGACTGTACGGCTTGTTTGTTTCACTGGCGGGTGTCTGATCGGCATACACCATCCAGCGACGTGTGTCAAAGAAACGATGGTCTTCAAAACAAAGTTCTATACGACGTTCATTACGAATACGGTCACGAAACTGTTCCTTGCTCATTCCCGAGTATGCAGGCATCCCAACGCGGGCACGTACTTGATTTACATACTGATAAGCCTGTTCAGGTCCTTGCGCCTCGTTTATCGCTTCTGCTGCATTGAGCAGGATCTCTGCATAGCGGAAGAGTGGCCAGGCATGGGCGGGAGTACTGGGATTGGTAAAAGAGATATTATGTACGAACTTCTTGGGATAGTAACCTGTCAGGGTTCCACCGTGTAATGACTGATAATCCTTACCATTGGGTGAAGTAACATCTACCGGTCGTTCTTCTTCTTCCTGCCTGTCTCCCCAGAGGGATCCATGATGCAGAATGGTTTGTTTCAGACGAGGATCGCGATCCGCGTAAGGATTCTGATCATCGTAACCCGAAGCCGGATCGTGGATAGGCAGTCCGCTTTTCATTTCATAACTATCAATCAGATTTTGCGTGGGGCTGGTACGTCCTACAGCGGTAATGGTACCGCTAAAACCACTTGGCGCCATTTCAGTTTCTATCACGGTGGTATTCCATACCGACCGGCAGAGAATAAATTCGTTGTTATATACAGGGCTTGTCACGAAACACTCGTAATAGTTGTTGTTCGTATTGTTGTTTGCGTCTTTGTATAACAGATAAGGGTTGCCTTGTGTTGAGTTCTTCGTGATGAAATCACGTGCCGCCTGAGCCGCCTCCGACCAGTAGGATACGTCATTGGACGAATTGTTCAGCTTAGAGGCACGATATAGCAGGGCTCTTGACTTCAGGGCATAAGCCACGGCACCGCTCACCCGTCCCCAGTTCTCGGTTTCGTTGCCATAACGGAACGGTAACACGTCTTTTACCATATCGCATTGATCGGCTATCCACTTCAATGCCTCAGCAGGTGGGGTACGTTCCATATTCATCTGCTCGGAGTTGCTCAAGTCGAAAACGATGGGAATTCCCTCTTCATCTTCACCAATGATTGGGGAAGCGCCAAACCAGGCAACGATTTGGAAATGAAAAATAGCGCGCAATAGCCTGGCTTCCGCCATATTGCGGTCATACAGGCGATTGTCATCTCCCGCTTTTACCGTATTACCGATAACCGGTTCGCGGGCATTCTTCATGAACTGGTTTGTCTTACGGATACCATATGTATTTGTGTTCCAGAAATTCATGAACGGGTGATCAAGGGCGGAATATCCGTCGGTCAGTACACTGTTGTAGTAGTGTACGTCCCAGAAAGAGACAGCATTGTCTGTCATGCAATCGCGCGATGCGCCCAGGAATTGGGGGTTGCTGAAACCCGAGAAACCATCCGGTAAACTGACATAAATATTGGCCAGAAATCCGCGCGTATTTTCTTTGTTCCCAAAAACCTGCTCTTCTGACATTGAGAGGTCGAACTCCTTGTCCAGGAAGTCTGAGCATGAAGAAATACCTATGATTAGCAGAGCTGTTGAAAATAATAATATAATCTTATTCATCATTTTGTGTGTTTAAGTTAGAAACTCGCATTTATCCCAAATGTGAATGAACTTGTTTTAGGATACCACCAAACGTAGCTCATCGGCTTTTCGGGGTCTGTGCCATCGGGCAATTGACTCCATGTTGTCAGATTGTAACCGCTGAAGTAGATACGGCATTTCGTCAGATTCACCTTGGAGATGAGCTGCAAAGGCAGAGAGTAACCCACCTCTACATTACGTAGCGAAAGGAAGTTGCCATTCTTAATCCAGATGTCGTTCATATAGGTACTTGTACTTCGTTCACTGTCAATCGCGCTATAACCGCCCCAGGTAGGTCTCGGATAGGTAGCATTGATATTTCTCGGGTCGGCAGGATCGTCGGTATAGTACCCCCACGCCTTGGTCACCTCGTGCGTTCCCATATTACTCCAACCGGAGAAACTGATGGAGGGTGACAGGAATGCTGAGCGATTTAAATAGCCTGTGAGTATCATTCTGGCATCGAAACCCTTCCATGAGAAACCTAGATTTACCGAAGGAATGAGTTGCGGGATAATGGTATATCCCGATGGAGTCATGTCATTTGCATCTATCTTGCGGTCACCGTCAAGGTCTTTGAACACCGCTGTACCCAAGGTTTGTCCTGTTCCGGAAGCGGTATGGTATGGATACTTGTCAGGGTTGTCGATCGCATCCTGATGGCTGATGGCAACCTTGTCAGCTTCGCTTGCCCATCCCACGAAGTGATACATGTTCCAACCCCCGATACTGTTCGTGAAAGCACCTTCATAAAGTTCGGCAACATGGGTGTAGTCGAAAATTGGTTTGCCGGTTTTACGTTGCCACTCCACGTTAGGGTCTAACTCATCCATTTCGGTGATTTTGTTTTCATTCATCGATAGCATGAATTCGACGTTATAGTGGAAATCACTAACTTTATTCTGATGACCTAACATAAGTTCAAACCCTCTGCTCTCTGCCTTACCATAAGAATCTTGTGGTGCAGTGACACCCAAAAGGATGGGTACCGTGGCACGTGTTACCAAAATATTGGAGCGCCACTCTTTGAAAGCGTCTACTGATCCGTAAAGTTTGCGATTAAAGAAGTCGAAGTCAAGCCCGATATTGGCCATATCTGAAATTTCCCACTTGCTGTTGTAGTTGCCGGCAGCCGATTCAGTGATGCCGCTGATAGACGACTGTGAAGTACCGAAGTTGTAACCTGTTCCCGAATCGAATGTTCCCTGATAGGGATAACGTCTGACTCCGGTGTTGGACTGTCCGGCGCGTCCTAACGAAGCGCGTAGTTTCAGCAGATTGATGTTCTTATGTTTCAACCATTCTTCTTCGGAAGCCACCCAACCGATAGATGCTCCGGGGAAAGTACCGAACTGTTGTCCGGGAGCGAAATTGTCGTTGCCCATGTGGGAAATATTTCCTGATAGGATATACTTATTGTCGTATATGTAGTTTGCCTGCGCGTTGTAGGAGAGGAAACGGTTAGAAGATTGTGATCCATGCGTCAGATTTTGGTAGGAGCGGACAAAAGCCTGTGCGTTAACGGCATGTTTGTCGAATCTCCGGTCGTAACTCAACCCGAAGCGTGTGTTTACGTTGTAGTAATACTCACGCGGCGTGGTCGACGGATTGGTCAGCGCGCTGTACACTGAGTATTGAGTCAATGTATATTCACTTGGATCTGTAACAGTATTCGACGTATAGTTGTAATTGTAGGAATTCACATTGTTTGACTGCTGTGCCATAAAAGTCTCATATGAGTCGAAGCTGACCGTAGCGTTAGCTTTCAGGCCGGAAACGAGGTCGCCCAGGTCGCCTGTCACGTTCACGGTGCTGTACACATTACGACGGCGATTTTTATTTATCCCCGACGAAGCGAGCAAACGGCCTGCATTTTGAGCCGACGATGACGAATAGATTTGTCCGCCCGGTGCATATACAGGTTCCATGGGATTGCCTTCCACAGCACCAAAGGTTACAATATCGAACACGCCCCTCAGCGGTTGGGAGATGTGGTCGATACGTCCACCCAGGTCTAACGATACATTCAGATATTTGTTGACGTCTATATCAATGTTCGAGCGGAGATTGAAGCGGTCCAACATATGTTGTGTGCTGAATCCGGGATTATATTCCGTCCACTTGTCGTTCCACATCCCTTCATGACGCAGGTGGGTAAAGGCCACGAAATAACGGGTGTTCTTGTTGCCCCCGCTAACCGTCAGATTGGTGCGATTCATCGGGGCGCGTTCACGATACAATTCATCAAACCAGTTGGTGCTGAAATACTTGTATTGGTCAATCCCTTCCAGCTTCTCTCCGTTGCTCACCCTGCGATACTTCTCAATCTGGTCACTTGTGTACATCGGATCATTACCGCTCAGATAACGCACCTGGTTACGCGTCAGTGTCATATTGTAAGAGTTCTGGACTTCCATCTTGCCGCTCAGTGTCTGATATCCGAATTCCTGTGTGAAATCGATCTTCGTCTTACCGGCCTGCCCACGTTTGGTTGTGACCATGATGACTCCGTTCGCTCCCCGCATACCGTAGATAGCTGTTGAAGCTGCATCTTTCAGTATGGTAATGTTTTCAATCGGATAAGCGTCGAGGAATGAGAGGTCTCGTTCTACGTCGTCGACGATGACCAGCGGTGCACGCGCACTCTTGTTCATCGTGCGCAAACCGCGAATATAGATTGCCGATTCCGTCCACCCCGGTTCACTTGCCCACTCGTAGGTGGAGACACCTGTAACCGTTGATGTAAACGCGTTCTGTAATACAGTGATCGGGTGTTTCTTCAATTCATCACCTGTAACCACCGATGTAGCATCGGTGATAAACCGGTCTTCTTTCCTTCCGAAAGGTACCGGCATCGTGAAGGTGTGGTCATTTACTTCCGTTTGCATCACGACAGTGAAATTGTCCCTGAATTCTGCTTTAACCGATGCATCGACAAATCCAACAGCAGTCAAATAAAGTTCATCGTTCTCATTGACCTCTATCAGATTAAAAATACCGTCGACATCCGATAATGCTATCCGACTCGACTCGGATACATTGACTAAAGCACCGGAAACAGGTTCACCCATTGCGTCAACGACGCGGCCCTTCAAGGTTTTCCCCTCTTGTGCATGAAGGGTAGCGACCGCAATAAGGAGTAAAATGCCCACAAACAGAAATTTCCCTATTCCTGCCGGTTTATTTATTAATCTAGTATTCATACTTATTTGATTTAAGAGTTACCAACCCGGATTGTTTTCAATATTTGTCTTCCATACCTCCGCTTCTGGTATCGGATAAAGGTACATTTTCTGATCAAATGGACGCGTTTGAACCATTTTACGTGCAATAGCACCGCCTGTTTCTACTTCCACTCCATAGATGGGGCGGGATAATGCTTCAACGGCTACATTCCAACGGCGTACATCCCACATCCGATGTTCTTCAAAGGCAAGCTCTACGGTCCGTTCCTTACGGATAAAGTTACGCAAGGCTTCCTTCGTGGTTAAATCGGTTCGGGAAGTGACGTTGCCGGTGATGCCTCCGCGATGACGAATTTCGTCTAATGCGTCGTACACTTCCTGGGTGGGACCATTCGCCTCGTTCATCGCTTCGGCATAGTTCAGCAAAACCTCTGCATAACGCATGATGATCCAGTTGCGGTAGCTTCTGCCGGAATGCACGTTGCTCAATACGTTTTCAGGTATATACTTGCGTACATAGTAACCGGTAGGCGTTGCGTTAGCGTTTCCTACGGGATTGTCCCGTTGTCCTTTGATTACATTGATGATGCCATTCCCCCATGATACGCCATGAAAGAGCACGGTTGAAGCCAAACGAGGATCGCGATTTTCCCACATATCCTGGTCGCTGTAGCCGCTAACGATATTGACGGAAGGTGTGAGTGTGCCGCTATAAACCGGAGCGCCGGTAGCGTCATATTGTGTGAAAGGAGAGGAGCCGTCGGCCATATCGTACATGTCGATCAGGTTTTGTGAGGGACAAAGACCTCCGTTTCCTCCCTCACCTACCGGTGTATCATTTGATATAGCACTCCACCCGATTTGAACACTATTTCTGAAGATAATGGTTTCGGTATTGTTTCCCTGATAGGTGGTGCGGAGAATGGCATTTGTGTATGCCGTTCCGGTTGCATCCGATGTTTTAAACAGGGAATAGTTGCTTCCGTAAGTATCAATGAAACTTTTCGAGGCGGTTGACGCGTCGGCCCATGTTACTCCCGACTCACCGCTAAAGCGCGGACTGGCCATGTACAACATGATACGCGAATACAACGCACGTGCCATGGGTTGACTGATACGTCCGGCATTGGCTGCTTTCGCACCGTCTTCATAATTCATCAAGCCGGCTTCACATTCCGATAGTTCACTTAAAATGAAATCAACAACATATTCTTTAATGGAAGGACGTGTTGAATAGCCTGTCAGCAGATCTCCATCAGGATCAAGCACCTCTTTAACGATTGGAGTAGGACCGTAGGACTTGAACAATTCCCAATAGAAATATGCACGCAGGAAACGAGCTTCCGAAACGAAGTTCGCCTTGTCGATAATATATTTTTCGTCCGAATCGGTCGGATCCTTGGGTACATCTTCGATGTATTCGAGCGTCATATTGCATTTACGAATGCCACGATAGAAATGCTCCCAGGTTTCGATCAATTCGGGAGATCCCGTTCCTCCGTAATAGTTGCCAATATTGAAAGAAAGTTTCACACCACCGGAGAAACTGGTCTCGGCCAGATCAGTGGTAGCGTCCAACCAGGTGGAGTTAATACGACCGGCACCATTACGGAAGAAATTATAGGTGTCTAAATGTTGTTGCCTGGCTGTATTCCAGTCGCTGAACACCTGGTCTTTTGTCAATTCGTTACTGGGTTGTTTATCAAGAAAATCGCCAAACATATCTTCACATGAGGTAAACAGCAATCCAATTGTTATACATATGAATGCTACGTATATAATAGTTTTTTTCATCTCCATTGTTGTTAGAATTTAACGTTTACTCCAAAGTTCAATGTCTGCATAATCGGATATCTGTTTGATCCGTTGCTTTCAGGGTCACTCAGATCGTTCAGATGATCCCAGGTGATTAGATTGTTGCCATTGACATAAAGACGACAATCGCTCATGCCTGCCACACTTGTCCATTTTCTCGGCAGTGTGTAGCTAAGTTCTACATTTTTCAGGCGAACAAAAGCGCCGTTCATTAAGAAGAACGAGTTTACGCGTTGATTATGATTCCCGAAATTGTCGTAGTGGAGCAAAGGAAAAGTAGCGGAGGCAAGATTCTGGGATTCCGTCAATGCCGGGTCCCATCTGCCAAAATGATGCTCTTTTACCTTACCTCCATTCACAAAAGCGTATTGTGCTTCCGCGTCGAAATAGCGGCTTACTTTGCTGACACCCTGGAACATGACGCTGATACCCCATCCTTTATAGTCGGCACCTAACGATACTGAATAGGTGTTTTCCGGAATATTGCTATAACCGATAAATGTCTCATCGCGTTCATCGATAAATCCGTCCTTGTTCATATCCCTGTATTTCAAGTCACCTGCCTGAACTGTTCCGAAGGTAGAAACAGGGAAATCGGGATTGGCCAGATCTGCCGCCGTGACAAATTCTTCACTGATCAATCCGTAGTATTGATTGATCGGATGTCCTTCACGTTTGCGGTAATCTATCTTCAGGTCAGGCTCATCCATATTCAAAATTTCATTTTTGGCGTGTGTGAAAGAAAAGCCAACCGTGTAATTGAAATCATTCCCTATTCTATTATAATGTTTCAGGTCTATTTCATAACCGGCGTTCTTGGTCTCTCCCAGGTTACCTGCGGCCATCCAGACGCCCACCCAATCGGGACGTGTCTGGAAAGAGGTCAGGATGTCCTTTCTACGTTCATAGAAGATATCGGCCGTTCCAGTCAATAAACCATTCATTATGCCGAATTCAACACCGAGGTTGTATTTATTGGCCCGTTCCCAGGTTACGGCGTAGTTGGGATACTGACTTTCATAGATACCTGTCACACCAGTCTGTCCGAAGTAGTAATCATTGGATATCTGTGCCCATTTCTCTTCGTAAAGGAAGCGTTGCTGAACACCGTTTACCATATATACATCATTACCTACCTGTCCGTAAGAGGTGCGTATCTTGAGGTTGTCCAACCACTCCCGCGTGCTCTCCATGAATGATTCGTTATTGAGACGCCATCCCAACGAAAATGAAGGGAAGAAACCGAAACGGCGGCCTTTCATGAAGTTTTCCGAACCGTTGTAACCGGCATTGAATTCAGCCAGATAACGTTCATCATAACCGTAGGTAACACGGCCTACCAATCCCTGATAACGCTTTGCGAGATCGGCTTGAAAACGGTAGTCGTTCTGGTTGTAAAGCATCATAGCCGTTATGTCGTGCTGACCGAATTGACGTGCATAGTTCAGCTGTGCTTCCATATAGAGTTTATAGGTGGTGCTCTGGTTGTTACCAGCGTATTCTAACTCGGTGTCACTGTTGAACTGATTGTAAGCGGTGAGAGATTGATAGTTTGCTTTGTCGTTCAGTTCGTAGGTTGCAAAGTCAGCGGTAAACCGGCGCATGTAGTACGAGTCATAGTCGAATGAGAGCATAGCCTTGGCTGATAATCCTTCCGTGAGCCAATTCATCTTATAGTCCACGATGAAGTTGGTTTCATTAATCGTATTGGTGGCACGATAGAAACCTCCCTTGGCAAGGCGCGCAGCAATGTTATTCTGATATTGAGAACTACCTCCGTAGAGAATTACCTCACGTTCGCCTTCCGTCACTGTGTAATTCACCGGAAAGAGCCAGCCGGGAGTATGGTTTAACTCGTAGAAAACCTCATTTGCATTCGCGTTCGGACCGTTACGTTCTTCGAAACGGGTACCGAAGTTCACCGACATGGTCATATCTTTGGTCAAAAACAAGTCCATATTGCCACGGAAACCAAACCGGCGATAGCTGGTGTTTGACTTATTGCCGAACTTGTCGGTACTCAGGTTTTTATAGAGACCATCCTGATCATAATATTCTCCCGACGCGTAGTAGCGCATACGTTGCGAACCTCCCTGCACACTAAGGTTGTAACGCTGTGCAGGTGCATAATTTTTCAGGGTAGTATCATACCAGTCAACATTCGGATAGAGCAGGGCATCCACGCCTGACAGTTCCCCGTTAGAAGATTTCCTGAACATTTCCAAATCGGAGGCAGAATATTGAGAAAGCAGGCCATCGTTAGCCAGGGCTTCTTCAAGCAGGACAACCGAGTTATAGGAATTCAGAAACGAATCGTTTCGTGTAGGTGTCTGATACTGCCAGTTGGCTGTAAGACTGACAACCGGTTTTTGATCTTTCCCCCGCTTGGTGGTAATCAGCATGACGCCATTTGCGCCTCGCACACCATAGACAGCGGTTGCCGAAGCATCTTTCAAAACCGAGATCGATTCAATATCGTCCGGAGCAATTTGGGAGAATTGACGCTCCACACCATCTACAAGCACCAGGGGCTGCCCGTTGCCTGCAAAAGTGGCTATTCCGCGAATGTAAATTGAAACATCGTCAGCACCCGGTGCTCCGGATGATTGTGTCGTAAACACACCCGGGATCTTACCGACGATCGCCTGTGACACGTTAGCTGCCGGCGATTTTATCAGGTCTTTATTGGATACTTGCGAGATGGCACCAACCACACTTTCCTTTTTCTGTCCGCCATAGCCCACTACTACCACCTCCTCCAGCAACTCCATATCTTCCTCCAGGGTGATGGAGAACGTTCTTTTTCCTGCTACAGGTATGATCTGTGTCCGATACCCCACGAATGATATTTGCAATTCCGATGCATCACTGTTCACAGTGAACGTGAAGTTACCATCTATATCTGTAGCAACACCATTGACTGTTCCTACTTCCTGTACTGTAGCTCCAATGGCGGCTTCACCGTCCACAGTGCGTACCACACCACTCACCGTTTTCTGTTGGGCGTAGATATTGAACTGAAATGATAGCAGCAATAAAAGCAACAGCAATCGGAAAGTTGAATTTCTCAATACTATTATTTTCATTTTATTGTTTTTCATAGATAGAATTATTTAATGTATGGATAGGTAGATATTGAAATGAAGTCCAAATGTGAACTATCTGGTGTGAAACAGCTGCCTAACGGTCCGGTCGGGAATTCGTCATGGAAAATTGAGTAATCCATTGTGTCACCCATAACCGTAGTTACTTTAACGATTATATCCAAGCGTGTATCTATTCGACGTATCGTTAAATCAACAAATGCACCCTGCATATCTTCAATGAATGTGTCAAAGTTGAAATTATGCGAGATGTTCTCGCCCACATAGTAAGTACCCCAGCCATAAGCGTCGGAGCGAAGTACCAAATATTCAGCCACACCTTCTGATCCGATAGCAATACCATTGGTCAGCACAAGTACCCAATTGTTCCAGTTTGTACCTCCGGTACCATAGTTGTAGAACTGGTACTTGATCGCGCCGTTTCCATCGAACGTTTTTAAATCTGAGTGAATAGTCCACCAAACGCTCGAATTATCGACAGCACCAAACGTGTTCTTGCCTTTCTCGTAGAGGGTGCCGGTATATACTTCCTTGGCATCGATTTCAATATAAGACTTTTCAACTGTCAGGAACGCGCCCCAATCACCTTTCACTCCTTCCTGGGAGTAGGTATAGGTATATTTCTTGCCGGTAGTGGTAGTAGTGATAGCTGTCATTTCCAGGCGTCCGTCCATGGTTTTCAGTGTCAGATCCACCGTAGCGCCATTCATATCGGCAACGAAATTATCAAAATTGTAATCTTGTTGTATGTTGTCTGCATTGTAATTGGCCGAACCCCAGCCATATGCATCGGAACGTAATACGAAATGTTCGACATAACCTTCTTCTCCTACTGCCTTGCCATTGGTAACGACAATCAACCAGTTCTACCAGTTGTTCGCTCCGCCCGAGTTGAAGTTTTTGAACTTATAATTAATAATACCATTTCCAGTAGTATTTACCGCATCCGAGAAAGCGCTCCACCAACCGGTTGAGAAGTCGGTCGCTCCTACCGTTATAAATTCCTGGAACTCTTCAGCCCCGCTGTCTATTACCGGTTTGGCTTGTTCTTTGCCGGTGATTGTATTACGATAGACTATCAAGTCATCCAGCCACCACTCTGCCGGCTGCTGGTTAGAACCGTTACTGATATACATATTGGGTGCAGTTGCCATGAATTGAACGAGTTCTTCCCATGTTGTATAATCTGCTTCGCTATTTGCGACAATCCGCTCAGCCACTTTCACACCGTTAATATGGATGTTATAACCGCTATAGGTGACAGCTACGGCAACATATTGCCATTCTTCTGCCGTGAAGAGAGAGGGTTCTCCCTGGTGCTGTGAATAATCAACACCATTGAAATCAATCTGACCATTTGCTGTGAAGAACATCTTTTGCGAGCCATCTTCATTTTGGAAAGAGAGTAAAGCTCCATCTCCATCTTCTACGGATTGCTTCGCCCAAAAGGTGAACGACACTCCATTTTGTACTTTCACATTGAGAAGTGGATTCGGGATCCTTACATATCCACCGTTGAGGTGGAGCACATTTCCAAGCGAGTCGTCACTTACTATCACGGGCAGTTCTCCTCCTTCATATGTGGAGAGCGTTATTGCCTCAGGGTCTAAATCCTCTTCGAAACTCAAGTTCAAGACTTGCTCAAGTCGTGGATAGACCTGATTCCCGGCGGGAGGGTCAATTAGTCCCCATTGCTCACCGCATGATGAAAAACAAAAGAGAGCCACCAGCATACTGCCGAAAGTGAGTTTATTAATTCTTCTTTTTCTTTTCATGAGTTAAAAACATTAAAGATTAAACAAAACATGAATACAAATGTATACTCTTATCTATGTTACGTGGTGGACTTTTGATTTTTTTAGGTGGACAATATGCTTACTCAAAAAGCTATAGCCGGGGGATGTGTTTTTTTTACTGCTATGGACAAATCAGATGACTTAGAATATATTCACACATGTGTTCACATATTCACTTAAATGATTGTAATTTACGATGTCGAAGGCGGACGAATAAAAAATTGTATATGCCGGAACCGAAAAGAACCTGAATGCTAACTACTGGGTAAAAATACTTAAATTGTCAATATCCGATTCACCAGGTGATAAACAAATAAATAGAGGCCGTCTCATAAAAAAACCATGAGAAGGCTTTTTTTCAAATTCCATTTCCTGTGAATCGCTTAATATGGCGTAAAGCTATATTTATATTTAGCCATAATAAGCTCTTTACATCTTCGGATCTGTTCGAAGGATATTCGAAGGATATTCGAACGATATTCGAAGAAGTAGCAAAGGTAATATATCTATACCTCTATGAATATTACCTTCATCACCTCCCGATTATTCCTTTCACGGATACCAGACAAGGAGGTTTCCCGCCCTTCCTTTTATCGTGAAAAAGAGAGACTGTCTCAATTTTGAGACAGTCTCTTTTTATTCCAATCACAAATTAATCACGTTTATTTTATAAATACCCGGGATTGTTCTCCCATTGTACATCTTTATTGCGTTGAATCTCGCTTAACGGAATGGGTAAGAGCAGGATCCTCGGTGTCAGGCCACTGATGGTTCCTTTGATCGTACTCTCCGTATTCAATTGCGCTCTTTCAATCAAAGTGCCGGTACGCATGAGTGTCATACGACGGTTTTCCTCTGCGAACAGTTCACGGGCACGTTCATCGAGGATGAAATCCATATCAATATCTCCTGCCGAAACTTTTCCAATGTTGGGGTCGTTCGTTTCGATACGGGCTTCACTGAACGCCCTGTCACGAAGGATGTTGATATCAGCGGCTGCACCACTTGCATCTCCGTTTTTCAAACGTGCTTCAGCCCTGAGAAGATAGGTCTCACCCAGGCGCATCATGGGGAAGTCTTTGATACATGTCCATCCCCATCCGTCAGCAGGATCATATGAATCCCATTTTCTGGTATATGGGAACATTGACTCCAGTGTGTCACCGGGTGCGTTGATCACCCTGTCTCCCGTCTTCACGGTCCTCACCTCCACAGCATTGGGTGAGTCGGCAGCAACACGGAACCCGTTGGCGTCAATCCCGATGGTTGCACTCCAGTTGGGAGCATTGTAATGGAACTCACGGGTAATGTTGAATTCAGAATTGCGCATATCACCCTCTTCATACAGCTGATATTTGACCCAGTTGCTGGGACGCATACGTCCATTTCCTCTACCACCGTAAAAGCTCATCATGCCTTCCGTAGGATCATTCACTTCGTAGGCCATTCCCGGCACATTGTGATAGGCAGGAACCCATACACGCCGATGTTGCGGTGCATTGGTGAAACCACCCGTCACGTTCTTCGTGTACTCCAGCTCGAATGTCCAGATGGCTTCCGTGTTTCCCTGCGAACGACGCTGATTGCCGTAGATAAACATATCATTGAAATAATCACCCGGTTTGTTCTGATTCTGATGAACCCCATAGCGACTCTGCACAAGCGATAGTTTCTGACTGTTTATGATGCTGTTAAGGATATGTTCGGCCAGATCGGGTTTGCCAATCCTCAGATATACTTCTCCCAGAGCCTGCATGGCCATATATTTATTAGCCCGGCTCTCCGATACCAGATCGTTGATATCAGGCAGGTTTTCTGATGCATACTTCAGGTCTTCTACGATCTGCTCATTCACCTGAGCCACGGGGGTGCGTTCAAAATCGGTCCTTGCCGATGCGGTGGGTTCTGTCAGTAAAGGTACATCGCCAAAGAGGGTGGCAAGCATGTTGTAGGTGTAACCACGGAAGAATAGTGCTTCTCCTGTCTTTTGGGGATCACCCTCTTCACCGATAGTCTTGAGTGCATTGTTCGCGTTGTTGATAATGCGATAACATTGTGACCACATATAGCTTACACCTGCATTTTCCGCATTCAGGTCTTCATATTTGAAGAAGGGTATCTCTACTCCCTGTATACCACCGGGAGAACAGACGTCTGTACCTACCTGCCATAAGCAGAGCCACCCCTGCTGGTCGGCCCATGTCCACAGCTGGCCGAAGGTATAATGTATCCCTTTCAGTGCGGCTTCTACACCTGCATCATCTGTCAATGTTTCGGGTGCATAGGATGAATAGGGTTTTTCGTTCAGGAAATCATTACTGCAGGAAATCGCATTACATAGAATGGTTATCCCGATTGTCAGATATAATAATTTGCGCTTCATAGTTTTAATGCTATTATAATGTGAGATTAATACCAAATACGAATGATCTGACAGCCGGATAGTTGATATCCCAGTCTTCACTACCGCGTGAGATGTCTCTCTCTTCAGGGTCCCAGCCAATCCAGTCAGTAAAAGTATAGAGGTTACGTCCGCTCACGTAAAGGCTCAATGCCCCAAGTCCCAGATTCTCCACCATGGTTTGGGGAACAGCATAACTCAGTGTGACATCCTTAATGCGGGTGTAGTTGGTTTTCACCGGAAAACTATATCCGTGTGGATTGGAGTTCTTACTTAACGAACGCCATTCGTCGCTCTTGTTTTCAGGTGTCCAGTAACCAATTTCAGCCAGGCTGTTACGTCGTTCCAGCTCGTCTGAGGCCATGCCGATATGTGTATTGTTCCTTATGGCTCCCTGTACGGTTTGAATAAAGAAGCTCAGCGAGAGGTTCTTGTAGGAGAGGGTGTTGGTTAAGCCCCCATTCCACTTAGGGGCTGTCTGTCCCAGTATTTTACGGTCATTATCGTCAATCTTACCATCAGGAGTTCCCTCGGGGCCACTGATATCTGCCAGTTTCACATCACCTGCTTTAGCGATGGGATCCCAGTTGAGATGATCACCTCCGGCAATCTCATCTTCCTGCCAGATGCCCACCTTCTCATAATTACGAATCACGCCAATAGGTTCATCGATAAACCAGCCACTGCCGATATCATCCATACCGTCACCATAGAGTTCCACTATCTTGTTCCTGTTGGCCGAGAAGACAATGGTGGAATTCCATCTGAAATCTCTACTGTCAATATTGACCGTGTTCACCGTAAGCTCAATCCCTCTGTTTTCGGTCTCGCCAATGTTGGCAATAACCTCAGAGAATCCTGATGCACCGGGTAATTTACGGGATAAGAGCAGGTCGTAACTGTTCGATGCATAGAGGTCGAGAGAGCCGTTGATGCGGTTTCTGAGTAAGCCGAAATCAACACCCAGGTTTAGACTTTTCTTGGTCTCCCAGCTCAGGTCGCTGTTCCCCAGTCTGTCAGCCACCATGGCGATATTGGTCTCTCCTCCGAGTGCTATCTGAACATCACGCATGGTGGTGAAGGTTCTGTAAACCTGCACAGCCTCATTTCCGGCTGTACCGTAGGAGAGCCTTAATTTCAGATTGCTGATGGTGTTGTTCTCCCTGAGGAAGTTTTCATTGTGCAGATTCCATCCTGCAGCCACAGAGGGGAAGACACCATATTTCAATCCTTCCGCAAAGACGGAGGAGCCGTCGCGGCGTACGGTGAAGGTGAACAGGTAACGGCTGTCGAATGAATAGTTGAGGCGACCCATCTGAGAGAGTGCCGCATACTTGTCGGCATATGAGGTCACATTGGCACTTGATCCTGCCTGCATTCTGTTCCATCCGAGCTCATCGTTGACGAATCCACGTGCCCTGGAGTAGCTGTCGCTGTATTTCCTCTGTTGTGCGGCATATACAGCCGTCAGATCGAAATGATGCTTTTCGATATCCCGCGCGTAGGTGAGGATATTCTCAACAGTAAAAGCTTCCGTTTCATAATGCCATAACTCAGCTGTGCCCAGCAGGTCATTTGCTACCTTGCCTGCATACTTGTTCTCACGTCGGGGACTATAAGTGAACCCACCATTCAATCTGTATTTCAGGCCCTCCAGGGGCTGCCAGATTTTTCCGAAATCGACATCGGCATGGCCGTTCAGGTTCAAATTATACTCACGCCGTTCATGTTGAGTGAGTGTCGGGAGCAGCGGATTTGACCATAATGTCTCACCGAACATTGGGTAAATCGTGTAGGAACCATCCTCCTCGTACATCCTTCCGTAGGGTGACATCGCCTCTGCATTCAACAGATTGGCACGTCCCCCATCCCTGTTGTGAGATACAATATATGTATTGGATCCCACCTTGAGGTAACTGGTCACATTTGCCTCGATGTTGGTACGGAGAGAGAAACGTTTGTAGTTGTATCCCTTAATAATACCCTTCTGGTCGAGCATGTCACCGGAGATGTAGTAGTTGAAATCATCGGTTCCACCGGAGATGTTCAGGTTATGATTCTGAAGGATACCTGTCTGAGAAACGGCGTCAATCCAATCGGTGATATGTCCGTTCTCGTAGTTATCCACCTCATACTGATACTTGACATTCTCATCATACATCGGTGAGCCGTTGATCCTATTCCCCTCCTTGTAGCGTGCAAGCAGCTCTTCGGGAGCAACCATTTCAGGGACATGTGCAAAGTCCTCTGTGCCGATATATCCGGCATAACGAATGGTGGGTTTGTCGCTTTTGCCTCTTTTTGTGGTGACAAGAATGACACCATTGGCACCATTCATACCATAAATAGCTGTGGCAGAAGCATCCTTTAATATCTCAATAGACTCGATGTCGTTGGGGTTGATATCGTTGATTGATCCGTCCATCTTTGAGATGGGGATACCATCCACCACCACATAAGGGTCGTTGGAGGCCGTCAATGAGCCTCCTCCGCGCACCAAGGTGGTCGGAGCCTCTCCCGGCATGGATGAGACCTGTTGAATCACAACACCGGAAACAGCACCCTGTACGGCCTGCATCACATTGGTTACCGGGATCTTTGATAGCCTGTCTCTGGGAACGGAGGCTACGGAGCCGGTAATATCCGACTTTCGCTGGGTACCATACCCCACCACCACCAATTCGTCCAGTGTGCGGGTATCTTCTTCCAGAATAATGTTCAACGATTCGCCTGTTACAGAAATCTCCTGTGTGTGATAGCCAATGTAGCTAATCTGCAGCACTGCACCTGCCTGCACATCAAGAGCAAAGTGCCCGTTGATATCTGTGACGGTACCGTTGGTGGTTCCCTTCTCCAATATAGTGGCACCGATAACCGGTTCACCGTTCAGGTCGGAAACATTTCCTGTAACACGGTTCTGGGCATAAGTCATAAAGCTGCATACACTTATGACCATGCATGTGATAAATGTTTTTAACTTGTACATAGCTTTGTTCATGATTTAAGATGATATAACATAAGATGCACTAAATGAATGTATTAACCGGAAGGTCAATTATCGATGAATTGTTCCATAGGCATGTGTTTTAAATTATAAACTCGAAGAGGTATGTATCAAAAATACATTATTTTTTCAGAAAATAACTCTGATTATCATTAAAAGATTGTGGAAAAATAGAAAATTTAATTATTTCTTCTGATAGACTCTCACGTAATCTATCTCATAGTGTAGCGGAAAAGCGGCTT
>JAAYGM010000169.1 GCA_012727735.1 Bacteroidales bacterium | reverse complement strand
AAGTAGGTACGATAAGAAGAAATCTCTGGGTCGCAGCAGTGCTGCTGCTGATCACCGCCTCCCTGTTCCTGTTCTTCAATATGGGTAACAACTGGGCATACGCACTGCGTCTCAGGGGTGTGAAGGTGGCAGCCATCCTGATCGTCTCCTGCAGTGTGGCCTACTCCTCCGTCGCTTTCCAGACCATCACCAACAACCGTATCCTCACCCCCTCCATCATGGGCTTCGAGTCGGTCTATCTGCTGCTGCAGACCATCATTGTCTATATCTACGGCGACACCACCTTCAAAGTGCTGGGCAGCATCGACAACTTCCTGCTCTCCATCGCCAGCATGACAGGCTTCGCCTTCCTGATCTACCTGCTGATCTACAGGAAAGGGAAAAACAATCTCTACCTGCTACTGCTGGTGGGGATCATCCTGGGTACCCTCTTCAACAGCCTCAGCTCGTTTATGCAGCTGCTGATAGACCCCAACGACTATTTTATCGTGCAGGGGAAGATGTTCGCCTCCTTCAACAGGATCAACCGCAGTCTGCTATGGCCCTCCACCGCCGTGATGAGTGTGATACTTGTCGCCGGCTTCAGGATGACCCGCTATCTCGATGTGCTCGCACTGGGCAGGGAGCAGGCCATCAACCTGGGAGTGAACTATAACCGTATGGTGCAGTTCTTCCTGGTGATCATCGCCATCATGGTCTCCGTCTCCACCGCGCTGGTGGGTCCCGTCACCTTTCTGGGGCTGCTGGTGACCAACCTCACCTATGAGCTGTTCAAAACATACCGCCATTCAGTGATCATAGCGGCCTGCTGTCTGGTGACGGCCGTCACGCTCCTCGGCGGCCAGTTTCTGATGGAGCGTCTTTTCAACCTCTCCATCCCCGTGAGCGCGATCATTAACCTGGCCGGCGGGCTCTATTTTATCTATCTGTTGTTACGCGTTAAGAAATTATGATTGAAGTAAGAAATATATCGAAACAGTACGGGAAGAAGATCGTCCTCGACGAGGTAGCCCTTGCGTTTCATTCGGGGAAGGTCACCTCGCTCATCGGTAGCAACGGCGCCGGCAAGAGCACGCTGCTCTCCATCATCAGCCGCCTGCTGTCGCACGACAGTGGCATCGTGATGGTGGATGAGAAGAATATTACCGACTACCGCAACAGGGTGCTGGCACAGCGCCTCTCCATCCTGAAGCAGTCCAACCATGTGCGGCTGAAGCTCACCGTGAGGGAGCTGGTCTCTTTAGGCCGTTTTCCCTATTCGCAGGATAAGCTTACCGCTGAGGATATGGTGAAGGTGGAGGAGGCGATCCGTTTCCTCGACCTGAAGGAGATTGAGGATGCCTATATCGATGAGCTGAGCGGGGGGCAGAAGCAGCGTGCCTACATGGCGATGGTGGTGGCGCAGGATACCGACTATATGCTGCTCGACGAGCCGCTGAACAATCTTGATATGCGTCATTCGGTGCAGACCATGAAGACGCTGCGCCGCCTGGCCGACGAGCTGGGCAAGACCATCATCATCGTGCTGCACGACATCAATTTCGCGTCGCACTACTCCGACTATATCGTCGCCCTGAAGGAGGGGAGGCTGAAATATTACGACACAACCGAAAAAATCATCAGCGAAGAGGTGCTGAGGGATATTTTCGACATCGATATCACCATCACCGGCTTTAACGGCAAGAGGGTGTGTAACTATTTTATTTAAAAACAACAATCTTATGCAAAAATCAATAACTGTTTTCATGATGGGTATGCTGATTACCATGGCCGGTTGCAACGGCAATCGGCAAGAGAGGCAGACCTCCGGAGAACGAGTCACCATCGCCCATGCGCTCGATATCGTGGAGGTGCCCAGAAACCCGCAGCGGGTGGTGGTGCTCGATTTCTCCGCGCTGGAGAACCTCGACTACCTGGGGATCAAGCCGGTGGGGGTGCCCATGACAGGGCTACCGGCTCATCTGAGCAAATTCAGTGAGGATGCCTCCATCACCGATGTGGGGAGCATCGTGGAGGTCAACCTGGAGAAGATCAACGCGCTGCAACCCGACCTGATCATTATGGGGCGGCGGCTGGTGGAGTTCTATGATGAGCTCTCTGCCATCGCACCGGTGATCTATCCTAATGTTGATGGGAGTGATGATTTCCTCGGGGCCTTTACCACCAACCTGAACGATCTGGGTGAGATCTTCGACAGACAGGAAGAACTGAATGAGGCACTGGCAGCGATCAACAACCGCATTGAGAAGGTGAAAGCCAAAGTGGAGGCTTCGGAAGGGAAAGCGCTGATCCTGTTGCATAACAGGGGTCGCTTCAGCGCCTACGGCAGTGGGTCACGCTTCGGCTTTATCCACGATGTGCTGGGCGTAGCGGAGGCGGCGCAAGGTCTGGGTATCCACACCCATGGTAACCCGGTCTCAAGTGAGTATGTGCAGAAGGTGAATCCCGATATGCTCTTTATTGTAGACCGCAGCATGGTGGTTGGTAACCTTGTGCTGGACAGAGAGCAGGTGGAGAATCAGCTGGTGCAGCAGACCACCGCCTCTAAAAAAGGAAAGATATTCTACCTGAATCCTGAATTCTGGTATCTGGCCGGGGGAGGGATCACCTCGGTGAATGCGATGATTGATGAGGTAGACCAGGCGTTGTAAGACTTTCGGCATCCGGGTACGGGATGAGGGGAAACGCATTACAGACTGTCGGGGCAGGGGTTGTAAGAGCAGACAAATCAGGTGGTTTGTCTGTTCTCTTTTTATTCGCTATTTTTGTATCCTGAAAAAACAGATATATGAAGCGTACCGTTTTTCTCCTTCTTTGTTTTGTCGTCACAACCCTTTCTGCACAGGAAAAACCTTCGCAGCAATGGCTCGATCAGAAGTTCTCGATGTTTATCCACTTCGGGCTCTATTCTCTTTATGGTGGAGTATATGAGGGGGAGCCGGTCACGAGGGGTTACAGTGAACAGATCCAGTCGTTTGCCGGTATCTTCAGCGACTGGTACGGCAACAGGGCGAGGGAGTTCAATCCGGAGAAATGGGATCCCGACGCGGTCGTGGCGCTGGCGAAAGAGGCAGGGATGAAATCGATTGTCTTCACCTCGAAGCATCACGACGGGTTCTGCATGTATCATTCGGAGTATACAGGCTTCAATATCGCGGATGCCACACCCTACGGACGGGATCTGATGAAGGAGCTCTCGGAAGCCTGTGCAAGAGGAGGTATCGGCTTCGGTGTCTACTATTCACTGATTGACTGGCACTACCCCCAGGCATACCCTATCTCCAGTCACAATGCCGACCCGCTCACGCCGGAGCACTATGCCTATAACCTGTTGCAGGTGGAGGAGATCATGACCCGCTATGGTGATATCTCAGAGATATGGTTCGATATGGGATCGCTCACGCCGGAGCAGAGCAGGGGGCTTTATGAGCTGGTGAACCGCCTGCAGCCACAGTGCATGATCAGCGGGAGGCTGGGGAACGATTATGTGGACTTCAGCGTGATGGCCGACAATGAGTATCCTGACTACAGTTTGGCAGTGCCTTGGCAGACCGCGGCATCGGTGTTCGACGAGACGTGGGGATACCGCTCCTGGCAGGAGCGGGGTGAGCTGCAACCAAAGGTGGAGGAGAAGATTGAGAGCCTGATCAGGGTGATCAGCCGCGGAGGAAACTACCTGCTCAACATCGGCCCCCGCGGTGATGGCAGCGTGGTGGAATTTGAACGTGATCTGCTTCTGGAGGTAGGTCGATGGGTTGAAGTTAACAGCGAAGGCATCTACGCCACGGAGGGCAACCCCTTCCACCGCACTTTCTCCTGGGGAGAGGTGACGGCAAAAGAGGATGCGCTCTATCTTTTCGTGAAGAAGGAGTATGCGGGCAGTAAGATTGATCTTGCCCCAATTGACGGGTTGATCAGCTCGGTGATGATGCTTTCATCCGGAGTGGAGGCTCCTTTTACCTCTTCGGGAGATGATCGTGGTGTATACACGATTGAGGTGCCGAAGGAGTTTGCCTCAACCTATGAGGTGCTGAAGATAGCCTTTCACAACGGCTACAACCCTATCCCCGGCAATATCGTTTCGAAGGGGGTGCTGACAGCTGAAAATGCAAGAGCCGATTACGGTCATTCGAGCCTCAACTACTATGCCGGATACAAGAGCCTGCTCGCCTACAACTGGTCTTTTCAGTCAAAGAGAGCGGCAGTCGCCCCTGAAATAGTTTTCTCGGAGAATGAAAGAGACAGAACCATCCTGCTTACTGTGGATGGCAAGAGTGAGGAGGTGACACTCAATTCATCCCGTTACCGTACCGAAAAGAGATCGGACAACGCGGTGAAATGGGGAGAAATCTACCGCAAGCGTGGCCGGGGTGTCTTCGGCTTTGTGGAGGAGGAGAACAGGCTGCCGGTAACACCGCAGCAGCTACAGGAGGAGTGGCAGAAAATTCCTGATTTCAGGTATGGAGAAAAGTGCTCACTGCCTCTCAGTGAGCGTGAAAGTGTGCTGTTCCTGCAGGAGATAGAATCATCGGAAGAGCAGGTCGCTGCCGTGGAGATAGGCAGCGGCAACGCGCTCTATCTGTTGCTGAACGGTAGATACGTGACTGCTCATTTTTCTCCCGACAGGGTGAACTATGAGACTGAAATAGTGTTATTACCCTTGCGAAAAGGGATGAACCAACTGATTGTGAAGTATCACAACGGATTTGAGAATGCGCTTTTCTACAGTATCACACCGTTAAAAGAGTGGAGGCACTATGTGCAGAAGCTCCCGCAGTTTGAACTTTCAGGTAAAGGTACGCACTCACTCTCGGTGAGGGAAGGCATTCCGCAGTCGAAACTCGCCCCTCTGAGAATGAGTAATATTGAGATACAATTATAATCGCCGGAAGCATCAGTCGCTACGGGGAACCGGAGAGATGCTGCTTTGCTGATGAAACATCATATAACAAGATGAAACCACTGTTTATACAATATCCCAAATGCGGCACCTGCCGCAAGGCAGCCAAATGGCTGGAAGCAAACAAGATTGATGTCGTCTCGCGACATATCGTTGAGGAGAACCCTACAAAGAGAGAGCTTACGGAGTGGATGGACAGAAGCGGACTGCCCATCAGCAAGTTCTTCAACACGTCAGGGATGGTTTACAAGGAACAGAACCTGAAGGAGAAGGTAAAGACAGCATCGCGCGATGAGCTGCTCGATATCCTGGCATCGAACGGCATGGTGATCAAACGGCCCATAGTGGTCACAGATGATTTTGTGCTGGTGGGGTTTAACGAGATTGAATGGAAGAGCAGGCTGGGATAACCTGTTGCTTCTTTCAGGATGTATATCCTGAGCATTGTAATGAAACGAATAGAATAATTGATGAAGATAGCCAATATAGAATTTCCCGATCATCCTGTTTTCCTTGCACCGATGGAGGATGTGACCGACATAGGCTTCCGTCTGCTCTGCAAGCGGTTCGGAGCAGATATGGTCTACACCGAGTTTGTGTCGAGCGATGCGCTGATCCGTGATATCAAGAAGACGAAGGAGAAGATCCTCTTCAGTGAGGAGGAGCGTCCCATCGGCATACAGATCTACGGGAGTGATCCTGAAGCGATGGTGGAGGCTGCAAAGATATGCGAGGAGTCGGATCCCGATCTGATTGACATCAACTTCGGCTGTCCCGTGAAGAAGATTGCCGGCAGAGGTGCCGGCTCGGGCATGATGCGCACGCCGGAGGTGATGCTTGAGATCACGGAGAAGGTGGTGAAAGCAGTGAGTAAGCCGGTGACGGTGAAGACCCGCCTCGGGTGGGATGATAACTCGAAGATCATTGTGGAGCTGGCCGAGCAGCTGCAGGACTGCGGTATTGCGGCCTTAACGCTGCATGGACGCACCCGCGCACAGATGTACAAGGGTGAAGCAGACTGGGGACTGATTGGTGCGGTGAAGAACAATCCCCGCATGAAGATACCCATTATCGGCAACGGTGATGTGACCACCGTGGAGGAGTGCCGTCAACGTTTCGATGAGACCGGTGTGGATGCGGTGATGATCGGCCGTGGCAGTATCGGACAGCCCTGGTTCTTTGAGGAGGTGAAGCACTTCCTGAACACTGGTGAGCATCTCCCCAAACACACCTTCCACTGGTACCTCGCTCTACTGAAGGAGCAGATACTGCAGAGCGTGGAGCGGATAGATGAGCACCGAGGTATCCTGCACAATCGCCGCCATCTGGCATCCACACCGCTGTTCAAGGGTATTCCCGATTTCAAAGCCACCCGCATTGCCATGCTCAGGGCCGACACGCTGGAGGAGCTTTTCGGCATCATGGATGCGATCCCGGAGAAGTTTGATGTGGCGTAAATTTCTCAGATAAAAGAGCCTCTGTTGTTAAACATATGTAGACTTTGGTAGTCTCAATAAAAAAGTTAATTTTATTATGAAAAAGAGTTTATTATTAATCGTTTTTTCGGGTGTGATCACAATGTTGTCGGCACAGCAACCATCGATCATAGAGAGAGTGCTGGAAAACAGTGCAAAAGATAAAGTGTCCACCATGCAGGAGCTTATTGGCTTTGATGATCAAAAAGCAGAACACCTCATGCTGATTGAGACCGAGTTTCTATTAAATGTAAACAAAGTTGAACATTGCTTTTTGTGCAATAAACGTAAGCGAATTGAGAAATTGAAAAATAAACGGGATGAAGCATTGCAGGCAGTTTTATTGCGTGATGAGTACCTCAAATACCAATCCGTCGATAATGAGCTTTTAAATAAGAACAACCGATTGTGGTTGGGAATTGAATAAAAGGTTCTGTGAGTTTTTTAGTTTATTGTTCGCTTGGAATTAACTTTGGATTATCAATAATCACTGAACTTCTAAACACCTCTTCCATAGGCGAATATAAATTTGTCTCTCTTAATTGTACATTATTGAAACTACGAGTAGTTGTTGTATAAGGTTTTCCGGTAATCAAAGATAATGCCTTTGCGAAAAGGTAATCATTTATATCACCAATTGGTTTCCATGTCACCGTATTTCTTTCCTGTGTTGTAATAGGATGGTCCGGTATAAGCCCGTTTGTTGCAATAAAATCCTTGTTGTTTTTATCTGTATACCTTCCTACAATTGGTTGCATGCCCCAATTCTTCAGCATACTTTTATCCTCACTTGACAGGCTTGATTCATCATATACGCTTTGAACTCTACCATTATAATCATTATATGGATGAATTGTCCATGAAGCAGTATATTTACCGCTAGTTTTCTCACCTATATGTTCAATCTGCATATAAGGCTCTAAACAGAAGGTTACAAGTTCTGATGCCGATGCTGAGCTTTCAGTAGCGATTACATACAATTTATTGAGGTTTAAATTCGCTGTAAGGGGGTTCGTGAACTTGTCATTGTAATATCCAAGATAATCCTTTCTGTCCCAGTTGTTATTATCATATGCATTGTTCACAAAATCATTATAACTCATTATCGAAAAAACTTCCTTATTCCGTACAGCTGATTCCGGAGCAATTAAGGAAGCCAGATAATTAGCAGCAGAGATACCGCCACCCGGATTGTACCTCAGGTCCAGTACCAAATCTGTGATGCCGGCTGATTTGAATTCAGAAAAAGCTTTGTGGAGACTGTCATTATAATTTTCGATGAATTGAGTATAAAAAAGATAACCGATTTTTTTCCCTTCAATTTCATACACCTTTGAATATAGCACCGGATTGGTTTTAATAGCTGCGGGGGTAACCTCAACCTCCCTTGGATTTTCCCAGTTTTGGTCCAGGATCTCAAAGGTTGTCGTTGTGTTTGCACCATACATTGTTCCGTATGTATCAATAGTGATGCGTTGACCATTGATTTTGTAGATGATCTCACCTCTCTTCAATCCTGCTGTCTCAGCCGGCGTGTTGGGGTAAACATAACGGATAAATCCAATTATATAATAGCTAGTCTGATTCTCGAATAAGGGATATGGTTGAAAGCCAAAAGCATCTGTTGATTCTCCCTCAAAACCGGATATCAATGAATTAACATCATCGGTAATCCATGACCAACCGTTTTCTGTGTCAATTTCGTTTAATATGCTATAAAAATATTCCTCCGGGTCATTATCTTCCTCTGTTGGTTTCTTATTAACTACATCATTGCTCCAAAGATAAAACAATGACATACCATCATATACGAATTGAGTGACAATATTAACCTCGTCGCCTGTCACCGGCGGCTCATTGCTGATTTCCGCCTTGCCGGAGGTGTCTGCATCTGCCCTGTAGAGGTAGGTGCCATCCTCCAGTTCGGCTGTGGCTGAGGGGGGTGTAGTGTTCTGGTTGAGGGTTGCCTTCACCGTTTCTGTTTGCTTGTTGCTGTAGGTCAGGATGAAAGACTGTGAATATGCGCTGTATACGGCTGATACAAGGGTCCTTTTGTCTTTAACCACGGGATCATCCTTGTCACAGGATGTGGATAGGGAAAAAAGTATCGTTAGCGTGAGAAGATAGAATAATATTTTTTTCATAAAATTGAATATAATGAGATTGAAACGTAAATATATGACTGTGAAAGTAGCAAAGAATTTAATGCAGTGATCAATCTTTTTATAGATTTAACATCCCTTTGCCCTGACGTACAAACTCCGGTTCGCCGGAAGTGCAGTCCACAACAGTGGATGCTTCTGTTCCTCCGGTTCCTCCATCGATGACGATATCGGCGATATGACCCCACTTTTCGTGAATCAGTTCGGGGTTGATGCTGTATTCGATCTCCTCATCCTCATCCTTCACCGATGTGCTCAGTACAGGGTTACCCAGCTGAGCCACGATCTCACGGATGATATTATTGTCGGGAACACGGATGCCGACGGTTTTTTTATTCTTGTATATTTTTGGTAGCGAGGAGGTGGTGGGCAGGATAAAGGTGAACGGTCCCGGCAGGTTCTTCTTCATCAGCTTGAAAATGGGAGTACTCACTTTGGCATACTCGCTCATGGCACTAAGGTCGTTGCAGATAATGGAGAGATTGCTTTTTTGCGGGTTGATACCCTTCAGCTCGCAGATCTTCTCCACGGCCCGTACGTTGAGTGCATCGCAGCCAATACCATACAGGGTATCGGTGGGATAAATCACGATACCTCCATCGCGGAGAACAGAGACCACTCTGTCGATCTCACGCTCATTGGGGTTCTCATTATATATTT